>JASJAS010000045.1 GCA_030066875.1 Acidimicrobiia bacterium | reverse complement strand
GCGGGTTCCCATACCGGGTTCCCACCCAGAGTTCCATCTCGGTGCCACGGAGAACCATCAACCGCCACCACACCAGAACCATCATCCAACCCCCACCAACCAGCGAGGCCGGAGGCTCCGCTGTCAACGTTCACCGTGGCCTGAGGCGAAGGCGGGCCGAAGAGTTCGGCCTCGTTCATGGCAACGACCTCGTAGTAGTAGGTGACTCCAGGGACGGCAGATGAATCGCGGTAAAAGAGCGTGGCGCCGTCGACCTCGGTCACCCGCGTCGTCGCCGTGGGGTTGATGCCGCGCCGGATCTCGTAGGCAATCACGCTGGACTCTGGGTCATCCGCCGCCGACCAAGACAGATCCACGTTGGGTCCGTTGGCGACCGCACTCAGCGTCGCCGGCGCCGTCGGTGGAGTGCCGTCCTGCATCGCGAGGTCGGTGATTTCGGTGTTGGTGAGGATGCGGGTGTACAGGCGGACTTCGTCCATGGAGCCGACAAAGGCTTGGGTGGGGTCGAAGCCGCCACCGACGGTGTCTTGCTCTTGACCCAGCAGCAACCCTCCGGGGTCGATGGTCAACGGGTTGAGCACGGCGGATTTGGTGCCTTTGGATATGCCGTCGATGAACAGGGTGACCTGGTCGGTGCTGCTGTCACGGGTTACCGCAAAGTGATGCCACTGGTTGTCGGCAAAGGAAGAAACGTCCCACAGCACAAAGCTGCTGGTGGTTTCGCCTGTGTAGAAACGAATCGCGGTGTCGGAGATGGGTACCAGTTCGAGTTCGGCGTCGTTGCCGGTATTGGCGCCCGAAACCATCGCTTGGATGCCGGGTTTGCTGGTGCGTACCCACAGCGCAATGGTGACGTCGTCGGCGCCGTCCAGGATGGCCGCATCGAGATCTACCCGGTCGTCGGTTCCGTCAAACGAGAGGGCGCCGGCGATCTTCCCAGCGGGTTCCCATACCGGGTTCCCACCCAGAGTTCCATCTCGGTGCCACGGAGAACCATCAACCGCCACCACACCAGAACCATCATCCAACCCCCACCAACCAGCATCGCTGCGGTTCGCGTCGGAGATGGTGACCGCAATCGGTCCAGAGCGGGCGCTGCCGATTCCCTGCCGGTTGACCGCCGCCATCTCATAGGAGAACTGGCTTCCCGGTTCGGGCCAGTCGACCAAAGAAAGAACTGTGTGATCCACTTCGGCGACCATCACCTCGCCGCTGGGAGGCACGGTGTCCCGCCACAGTTCGTACGTGAGGATGCCCGACTCGGGATCGGTGCTCGCCGACCAGTCGACTTCAACCGTGAAGCCGTTGGCGACGGCGGTGAAGCTGGGTGCGGTCGGAGGTGTTGCGTCGGGTGTAGCCACCGTACAAATACCGTCGCCGCCGAGGGACGAACCGTTGATCAGAAGCAGTGGTTCCGCATGCGTCGATGCATCGGGATCCCCGCTGAATCCGCATAGATCTGTCTGTGCGATGGCGTCGCCGAGCAGATCGACCTTGATCTTGGCTACATCCGCGCTGTCGATCAGTGTGTCTTGGTTGACATCACGCCCGTGCTGGGCGATGTACAGAGCAGCGGCCCCTGCTACTAGGGGACTGGCAACACTGGTCCCCGACTTGATGGCGTAGCCGTCATCCAGCCACGTCGATAGGAGATTGACCCCGGGAGCGGCGATGTCGACCGCAGGGCCGAAGTTCGAGAACGAAGCGAAGACGTCGTCGGCTTCGTCGGGCCGATTGAGGAGCACTCCCAGACCACCACCGGCACCGTCGCCATCGGCCACGGCCGACACCGTTATCACCTCAGGGTGGCTGGCTGGGCTGAAACCGGCAGCGTCGACACCGTCATTGCCGGCGGCGACCGCATAAGTGATCCCGGCCGCAATCGAGTTGGAGATGGCGGTGTCAAACGTTGCGTTGGTGAATTCCCCGGTGAGGCTCATGTTGGCCACATCGATCTCGGCAGCGCGCCCGGTGACCCAGTCGATGCCGCCGACAAGCGAACTGAGGAATCCGGTTCCGTCGGCACCGAGAACCTTCACAGACCAGATTCTCGCCCCCGGGGCGACGCCGAGCACGCCGGTGTCGTTGTCGATAGCCGCCGCGATGCCGGCGACATGAGTTCCATGCCCGTTGCCGTCGAAGCCGGCGTTGTCGGTACAGAACCCCAAAATCGATGAACAGTCCACCCGATGGAATACGTTGAGGTCGGGATGCTCGGATACTCCGGTATCGATGATGGCGATGTCGACATCGAGAGGCGCACCGCCACGAGGCACAAGATCGGCCTCGACACGATCGAAGCCGGTGGAAACCTCCTGGTCGGCAATGCGGATCGCATAGTCCGGGGTGATGCGGATCACGTTCGGATCGCGCGCCAGCGCGGCGATTGCAGAGCTCGGTAGCTCAGCCACGAACCCATGGAGGGCATGCTCGAAGGTGGCACCGGCCCGGCCACCGTAGGCGTCGGTGGTTTGGCTGATGAGGTTCCCGAGTTCTGTCGTGCCCTTGCGTACCTCAACGATGACGCGTTCCAGGTCGGCGCTGTCCGGCGGCACCGCACTCGCTGGTGGTATGACAGATAGCAACAAAGTCACACTGGCAGCCAGGAGGAGGCAGGAGCGGCGCATCGGGGTCCCCTTTCCGATCAGAGCGTCCAATCAAGCGTATCTGACCTGGTTTGGACTGGTAAGGATCAAAGTTGCGCATAGTCAGGTCGGCACGAGTGCAGTCGTTTAGCCAACCCTGGGTGGCCGTGGTGGCTTGGCACCGGGGGGCCCAATACGATGTCAGTGCAGGGAGCAGCCCGGGTCATATCCGGTAGGACCCGCTTGCGGGGCGGATGGCGTGGCTGCCACGGGCCAGAACAGGTGGTGGGATATGTTCAGTCGTTCCGTCGATGTGATGACGGTCGACCTCACGACCATTGAGGTGGATGAGGATCTGCTGTCGGTCGCCGAGCTCGGTCGGGCACTCGGTATTGCTTCCCCAGCGGCTCTTCGCCAATACCTTGCCGCACATACCTGGCTGCGGTTGCGCTTGGCGGATTACCTCGACTATCCCGCAGCGGACATCCGATTCCGGCAAGGCATACACGGCAAGCCCGAGATCGTCACTCCCGAGACCGATCTCGCCTTCAACCTCTCGTATTCCGGCGGTCGGGCGGTGCTCGCTTCCGGGTTCCGTATGGCGGTCGGGGTGGACATCGAGAAGACCGAGGGCGCCAAGGTGAACCCAGACATGCTCCACCGAGTGCTCACACCCCCTGAGGCATATTCGGTTCAGGAGGCTCCCGACATGGTTCGGGAATTCCTGCGGCTCTGGGTGCGCAAAGAGGCCCTGGCCAAGGCCACCGGTTGGGGGGTCGACCAGGATCCGAGCTCCACCAGCGTCCTTGGGGTCTCTCCAGTGTCGCGGGACGGTTTCGACCTGACCGACATCAACTTGGGTGAGGGTTATGTCGCAGCTGCAGCCGTACCCGTCGGCTGCAGCATCGATCTGATGACGCTCGTCGAGGTCGCCGCCTAGAGCCGCTCCGGCCGTTGTCGCGATCGCGTTGGTCAGATCAGGCAACCCGCAATTGGCGACAACACAAGTGAGGGGCCCCCACCGGACCCCTCACTCAGTAGCTGGTTGCCTTCCTGTACGTGTCGGCCGCTTGCGGCCGACACGCTTGCGTGCAGGTTCCGCACGCGCATGCCCGGATCGGGCACGGCCCCTAGCTACATCCTGTTGTGCCCCCGCAACCCAGGCACACATAACAGCTGCCGTTGCGGACGGTGATAGCGCCGCAGTTGTCGCAAATGGGTGCATCACCCATTTTGTCGGCCATGGCCGACTGCATTGCTTGTTGCTGCACCGCGGCGGCTGTTGCTACCGAGCCACCGCTGGTGGGCATGCCGCTTGCCCCCGAAGGGGAGGGAATGGCGCCGCTGTTGCGGTACGTCTCCTGGGTCGCCGCCAAACCCGAGCCGCCGCTGACCGGGGCAACCACCTCGGCGTCGAAGAAGTCGGCAGCTTCGACGGTCGCATCGAGGGCGATCTCGGCCTCGGCGTCGGTCAGGTCGAGCTGAACGCCGGCATCGACCGCCATCCCCTGGGGTGGCTCGGGCAACTCCAGGCTTCTGTCGGGAGGAACCTGGGCGAGATCGTCACGGTGCAGGTATTCCACCCCTAGCGCCCTGAACACATAGTCAATCAACGAGTTCGCCATCTTGATGTTGGGGTGGCCTTCCACCATGCCGCGGGGTTCGAACGTCTGGAAGGTGAACGTGTCGACGAACTCCTCTAGCGGCACCCCGTGTTGCAGACCCTTGCTGACTGCGATTGCGAAGCAGGACAGGATCCCGCGCAACGTGGCGCCTTCCTTGGCCAAGTCGATGAACAGCTCGCCGAGCGTCCCATCCTCGTATTCTCCAGTACGTAGGAACACCTTGTGCCCGCCCACCCGGGCTTCCTGGGTGTAACCGCTGCGGCGCGCCGGGAGCAGGAAACGAGGCCGCTTCATGTCGGCGTACGCCATTGCCGGCGACACCCCCGGTTTGAGCGACTCGTGCCACGGTACCCGGCCGTGGGACACCAGTTCCATCTCGTCGACGAGAGCATCCTCGAGGTCTTCGGGTTCGTCATCCGCATAACCGTCATCGGATTGCGACGACAGCGGTTGCGAGGCTTTCGACCCGTCCCGATAGATCGCCATGGCTTTGAGGCCCAACTCCCAGGAGAGCTTGTAGGACTCTTCGATGTCGTCTCTGCTGACCTCATTGGGCGTGTTGATGGTCTTCGAGATTGCACCCGAGATGAACGGCTGGGCCGCCGCCATCATCCGAATGTGACCGGTGTGGTGAATGAAGCGCTCCCCGAAACGACCGTTGCGGTTGGCCGTGTCGAAAACCGCAAGGTGCTCGTCGCGGAGATGGGGGGCGCCTTCGATGGTCTGTCGGCCGCAGATATAGTCGTTGGCTTCCTGAATCTCCTCGTCGGTGAAACCGAGTGCCTTCAGCATCGAGAACCCGGGGTCGTTGTACTGCTCGGCAGTGAAGCCGAGACGCTGCAGCACCTCCTCGCCCAGAGACCACTGGTTGAATGCGAACCCGATCTCGAACACACCGGGCAGGATCTCCTCGATCTTGTGCAGATCGTCCGCTGTGAGGCCCTTGGCGATGAGGGTCGCCATGTTGATGTGCGGTGAACGGGCCAGGCTGTTGGTGCCCACCACGTATTCGATGATCCGCTGGATCGTGTGCTCCGAGTAGCCGAGGCGCTCGAGTGCGGGAGCGATCGACTGGTTGGCGATCTTGAAATAGCCGCCGCCCGCCAGCTTCTTGAACTTCACCAACGCAAAGTCCGGCTCTACACCGGTGGTATCGCAGTCCATGAGGAGGCCGATGGTCCCGGTTGGTGCCAGCACGCTTACCTGGGCGTTGCGGTAGCCGTGCTGTTCACCGCGGGCGAGGGCGGTGTCCCAGGCTGTCCGGGCCGCCTCCAGCATGTCGAGCGGTGTGAGCCCGGGGTCGATTCCCATGACGTAGTGACTCACGCCTTCGTAGTCACCCTTGTCCTTGTTGTATGCGGCGCGGCGATGGTTGCGAATGACCCGCAGCATCGCCTCTCGGTTGATGTTGTACTTGGGGAACGGTCCTAACACTCCGGCCATCTCCGCCGAGGTGGCATACGCGTACCCGGTGACGATGGCGGTCAGCGCCCCGGCAACGGCGCGGCCATGGTCGGAGTCGTACGGGATGCCCATTCGCATCAAGAGTGAACCCAGATTGGCGTAGCCGAGACCCAGGGTGCGGTAGTCGTAGCTGCCGACGGCGATCTCTTTCGACGGGAACTGCGCCATCGTCACCGAGATCTCGAGCACGATGGTCCACAGCCGTACCGCATGCTGATAGCGCTCCAGATCGAAGGAACCGGTGCGGTCGTCGTAAAACTGCCCCAGATTGAGGCTCGCCAGGTTGCAGGCGGTGTTGTCCAGGAACATGTATTCAGAGCACGGATTGGATGCCCTGATCTCGCCCTCGGCGGGGGAGGTGTGCCATTCGTTGATCGTGCCGTGGAACTGCAGCCCGGGATCAGCCGCCTGCCACGCAGCCTCAGCAATCTGGTCCCACAGGTCGCGCGCCTTGACAGTCTTCATCACCGAGCCGTCGGTCCGGGCCAGCAGGCTCCAATCGTCGTCGTCCATGACGGCTTGGAGGAATCCGTTGGACAGTCGCACCGAGTTGTTCGAGTTCTGTCCGGACACGGTGGCATAGGCCTCGCCGTTGAAGTCCGACGAGTAGCCACCGGCGACCAGGGCCCGCACCTTCTTCTCTTCTTCGGCCTTCCAGGAGATGAAGGCTTCGATGTCGGGATGGTCGATGTCAACGATCACCATCTTGGCGGCTCGCCGGGTGGTGCCCCCCGACTTGATGGCACCGGCGGCGCGGTCGCCCACTTTGAGGAACGACATGAGACCCGACGACTTGCCGCCGCCGGACAGCGGTTCGCCTTCGGCGCGCAGGTTGGAGAAGTTGGCACCCGAACCAGCGCCCATCTTGAACAGACGCGCCTCGCGTACCCACAGATCCATGATCCCGCCGGGGTTGACGAGGTCGTCGTCGATGCTGTTTATGAAGCAGGCGTGCGGGGCAGGGCGACTGTAGGCGTCCTCTGCAAGTGTGGCCTCTTCGGTCTCTGGGTCGACAAACCAGAAGCCCTGCTCGGTGCCGGTGATGCCGTATTGATGGGCGAGGCCGGTATTGAACCATTGTGGCGAGTTGGGGGCGGCCATCTGGTGCAAGAGCATGTAGGCCAGCTCGTCCTCGAAGGCTTCTGCATCTTCCTCAGAGGCGAAGTACCCGTTGGTTTCGCCCCACCAGCGCCATGTGGATGACAGGCGTTTGATGACTTGGCGGGCGGAGTTCTCCGGCCCGGTGACCGGATTCCCTTCTTCGTTGAGGATTATGTTGCCGCTCTCGTCGTACTGGGGAACCCCTGCCTTTCGGAAGTACTTCGAGACCATGATGTCGGCCGCCACTTGCGACCATTGAGCCGGGATCTCAGCACCCAGCATCTCGAATACGACAGATCCATCTGGGTTGGTGATCCGGGAGTCCCTACTACTCCACTCCACCGTGTCGTAGACATCCTGGTCTTCGGTGGTGAACCGCCTTTCGATGGTCAATCCCTGGCCCATGTTGTCACCCTTCCCGCCACATCGTGAGCCTCCCGCCCAAGACGTGTACTTATCCACAGATCTATTAACAACCACAACATCTTGTGGTTCGCTGCGGCTTGCGAACCCCATATGTTGCGCAAGGGAAGTCAATGATAGTTACACGGCTGTAACTACGCAAGAGTCATTCAACCCGCGAAATCGCAGCCTGCGCAAAAGGGGAAGAAGATCTAGTTTTACTGGCCTTCTGACCGATCGGGCAAGCCCGCAAGCTGCAATTGTTTCGCGACACAGACCGAGTTTTCGCGCTGGCGCGATGTTCCAGGTGGCGGTTTTCAGCGCCGCTGCATCGCTCGGAGCAACGGCAGCTCAGTGCCGCTCAGATACCGCACTAGAGCGCCACCTCCGGTGCTCACGTAGTCGATGTCGTCGAGGTCGACGAAGGTGGCGGCGCTCGCCACCGTGTCGCCGCCGCCGATGACCGTTGTGCCGCCCGCATTGGCGACCGCCGTCCAAAGCCGCCGGGTGCCTTCCGAGCTCGCAACCTGCTCATAAACCCCAGGGGGACCGTTGACAAAGATCGTCGCCGCCCCGGCGATGACTTCTTCGTAGCTGGCGATGGTTGCCGATCCGATATCGACGATTAATTCTGGCACCGGTAGGTCGGCAACCGCCACCTCGCGCCGGCCGTCGTCATCCACCGCGACATCAATGGGCATCAGGATCTGCCCGGGGAACCGGGCCAGATAGTCCTGTGCGATCGGGATGAAGCTGTCGAGGCCGCGATCGTTGATGAATCCCTCCGATCCGGCACCGAGGCTGGAGCCGGAAGCCAGCAACATGATCTCACCGGTGACCCCACTTGTGATGACCACATCGGCGGTACCGTCGCTCAGAACCTGGCTCATCATGCTGAACGCGTCGCTGATCTTGAGCCCACCGAGGGCAAACACGCAGGGTCGCGCTGGGTCCACGGCAACCGACTGAAGCATCTCGACTTCCCTGAACAACAGCCGGCCCGCTGCGGATGGCAGCAGCTCCTGGAAGGCGACCATCGAAGGCGCATCTCGGTGCCCGGCAGCAAATGCGTCGTTGACGTAGAGGTCGAATAAGGGAGCAAGATGGCGCACGAGGTAGGTTCGGGTCATCTCGGCAGGGGTCAGCTTGACCGCCTGCTCGAAGCTGCTCAACTCCTCGCCGTAGATGCGGATGTTGTCGAGCAACAGAATGTCGCCGTCCTCGAGCTCGCCGATCCTGGCGCGAGCCGCCGGTCCGGCCACGTCGTCGATGAAGCCCACCGGGCGGCCCAGCTTCTCGGTCAGGATGGCGGCGTGCTCTTCCGTCGAAACCAGGTTGTGGTAGTCGAGCACGTCGCCCTGGTGGGCGATGATCACCAAGCGTGCACCCCCATCCGCCAGATCGGCGATTGTGGGAAGGCTCTTGTTGATGCGGTTCTCGTTGCTGATCCGTTTTGTCTCCGGATCCAACGGCGAGTTGATGTCGACCCGCAGCAGTACCCGTCTTCCCCGCACGTCGAACTCATCGATCGAAGCAATATCCAAGGCCATCGCAACTCCCCAATGGTCGATCCGGAGGTTTCAGGCTAGTTGGGGCGCGGCCGCCCGATTCTTCAGCGCAGACCGGCGAAGAGATCGTCTTCGGTTTCGTCGCAGGCGACAGATGAGGCGATGCGGGCGAAGGCCTCCCGTCCGAGGATTTCCTCCTCGACCGAGTCCGGGATGTTGAGCAGAAACCAGTCTTCCGGGATCTGCGTGCGGTGGGCCTTCCACGCTGCTTCCTTCTGTTTGAAGCGATCGCGCACATCGATCCAGGCCGTCACCTGGTCGTCAGGGAAGCCGGCGGCTGCCATGCGTTCGTGGGTCGACTTGTCGATGGTTCCCTGTTCGAGGCGGGCGTCGGCAAAAGCCCGTACCCTGGAACGCGGCCAGGCGGTCCAATACAGCTTGGCCGGGGCCCACTCTGCTTCATTGTCTACCAGGGGATAGCGACCCAGGTCACGGGCCGCATAGAAGGCTGCGAGACCCACACGGTGCACCTGGATGTGGTCCGGGTGCCCGTATCCACCGAAGGGGTCATAGATGGTCATCACTTCTGGTCGGTAGTGGCGGATGAGCTTGACCATCTTGCCGACGGCCTCGTCGAAATCGGCTTCCCAGAAGCAATCGGGGTGCTTGTTCGACGGTTCGCCCATCATTCCCGAATCGCGATACCCGAGGGACTCGTGGTGTTCGACCCCCAGGATGCGCAGTGCCTCAGCCAGCTCCTCCGCTCGCACCTCGACAAGGCGCCGCTTTACCTCGTCGGGATCGGCGTAGTTGTGAACCTCGCCTTCAGCGCCGTCCGTGGCTGTGACCACGACTACCTGCTCGCCGGCTTCGGCGTACTTGGCGAGGGTTCCCCCCGTCGAGGTGACCTCGTCGTCGGGATGGGCGTGGAAGGCGAGAAGACCCGGCATGCCGGATGAGGTTAATGGCCTCGAGTGGTTGCCGGCGCCGCTGGTTCACCCCCATCCCGGTTTGGGGGAGAGTCCCCCTATCGGTGTGGGTCGGCAAGCGCGACGATTGAGGGGAAAGGAGGAATCATGATCGATCTCAACAAGCAGCTCGACGTGTGGCTGAGTGATGGGATCATCTCTGCGGAGCAGGCCGACCTGATGCGGCAATCCGTGTTGGGAAGTGCGGTTCCGGCCGCTGATGAGCTAGAGCCGGAGCACAGGATCCCGATCATCACTGAAATCCTCGGGTACGTCGGTGTTGCCCTGGCCATTTGGGCCGTAGTGTTTCTCGTGTCGGAGTTCTGGGCAAACCTCTCCGACTGGGCGCAGGCCAGCCTTTTTGGGGCGCTTGCGGTTGCGCTCTTTGCCGGCGGAGCAGGGTTGCTCGACCGCACCGAACCTGCGTTGAGCAGGCTGTCGAGCGTTCTCTGGGCCGGTAGCGTTGGAGCTTTGGCCGGAGGGTTGTTCACTCTGTTCGAGCCGATCGCAGGCTTGTCGATAGAGGTCACCTGGACACTCATCGGCGCCATCGCCACTGTGGTCGCCGCAGGAATGCTGTGGAGACAACGCTCGGTCGTTCAGCACGTTGTGCTATTTGCCGCCGCGCTGACCACCATCATGGCTGCGCTGACGCTCGGTCCCGAACCCGAGATCTATGTGTTCGGGTTCGTTGTCTGGGCGTACGGTTTGGTCTGGCTGCTGGTCACCCGCGCCGAAGTCGTGCCCCGACCAACAGTCGGGATGGTCCTCGGCGGGATTGCCATGCTCTACGGCGCGCAGATGGCTGCGTTCGAGGATCTGGCGTCTGTCGGCATACTGCTTGGGCTGGCAACGGCAGGGCTCTTCGCGGCTGCGGGAGTTGTAATGAAGGACCGGCTGAGCATCATCCTCGGCGGGATCGGCATCTTCGTGTTCGTTCCCCAATTCATGTTTCACTTCTTCGGGGAAACATTCGGCGGCATGTTCGGTCTCTTCTTCAGCGGGCTCATCCTCATTGGTCTTGCGATCTGGTTCAGCCGGCACCGGGAGGCGCTGTGAACCGTCAGTCCATGTACTGGCTGGGAGCGGCGGGGGCAGTCGTTGTCATCGTTGTCGCCGTAGTGCTTGCGTTTGGAATAACCACTGCTCCCGAGTTCCCCAGCCTGTATACCGAAGCAGGACCCACGGTCGAGGGCAGGCTTGCGTACGTCGAGTACGGCTCGGACGACTGTGTACACGTTCTCGACGTCGCCAGTGGTGAGTCGCACGAGGTGTACTGCGATGACTGGCTTCATCTCGAGGGCTGGGACACGGACGGCCACCTGCGGATCCACTCCGGCAACGGCCATGATTATGTATCGGTGGTCAACCCTGCGACCCAAGAAGTAGTCGAGTGGGGTCGGTTCATCGAGGGCGATGTGCCACCGAAACCGTACCCCGACTCGCTGCGAGCCCGTTCTGACGACGGTCGCGCGATCCTGATTCATGACGGTGAGAGTGGCGAGAAGACGCTCATCGATGTCACCGGACCCCGCGATTACGCCTTCTGGGAGTACGGGATCACCACCGACGGCAATTACGCCTGGGTATGCGACAGCGAGGATCGGGTTCTCGTCGTAGCGCTCGATGGCAGCGGCGGACCGTGGGTGGTCGCCGAAGGTGTCAGCCAGACTATGTGGGAGTAGCTAGCCGCGAGCCACGATTGGGGAGCGAAGCTTGCGCAGCAGGTTCTCCCGCAGGTAGCGGCTCAGCAGCACGAACTGGTTTCCGAACACGACGAGGCCGCTGATGACGGCTACCGCTACCGCCATCGGTTGCGGCACCCAACCCCCGTAGTAGCCGGTGACCGCAGTCACGACGATCCAGGTCGTCGTCAGCACGAAGCTCACCGAGTAGATGAGACCGGAGAACACGAGGAAGGGCGAGGAGCGTTCCAAGTCGTTGGCGATGAGCCCGGGAACAAACAGCGGTGTCAGAGCAACAGTCGCCATCGATTCATAGGCAGCAACGCTCATGTCGAACAAGCCTGTCGCGATCCACACCCCTGCCCACGAGATGACGCTGGCGCTCACCATCATCAGAGCGAACTTGCGCCGCCCAAAGACGATCATCGTGCGCATGAATACCCGAGTGACCAGCACCCAAGCGACGAATCCGATCAGTCCGAGGAAGATCAGGTTTATCGGGCTCGTAGTCAGCATCGCCAGATAGGCCGCCCCGACGTAGCCGGCCGATCGGAAGCCGTAGTTGTATTGCAGCGCCCAGGCCGCTGCGGCCGACAGGAGCACGGCGAGAGGGATCCACTCCGGGGGGAAAGCCAGGACGCCGAACCCCGCCAGACGGCGGCTCGCTTCGACATCCGGGAAGAACATGATCGCCAGCGTCATCGGCACTGCAACCAGCGCCGACGCCATCCCCACGGCGCGGAGTGTCAACTTGATTCCTTGACGACCGAAGTCGTGGGCAATCAGCGCGGGAACCAAGTAGCCGACACCAACCAGCAGCGGGATACTCGATTCCCAGAGGTATGGGGTCGCTGGGCTGGCCTGGAGCAGCGCCACCTGGACCGTTGCCGAGATGATCATGATCGTCGAGAACTTGTTCCTTCCATCGAGCAGGAAACGCTTGGCGATCACGTGGTTGACCACCCAATACGAGAAGAGCGCGTTGAGCAATGTGATCAGCACGATCAAGGGCTGCAAGACGAAGACCGCGACGTAGCCGGGCACCACGATGCTTCCCGACGTTATGTGGTGCCGTTCGTATACGTACACCGAGGCGAGGACGCCGATGACGAAGGCAAAACGGACGGTGTTGATATCGAAGAGATAGTCATGCACGACGTGACCTACCAGACATCACGCGACCGCAACGAGATGCTTCCGTCCCTTGCGCGTGTCGCGTTCGGCAACGTTCTCGAAGTACTCGAGCATCATCTCGGCCTGGTGGGTGTGGATGTTCACGAAGCCTACGAGGAGCACGTCATCGGTCGGCATGTTGGCCACGGCCTCTTCGATGATGTTGTCGATTGTCGGGTTGCGTTGCTCCCCGAGGTTGATGAGGTGCGCGGCGGGGAAACCGTTCCGTAACACCACATTCGTCACCAGATCTTCATACGCTCCGAAGGTCACCAGCCGGTCGAAGCTGAGGTCATTGACGGCAATGTCGGCGAACTGCAAAGCCCGCCGTTGCCGATCGGACCGGTTGTTGAGGATTCCGACCGACGTTGTGTTCTCACCGGCGTAGGGCTGCAGCTTCTCGGCGGCGGCGACCATCGACTCGCGGTCGTTGACGGCGAACAGATTGGCCCAGGTGAGGTTCTTGCCGGCGATCTTGTAGCGCTCGATGCGGAGCACGCCCGGATCAGGCTCCGCCTTCACCATCCCCGCCATTGCTACATGACGGGGGATGTTGAGCAACTCGGCAATTGCCAGCACGATGGCGATGTTCTCCTCAAACGAGATGAAATCGAACGCCGCCACCTCCTCGGGCCGTACCTTGGTGGGGTCCGCGACGATGAGGCTGGTGCCCCGCCTCCGAGCCTCGTGGAACATGATGTCGAGCAGTTCCGGGTCCTGTTCGGCGGTGACGAGGATGCCGTTCTTGGGGCAGCTCGACATCAGGCTGCGGGCGATTTCCGGCAGGGTTTCGCCCATTACGTCCTGGTGATCTTCA
>JASJAS010000044.1 GCA_030066875.1 Acidimicrobiia bacterium | reverse complement strand
TGGGCTGCTTCTTGTTCCGTACGCTTCTAACTGTCGGAAGTTGACCGCAGCGCTTAATGAGGCAAAAAGAGGCCAAGTTTGCTGGGTTTCAGGACCCGGTCACTTGGGATTGCCTGTGACTAGTTAGCGATTCTGGGGGTGGAACGGCGCGAAATCGCGGCCAGTCACGGGTCGCGACCGCTGGTGGTGTAGCGGTGGCCAAGGGGTGAGGTGAACTCGAAGTCGCCGCTGAGGAGCGGTTGGTAGCTCCATCCTCCATGGTGCTTGAGCATGTGGTGATGGCGACAGAGCGGCGCCAGATCATCGGCAAATGTGATCCCGGTTTCGGAGTAGGGCTTCCGGTGGTCTATGTCGCAGTCGTGGGCCGGCATGCGGCAGCCGGGATGGACACAGCCGGTGTGGAGGGTGGTGACCTTGCGGCGCTGGGCAGCTGTGGGTCGCCTCCTGGTGACGCCACCGTCGATGGGCATCCCGGTGTCGGGGTCTACCAGTGTCCAACGCCACTCGCCGTCGCGTTGGTGTTCAGCAACTTGCCGGGCGATGTCGGCGATGACAGGGCCGTACCCGGCTAAATCGCCGGGGTTATCGGCCAGTCCGACAAGGGTCAGAAGATCGACCCGGATATCAACCACGCCTTTGTCTGTGGGGCTACCTACCGGGGTGTGGCGTTCGAGCAATATGTCGGTGTAGATGTCGGCGCGCAGTTGATCCAAGCTGCGGGTATCGCCGGCATTCCGGAGTTGAAGTGCCAGCTTGTGGATGCGCCGCTTGATCGACGCCACGGCATGGGGTGGCAGATCCATGCCGAGCAGGTTTGCGGTACCGGTGTCGTTCACCTCTGCCACCAAACGCCGATCCTGCAACGAGCCTTCGTAGCGTTTCTTGGCATCGTCGGGATCGGCTTGGATGCCGAGCTTGCGCAACCTGGCTCGTAGCTGTCCGGTAGTCAGCTGTGCCGCATCAGCCAACACCCCGGCGACCAGTTCCTGGGCGTGTGCGAACGAGAGGTGCAAGGTGTCGTCGACCAGCACGCGAGCGCGGCGCACATCAACCTTGCCCTCCAGCAGGGCATCCCACACCTGAGGAAGACGCCGCTGTAGCTCGAGGGCCAGACTCATCTCCACGTCAGCGGCCCGTCTGGTGATTCGCAGAGCCGCTGCCACCTCAGACACGGCTGCTTCTTCGACAATATCTGCAGACATGTCGTCCTCGTCGATGGCATCCATGACTTTGGTCATCGTGTGATACGACCTCGCTGCATAGTGGCTGCGCATCCTCTCCTGCGCCTGCAGCACCCGCACCCGGTCGTAGCCAGAGCAAAGGTTGATGTCGATGTCATCGAGCACCGCAGCGAGTACATATCCCGGTGGAATCTCCTCCAGGTTGGAGGGGGCCCCAACCACAACCGCGGTCTCGCTGCCGTATTCGACATCTTTAGCGAACATATGTTCGATCATATCTTGCGTCGGGGACAAGAAACAGACTTCCAACGGCCCAGGCCGGAGGGTCAGCTGGGCAGGCCGATAGCCCTGACATCCCTACCCTGCGCGCCCAAAGAGCACCAACGCCCATGCGAGGCAGCCGAACGCAACGGTCGCGAGGACGGCTCTGACGTTGTTCGATCGGACCCACCTCGCCTCGTTGAACCGTCCCCGGACTGCTGCGATATCGTCGATCTGGCTCGGATCCCCGGCGGCCTTGATCCCGTCGTTTAGCGGCACGTTGATCCGCAACGTCATACCAGCCACCGTCAGCTGGAGGACAATCGCAATGGCGAGCCAGACCAAGGTCGTTCGATCGTCCTCGCCAAGATGGAGCGCTGCAGCCAGAACGGCGAAAGCAAGCGGACCGATGAAGAAGACAAGCAGGAATGGTCCGACGATCGCTGTGTCGATCTGCTGGAACGCACCGACGAATGTTCTGTCGTCGGTCCTGGCTAACCCCGGCATGATGGCGAAGACATACAGCAGGTAGACCCCCGCTGCTATTCCCATGGTGATGGTCGCCGCCATCAACGCGGTCCCTTGAAGTGCATCCACGATCTCGTTCCTCCTTGGCTGTCCACCCAGGTGCCGGCTGTTGCCGCGCTGCATGCGGAGTCTCTGAAGTCCCTAGGCTGCTTCACCTCTTCGCATCAACGGTACCGACCAGGGCGCCGCGGTGATTGGCAACTCGGGCGTCAGTGCAGCGGGTCGGTGCCTTGGTCTGAGGCCGACTCGTCGGTCGGATCGGTGGTGTCCGCCGTGCGCTCGGGGAGTTCAGGCACGGCGAGAGGTGCCTCGGATCGCTCGAATCGGGCGATGTCGAAGAGTGTCAGGGCCAACACACACGTACCCAAGAAGGCCACCGCGAGGCTGAGAAGTAGGGCTGGAACCAGGTCCTCCCGATCGGGACTGAGACCACCAGTCGCCAAGGGCAGGATCACCATGAGCGCTACCACGGCTGTGCCAATTACCTCCATCATCATCAGCAATCCGAGACGGGTTACCCGCATCACCGTGCGTACGGTTGCGACGGTCAAGACGTCGGTCACCGCTAGGCCCAAGACCAGAACCAGGAACAGCAGCCGGCTCCACCCGATCGGCAGGGCCACCAGGGTCAGTGACACAAAGAGCGGGATGGCGTAGGCGATGAACGTGATCGTCGTGGCAGCTCGAAAATACGGTTCGACCACCTCGCGAGATCGCTCGATTCGGTCGTACCCGGTCTGGATGTAGAAGATCATCCCCACCAGGAACAGCCCGGTGAGGCCAGCAGAGATCTCGGCGAGACCGACGAGAAAGGTGTCAGATACTGGATCCATGCGCAGCCTTGTTTGCGAGCGGTTACGGCAAGAAGCGTCCGTCCGAGCCTGGGCTGATCCTACGACACGCGGCCACGTCGCGCCGTCTCAGTCCAAGGCGGCGACGAGCAGTGAACTAGCCGAACGGACAAGCTGCGAGCCCGGGGGCCGGTGTCGACAAGCCCGGCTTTGCGGCCCCAAGGAACCACACCACCGTCGCGCCAAGGGACCAGGCGGATGTTGACTTCTCACGATCGCCCTAGTCGAATAACCGGATGTCGTCAGCCCTGCTTGTCGCCTACATCGGAACCGTCGTAGTCCTCGCTCTGACACCGGGGCCGAGCACCATGCTCGGCTCGGCTCACGGCATGCGGTACGGCGCCCGTGGAACCCTTCCAACCATCGCTGGTGACTTGACAGCCAACACGCTACAGATGTTCGCTGCCGCCGTCGGTCTCGGAGCAGTCATCACGAACTCTGCGACGGCGTTCACGGCAATCAAGTGGGCAGGGGTCGGATACCTCGCATGGATCGGGATCAACCACCTCAGGCACGCCAAGGACAAACTCGAACAGCAGGACAACGACGGAACACGCAGGCCATGGTCCCGCTACGCACAAGGATTCGTGACCTCAGCCAGCAATCCCAAAGCCATTGTGTTCTTCGCAGCATTGTTTCCACAGTTCATCGACCCCACCGCGTCTGTGATGCCGGTCTGGGCGCAGTTCGTCGTCCTCGGAGTCGTGTTCCTGACCATCGATGGGCTGTCGGTGTTCCTCTACGGAGCCACAGCTGGGCGACTCTCATCGTGGCTGTCGCGAAAGGGACGAGTCACAACCCAGCGCCGCATCACCGGCGTTGCGCTCATAAGTGCAGCAGCTCTGCTCTCCCTCAAAGGTGCACCGGCAACCTCAGAATGATCGAGCTGGAACCAGCGTTCCCTAGGCGGAAGCACGATCACGTTGGGCAGCGGGGGGAACCCGTCGCGCGGCCCGACTGGTACCTTCCAACGAAGGCGAGCAGGAGCCGACCATGAACCACAAGCCAACGGTGAAACAACTGCGTTTGGTAGTCGAGGCCGAAGACTTCGATGAGGCGGTCGCCTTCTACCGAGACGTCCTCGGCATGTCGGAGGAGTTCTACGTCGAGAGCGAGGGCAACGCTCTGGTGATGGCACTGCAGGCGGGTCGAGCCACTCTGGAGATCGTCAACCCTGCCCAGAGGCGTCTCATCGACCAGCTGGAAGTCGGTCGGGAAGTCAGCCGCGACATCCGGGTCGCATTCGAGGTGACCGACACCGAGACCGCGACGGCATACGCCGTAGAAGGTGGGGCCGAGCTCATCGCCACTCCCACCGAAACACCCTGGCGCTCGCTCAACTCGCGGCTGGAGGCACCCGCCGGACTGCAGATCACGCTGTTTGAGGAACTCGACGGCTAGCCGTCATCCTTTAGCCCGTTCCACCGCCGCCGTCATCGATCCCCGCCACGGTGCGCCGTGGCCCGGCAGGAGGAGTTCGGCCTCGAGTCCAGCAAGCCGATCGAGCGATTGCCGAGCCACCACGACGTCATGATGGAACACATCGGGCAGCATCTGGGGGCCAAAACCTCCTCGGACAAGACCGTCGGTCACCAGCACGTCGCCTGCGCACAGTGCCTTGCGATCGGCAAACAGATAGCTGGCATGCCCGGCGGTGTGCCCCGGTGTGGCTATGACCCGTGGGCGACCCGGAAGATCAAGGCGATCACCGTCAACCACTGTTTCCACGTTCTCGAGGCGGTATGCCCGATCCGCACCCGCGCGTAGCATTTCGGCGATGAAGGCAATCGCCCGTGGTTTCCACATCGGGATATCCGACATTCCCACCTGTGACCCGGCGGCGCCATCCATCGCATAGGCCGCTTCGTCTTCATGGACCTTGACGCTGACTCCCTGATTCTGAGCCAGACGGGCGAAACCGATGTGGTCTGTGTGGGCGTGGGTTATCAGCAGCGCCTCGACTTTGTCGAGGCCGATGCCGAGCGAGCTGAGCGCCGACTCGAGCAGGGGTAGCTCCCGACTTCCCCCGGCATCAACGACGGTGGCGCTCCCCGCTTCCACGATCAGGTAGAAGTTGTGGTGCTTGCGGCCCAGCCGATACAAGCCCTCGGCAACCTGCTCCATGCCTCCAGGCTATACGGCAGGCTCCTCTGGTGCAGTGCTCACCTCGATCACATTGGCCATCGGAATCTCAATGCCGCTGTCCAGCTGAATGAACGGCCCGTCGGCGGTGAACCGCACGCTCTCGGCGACTCCCTCAACGGGATACCCATCGAGACTGATCGCATTGACCTGCTTGCCGACGACACCAAGTGCCATTGAGGTCTGCTGGAAACCGAGCAGAGCCTGGTTGGTTTCGGAGATCGCTTGCAGAGTTTCGACAGTGGTGAACTGGGCAGTCTGCTCCAGCATGGCCGTGGCGTCGGTCGGTGCCAGCGGATTCTGGTATCTCATTTGGGCAACGAGCAGCTGAAGAAAGGCATCGCTGTCGAGCTGCCCGAGCCCGTTGCCGGCCTGCGCAGGCTGATTCGCCGCGGCGCCGCTTACTGATTCAATCATGGTTCAAATCCTCAAGTCGTTGTCTGTCCTGGCAGGTCTGCGGAAGCTTGCAGAACGCCGGGTCGCTGGTGCCGGCTCTTCATTGGCGTACGGGTTGTAGCCACGTCCCCTGCCGTCGCCGGTCATTACGAAGCCACGCTCGGCGAGAACACGGGAAAGGTCGTTGGCGAACGTCGCAAAGGCGTCGGGGTTGGTCGATCCGCTTGCAGGGGTCACGGCGACGTGGCCGGCAGATCGCACAGAGACCACCAGCCGGAGCCCCTCGACCTCTGGAATGTCGACGACCATCGAACGCGGCGGAGGTTGATTCTGCTGCATGTCAATCGCCTGCATGACCCGCTCCGCCAGGGCCGAAGCTTGCGGACGGAGGATCTCCGGAGCCGACCCAGTCACCGCGGGGCCTGCAATGTCCACCAGCGGTGCAGGTATCGACAGCGGCTCGGTAGCGCCCGGAGTGGCGGGTTCTGCAGTCGGAGCCTGCGGCACAACCGGACCCCGGGAGTTCTCGATGCGGACCGGTCGATCCGGGAGCAGATCGATACGCGGCGAAGGCGGCGTGCGAACCTCGCGCGCCGGCTGGACCGGAGCACCGGCATCGACTGAGGGCGGACGCGGGATAGTACGGGCACCCTCCACCGCAACCGGTGTGATCTCAGACTTGTCCCGTACTGTGACTGGCTCGGGCCCAGCGGGCGTTTCAGTCGCAGGGTTCCGATCGACGAGGGGAGGATTTGTGCCGGGGGCAGCCTCGGTTCCCCGAGAGCTCGGAACCGAGGGCCGTCCGGAAGCTGTGGGAAGATCGACCGGAGTTGCACCGTCGCCCGTGGGCGGCCCGGCCTCGACATCTACCGGCGCGGCTTCGGGAGCGGGTTTCCAGATCGAGTTGCCGGGGTCTTCTGCTTGGATGGGATGACCAACCCGCACGGGAAGATCGGGCGGGTCGGATGGCACTACCGCCTCCCTTCCCCCGACCGGCGGCTGCCCGACCTGGCTGCTCGGAAGGGACGATCCCTCCGCAACATCAGGGCGCGGCGGTGTCGGCAGCGTCGGAATCACACCGGTGCGGGGAGTCGCCTTGGCAGCCCGGAACGCTCCTCGCTGCGGCGAGTCCGCCCGGTCGTGGGCGGCGGGGCCGGGAGTTGCGACGACCGCGTGGCCTGGCGTCCTCACCGATGGTGCCGAAGTCTGCCTCGCCGCAGCGGCCGTTGCGACGGCAGGAGTCTCAGCGTCCGCTGCAAACGGCGATTCCTCCTCGGCCGCCCCCTCACCGGCTTGACCCTGCTGCCCGGGATTCGTGTTGATCTGTTGAACCGCGTTCGGATCGACGTGATTGACCATGCCGAGCGACTGGGCCAGCATCTCGCTGAAACCTTCGCCCTCGCCCTGCGGGGTGTCGACGGGCCGCGACTCCGCCAGCGGCAACATTGTGTTCTGCGGTTCGATCATCACGCGACCCCTCCAAGTTGTCTGTAGTACTCAATGACGCGCGGCACATACGCCTGCGTCTCGGGAATCTCAGGGATACCACCGGCTCGGCGTACGGTGCCGGGCCCGGCGTTGTAGGCGGCCAGGCCCAACTCGATGGAGCCAAACTCCTCGATGGTCCAGGCGAGGTAGCGGGCTCCCCCGGCCAGGTTCTGTAGCGGATCGGCAGGGTCAACATCCAGGCCGGCTGCCGTTGCCGGCATCAGTTGGGTTAGTCCGACGGCCCCGGACCGGGAAACCGCATCCGGCCGGAACCCGGACTCCTGCCACACCATCGCTGCCAGCAAACGGGGATCGATGCCGGCGTTGGCGGCGGCACGTTCGATCTCGGGGGCCCAGGCCTGACCGATCGCGGGCAAGCTAGCCACCCAGGATCCATCGGCAAGCTGCGGATAGCCCCCCAGTCCGCTGCGGAGCATCACGGGGGTGCCCAGCATCCCGATGGGAAGAGCAGGGTACGCATGCATTTCGGACGACCGATTACCTGCGGCGGCGACGACGAAGTGGTCTGTGGGCACTTCCTGCGCTGCCTCGAGGGCCTCGGCGAAGGTTGCTGCGCTCGGAGTGATCCGATCGATGCGGCTTTGGATCTCCCCGACGCGGCTGGCAACCGACTGCAGGGCGGCAACGGTCATATCAGGCCGTCCTTGGGACGGGAATGCAGCATGCTCATCAAGTCGTCGAGAGACTTCTCCGCAGCCTTGGCCGCGTCCCGAGCCATCTCCTGCTTGCGCCGCTCGTCGAGACGCTCGGCGGCGTCGACATCGGCAGCTGCCCGGCGCCACTGCTCGGCCTTGGCGTGCATCGCCCGCTCCGAATGCTGATAGACCTCGGCGGCCTCGGAAAGCATCTCGTAGGAACCCATGCCCCGCAGTTGAAGCGAACGGAGATTGACTGGGCCTAACAGTTCGCCGACATCGATTTCCTCGCGATGCTTTGCCTTGAGCTCTTCGAGCTTGCGCCTTGCCAGCTCGTGGGCACGCCGCTTGTTGGCCAGCTCGCTGCGCGCGATCTTCTCGTCGATCTTGCGGAGTCGCACCAATACGTCGAACGGGTTCTTCCTCATGCCGCCAGCCCGATCTGAGCACGCAAGGCATCGAGCTGCGCCCACGCCTGATCAAACGGCACCACCTCATGCGATGGTTGACGGAGAAACTCGACTAGCGCCGGCTTGGCGGCAAGACCGCGGTCGGCGGCTGGGTTGGTGCCCGGTACGTAGGCACCCACCTCGACCAATTCCCGCACTTCCTCGGCAGCAGCGAGCGCGTCCTGGGCGGCGATGACCAGCGACCGGTGATCCTCTGAAACCAGACGCGGCGCCAGCCGGGACAAAGAGGCCAACGGGTCGATCGCCGGGTAGCGGCCGGAAATGGCAATGCGTCGGTCGAGCACGATGTGGCCGTCGAGGATCGCCCGGGTCGTATCGGCGATCGGGTCGTTCATGTCGTCGCCCTCGACCAGCACGCTGTAGTAACCGGTAATGGTGCCAGCGGCACGGGGCCCGGCCCGCTCCAGCATGCGCGCCATCAACGCGAACACCGACGGCGTGTAGCCGCGGGCGGTCGGCGGTTCGCCGGCAGCGAGCCCGATTTCACGTTGTGCCATCGCCAGCCGGGTGAGCGAATCCATCAGGAGCAGCACGTGGGCACCGCGGTCGGCGAACCACTCCGAGATTCGGGTTGCCAGCAGCGAAGCACGCAACCGCATCAAGGCCGGTTGGTCACTTGTCGCCACCACCACAATCGATCGGGCCATGCCTTCGGGGCCGAGTTCGTCTTCGATGAACTCTCTCACTTCGCGGCCGCGCTCGCCGATGAGTGCCAGCACCGCCACGTCGGCACCGGTTCCCCGCGCCATCATGCCAAGCAGGGTCGACTTGCCCACACCGCTTCCGCCGAATATGCCTATGCGCTGGCCCTTGCCTGCGGTGCAGAAGGTGTCGAGCAGCCGGACTCCGGTCGGCAGCGGGTCGTTGATACGGACCCTCTCCAGAGGTGACGGAGCCGGTGCGGAGACGTCGATTGCCTCCCCGCCCAGCTCGGGACCGCCGTCGAGGGGACGACCCAGCCCGTCGATGACGCGACCTACGAGTTGCTCCGACACCCGCATCGTGAGACCGGCAGAATCGGAGGTGACCGTATCGCCCTTGCCGATTCCGGACACTTCGCCGTAGGGCAGGACCCGGGCACCTTCAGGCGTGAGTGCGATTACCTCGGCTTGCCGGAGTCCTTGGGCGCCCCTGATGCGAAGTGCGTCGCCGATCTTGAGGCGGAGCCCGCGAACTTCGAGCTCGTGGGTAGTGACCCGAGCAACCTGGCCGGTGACGCGCCACGGGCTCTCCACCTGGAGAGCGTCGAGACCGGGACCCAAGAGGTTGCTCACGACAAGACCTCCCGGGCAATGGACAGCGCCGCTTCCCGCGTCAGCTCAGCTCTCGCCCAGCGTCCGTCGATGCGAGCTTCGCCTGGCCGCAGCGACGGGTCGCGCTCGATGGAGACTCCGTTGGGCAGGCGGATCGCCGAACCGACGGCTTCCCAATCCTGAGGGTGAACCGCGATGACGATTTCCTCGTCGTCGATGGCCTGTAGGGCCTCGGCGATCCGCGGGCCCAGGCTGGCCCCATCGTCGTGGGGCGTGCGGCCTAGAACGAACTCGGCAACGTCGAAGGCTGCATCGATGGCGTCCTCAACACACGCGCTGCGCATGCGGACCAGATCAGTGGCCGCGTTCGCCAGTGCGGTTTGGACCCGTTCGGCGGCACCAGCCATGTCGGCCTGGCCGGCGGCAAAGCCTTCCCGTCTTCCGGCCTCGAAGGCCTCGGCACGGGCCTTCTCGATGATGTCGGCCATGGAATCGTCGATGAGTACCGGCGCACCGTGTCCGTATGCCCGCGGAGATGTGGCGATCGCCGCATTGCGGATGACCCTATTCAATGAGCTCACTCTCCCCGCCGCGGCTGATCACGATCTCGCCGGTTTCTTCGAGGAGACGGACCGCAGCAACGACCTTGCGCCGGGCTGCCTCTACGTCGGAGCGGCGCGACGGTCCTAGCAATTCGATCTCTTCCTTCAGGCTCTCCGCCGCCCGCTGCGACATGTTGCGCACGATGGCATCGGAGACCTCGGACCCGATCCCCTTCATGGCAAGGGCGAGTTCCTGGGTGTTGACGTCCTGAAGCACCCGCTGGATGGCACGGTCGTCGAGAGTGATGATGTCTTCGAAGACGAACATGAGCGCCTGGACTTCTTCCGCTAGTGCGGCATCGATGGCGTTGAGGCGTTCGAGGATCGCCTTTTCGGTGTCCTTGTCGCTGTTGTTGAGTACGTCCGCGAGTTCCTCGATGCCTCCTCGGATGGCTAGGTCGGTTCCGGGTTCGGGCCCAATCTCGCCTGCAAGATGGGCTTCGATGGCCCGAATCACCTCGGGCGACGTCTTGCCCATCGTCCCGACCCGCAGCGCAATCTCGGCCTGAATCCCCTCATCGAAGAATCCCAGGACCGTTGCCGCATAGGCAGCCGGCTGGTGAGCAAGGATCAGCGCAACTGTCTGCGGGTGCTCGTCGGCGAGAAGTCCGCTCAGCTTCTCCGGGTCTGCCTTACGGAGGAACCCGAACGGTGTCGCTTGTAGGTCCGTTACGAGCCGTTCGATGATCTCGTGGCCCCGGTCGCCCTTCCAGTCGACCAGCATCTCGCGGGCGTAGTCGATCCCACCGGCTGCGAGCAGCTGTTGAGCAGTGGCTTCTTCGTATACCTCGGTGAACACGGCATCAACAGTCTCCGGGTGAAGCCGGCCTATCTTGGCCACCTCGCCAGCCAGTCGCTCCACCTCGTCGTCGTTGAGGTACTCGAGCATGCCGGAGGCAGCTTTCGATCCAACTGCTACGACCAGCGCTGCTGCCTTTTCTTCTGGCTTCATGCTCAGCGCCTATCCGCCAGCCAGCTACGAAGGAGCACTGCAATCTCCTCCGGCTGGCGCTGAACCAGGTTCATAACCTCAGGATGGATCTCGGCACCTTCTGCACGTCCGGCGAGGGCGCCGGCCGGGGCGTTCTCACCGCCGGTGAGGGCGGCCGGTTGTGCCAATTCGAGCGCATCGCCCGCCTTGCCCTTCTTGCCACCTCGCGCCATCAGCAGCAGCGCGATAGTGACGATGAGGAGAACCAAGCCGCCGATGAATTGGGGAATCATCGACATGATGTCCATCGGTGCCGCTTCGGCAGCTGCCGGCTCTTCGACAACCTCAGGAACCGGGTAAGGCACGGTTGACACGGAAATGGTGTCACCACGGGCGGCGTCGAGACCGACGGCGGCCGTAATCAGAGACTCGATCTCCGCTGTTTCGGGGACCGGGGCTCCGGTAAGGGAGCCATCGTCCATCACAACCGCCACCGAGAGGTGCTCGACCTTGCCCGGTGCCGTGATCTCTTTGGAGATGATGTTGTCGACGCCGTATTCCCGGATGACCTCGCTGCGGTCGTAGACGTAGTCACCATCGATTTCGGTGGGAATCGGCTCGCCCTCAACACCGAGGCTTCCCCCCGGCGGCGTACCGCCACCGCTGTAGGTCTCGTCGATGGTTTGCTCCCGCAACGACACAGCGCTGTCCGCATCGAACGTTTGGGTCTCCACAGATTGCTCGTCGAAGTCGAGCCTGGCCCGAACCACAACAGCTGCGGAATCGGGACCGACCACGCTTGCCAGCAGGTTCTCTACGTCGGTTGCCAGTGCAGCCTCGAAGTCACGTGTCATACGCAGGTTGCGGTTGCTGACGGCGCTCTCCGCGGCCATGTCACCTGCTGCGTGGAGCACGGTGCCATCGACATTGGCAACTGTCACATTGGTCGGCTCGAGCCCCTCGACCCCCGATGCAACCAGGAACGTGACGGTCTCGATCTCGAGCTCTCCGAGTGGAGACGAGGTCTCCAGGAGAACCGAAGCCGTCACCGGTTCTTCATCCTCGGCGAACAATGACTCCTCCGGAATGACGAGATGAACCGTGGCCGATGTGATGTTGTTCATGGCGAGCAGGGTGAGCGCCATCTCACCTTCCAGCGCACGCTGGTAGTCGACTCGCTGCCGGAAGTCGGAGACATTCAGCCCCTGGCCGTCCAGGATCGAATAGCCCTGCGGCATGGCGCCGTTCTGCACGCCCGCAGCTGCCAGCGAGGCGCGGATCTGGTACACGTCGGCCTTGGGGACGAGTACTCGGGAGCCGCCGGCCTCGATCTCGTAGGGCACCCCCTGACGATCCAACTCGTCGACGACCGTGGCCAGCGTATTGTCGTCCAGCTGTGAGTAGAGCACCGTGTAGGACGGGGTGCTCACCCACTGGAAGAACAGGAAGGCAGCCATTGCCAGCACGACGGCGGCGATGCCGATGACGATCTGGTGTGCCAGAGGCAGCGCTACGAGCATGTCACCGATGCGATTACGTCGTTCCATATCAGACCTGCATCCTCATAATCTCCTGATAGGCCTCAACGGCCTTGTTCCTGACCTGGACGAGCAGGTCAACGCTTAGTTGGGCTTTGGTCATCGAGACCATGAGTTGCTGCACGGTGGCGTCACCGCCCGTCGCGACGCTCTCAGCAATGGCGTCGGCAGCGAACTCCGACTCGGAGACGGCCTGCAGCGCGTTGCTGATGGTGTCACCAAAGCCCTGGGCGGCGGACGGCGAAGCCGCACCAGCCGCGTTGACCCCGGCAGTGCCGGTTACGGAAGTGATTGGAGGTACTGTCATCGGCGTCCGATCCTCAATGCGGCTTGGTACGTCTCTTCGTTGGTACGAATGACTTGGAGGTTGAGCTGGTAGCTGCGCTGGGCGGCGATCATGTCGGCCATCTCCTTCGATAGATCCACAGCCGGCCGGATTACGTAGCCGTCCTCGGTGGCATGAGGATGATCCGGCTCGTATACCCACATCGGCTCCGCCTGCGATTCGAGAATCTGCACCGGACGCACCCCCCGGCCTCGACCGGAGTCGTCCAATGCCTCTTCGGCGTGCACGAGCTTGGCGCGGAACGGCTCCTCCTCCGGGGGCCGTGTTGTATTGACGTTGGCGATGTTGTGAGCAATTGCCTCCAGCCACAGCTGGGAGACGTCGGCACCGGTGGCGGCGATGTCGATGGCGTCAAAAGCACCCATCACGCACCACCGATCGCGGAGCGCAGCAGCCCTGCCTTGAAGTTGAAGGCTTCGACCATTGCCTGCTGGAGCAGGTTGGTCTCCATCATGTCGACGATCTCTGATTCGATGTTGACGTTGTTGCCGATGGCGTCAACCGGATCACCGGTGCCCTGGATATCGGGCCCGAGAACCCGCTCGATCCCCGTGCCGTCGAGCGCCCGCCGCAGCTGGTCTTCAAACGACACCTTGGAAGCCTGGAAGTCCGGAACCTCGGAGTTGGCCACGTTGTTGGCGATTACTTCGGCCCGGAGGGTGAGCGCGTTCATGGCGTATTCGATTGCGGCCATTGTCTGGTCGGATATCGGAACCATGTCGCTTCCTCCTGGACACGCGAAAGGGAAGAACGC
>JASJAS010000160.1 GCA_030066875.1 Acidimicrobiia bacterium | reverse complement strand
CAGTACGCCTTTGGCATCGGGCAGGCCGACGGCTCGCCGCATCTTGCGGGCGACAAACCCGGGAACTACGGAGACACCGAGGAGGGGTCGTCGTGGGGTCTCTCCTTCGCCGAGCCTGGCGACCCGCTGCCGCAACCCGTCATCGGCGGCGATCGCCAGGTAGAAGCCTTCGCCCAACCGGTTCGTGTTGATGCCGAGCAGCTTCCCGGACTCGTCCACGATCGGACCGCCCGATGAGCCCGGCAAGAGGGGAGCGGTGTGTTCGATGCTGCCGCTGATTCTCCGGCCGCGCGGTCCCCGGAAGCTGCGGTCGACGCCTGAGACATAGCCGACCGTGACGCGCAGACCGCGACCGCCTGGGTTGGAGATCCCAACTACCGGGCTGCCCAGATTGACCTCGGCCGCGCTCCACTCGACGGGGGCCGCGTCGCCGGTGTCAACCGAGACGACTGCGATGTCACCGTCGGTGTCGATACCGGTGACCTCACCGGTTTCGCTGCGTCCGTCGGCGAAGGTGATCGTGACCTGGCGGTTGTGGATGTTGTGGGCGTTTGTCAGCACCGTGTTGGTGTCGACGACAATGCCGGAACCGACGTGGCGGTGCCGGCCAACGCCGACGACGGCCTGTCCGACGGTCCCAGCGAGGTCGGTGATCGTCTCTTGTACACCTGTGAGCATCGGATTCTCCAGTAGATTCTCAGTAGATAGTTACTTGCAAGTAGCAAGTATACTCGATGATCGCCATCACGACGACGTCGATAGGAACTACCGTGGTGTTGATGCCACCGCCACACTCGCCGCTACATTTCGCACTCTCCAAGGTCGGGGATCGGTGGACGCTGCTCGTTATCGACGCCCTGCTCGATGGACCGCGCCGGTTCGGTGATCTCCAGGAGGAAGTGGCCGGCATCGCCCCGAACACGTTGTCTTCCAGGCTCAAGTCTCTGGAAGGGGAGGGTCTGGTGGTTGCCCGTGCCTATAGCGATCGGCCGGTCCGCCACGAGTACACCCTCACTGCGTCGGGCAAGGAACTGGCCGGGGCGATCAGCTTGCTGACCGCTTGGGGGTCGAGCCACAGCGCCGAGACCGAAGGCCCCCGCCACAGCCTGTGTGGGACTCCACTGGAGGTCCGCTGGTTTTGCCCGACCTGTGACGCCGAGGCCATCGAGGCCGAAGAAGCCTGGGACCTCTAGCGAGCCGAGCCGGCAGTCGTCCAGCGCGCTTCGGTATTCTCGAGGTGTAGAGGTCTTGGGAAGGAACCGCCATGATCATTGGACTAGACGCGTCTGAATTGGCGCAGCGGATTGGGCGCGGCGACCTGTCCGCCGCCGAAGTCACCGAAGCACACATCGCCCGCATCCAAGAAACCAATCCGCAGTTGAACGCGGTGGTCATTCCGCTGTTCGATGAGGCCCGCAGCCAAGCGGCCGCCGCGGATGAGGCACTGCAGCGTGGCGACGATGTCGGTCCGTTGCACGGCGTGCCGGTAACCATCAAGGAGCAGTTCACGGTCGCCGGTACCCAGACCACCATCGGCGCCACCGCCAAGATCGGCAACGTGAGCCACAACGAGGGCCCGCTGGTCACCAAGCTGCGTGACTCCGGGGCCATCATTCTTGGGAAGACGAACATCATCCAGACCCTGGCCGGCTGGGAGAGCGTCAACCCGGTGTATGGGCGGAGCAGCAACCCGTGGAACCTGGACCGCACCCCGGGTGGTAGCAGCGGCGGGGAAGCTGCCATCGTTGCCGCCGGGGGCTCGGCTCTCGGGCTCGGGGGTGATTTCGGTGGAAGCACCCGGGTCCCGGCCCACTTCTGTGGCGTCCACGGTCTCAAGCCCACTTCGCGTCGTCTCAGTAACGCCGACTTTCCTCCGGGGCTGCTGGGCAACGGGCAGGAACTGTTCGTTCCGCAACCCGGTCCGATTGCTCGCAGTGTGGGCGACGTGAAGCTGGCGATGCGGCTGTTTGCGGAGACCTCAATGCAGCCCACTCCCGACCTGGCGCCGCCGGTGCCGTGGACAGATCCGGAAGAAACTCAGGTCGCCGGGCTCCGCATCGGCATGTACACAGACAATGGCGACTTCCCCGTGGCTCCACCGATTCGCCGTGCGGTCGAAGACGCGGCAGCGGCGTTGGAGACGATGGGCGCTGTAGTCGAGCCGGTAGCTCCGCCGGATCCCGATGAAGGCATCCGGCTGTTCCTTGGAGCCGCCTCGGCGGGCGGGATCGGTGACTACATGCGATTGCTGGAGGGGGAGAAGCCGATTCCGCAGGTTGCGGGCATGATCCGCGCCGGCAAGATCCCGGCCCCGATGCGGCCGGTGGTTGCCAAGCTGATGGAGTCGCGGGGCCAGCACCAGGTGGCGCGCCAGGTGAGGAGTATGGGGGCGGGCTCGACCGACAAGTACTTCGAGCTGGTTGAGGACCGCAACCGCTACCAGGCTGCATTCACCCGTTCCCTGGACGACGGACGATTCGACGCAGTCATCTGCCCACCGGTGGCGCTGCCGGCCTTCACCCACGGGGCGAGCGAGCATCTGTTTGCGGCGGTGGCCTACGCCTACATCTACAACGTCCTAGGTGCCCCGGCCGGGGTGGTGTCCATCACCCGGGTGCGCGAGGGCGAGGACACTGCCCGAGAGGTGACGAAGGACATGACCGACATCACCGCCGCCGAGGTCGAGGTGGGCAGTGTGGGCCTCCCGGTCGGTGTCCAGGTGGTTGCGCGCCACTGGGACGACCACATCGTGCTGGCAGTCATGGCGGCGCTGGAGCAGCACTTCCGTCAGCAACCGGACTATCCCCGCCTACCGATGGAGTGATCGCGGCGGCGGCCATCAGGTTGGAAGCCGCAGGGCATCAGGGCCGGGTCCGGGCTACTGTGCCGGCAAGGCAAGGATGATCTGCATGGTCCGAATTACCGTTCGCGTCGTTCAGCTGTGTGTAGCTGCGCTCTTCGTGGCGGTGCTCGCTCCG
The DNA here is from genome assembly GCA_030066875.1 of Acidimicrobiia bacterium. Classification (GTDB taxonomy): domain Bacteria; phylum Actinomycetota; class Acidimicrobiia; order Spongiisociales; family UBA5794; genus JAAETI01. The sequence continues at coordinate 2,257 of JASJAS010000160.1, read as the reverse complement.
GTTGTGCCCTGGCACGGAGCGGCTCGAGCAGCCGCGAATGTCCAACAGCCGTCGAACCTCCCCAACATTGCGGTCTCCGCGGTCCCCTTGGCCGAATTGATGCCATCGGATGGGCTGCCCCAAGACAACTTCGGGCATGCGGTGGCGATAGACGCAGACCGGATGGTTGTCGGTGCCCCGCTCGCCGATAGTGGCGGTCGAGACTCAGGTGCTGCCTACGTATTCGACCGCAATGCCACCGGCGATTGGTCACAGACGAGACTCGTCGCGTCGGACGGCACCGATCTGGCGCATTTCGGTTACTCCGTCGCTCTGGCGGGTGACCTGGTTGTGATCGGAGCCGAGCGGGCCGACGGTGTTGAACCCGTCTCCGGCGCGGTGTACGTGTATGAGCCGGACGGAGCAGGAGGCTGGACAGAGACGAAACTGACCGTACCCGGCTTAGCCAACCGGTGGCTCGGGTTTTCGGTCGCGGCCCAGCCGGACCGGATCGCGGTAGGGGCCCGCAGCAGCGCATTCATCTTCGAGCGGGATGGCTCCGATGGCTGGACTGGAGTGAATCTGGTGGGGCCCGAGACAATCTCCTCCGGCGAGGGAGTCTCCGTCGCATTGGCGGGCGACCGTGTCGTCGTCGGAGCCGATCGAGAGGGTGGTACCGGCGCCGCTCTTGTGTTCGCAGAAGACGGATCTGGTGGTTGGTCGTCGGACACGTTGACAGCCTCGGATGGCTTCAGCGGCGACCGCTTCGGCCACTCAGTCGCGGTGGTCGAGGACCGCGTTGTGGTGGGTGCCCCCGGCCGCATACCGTTCACCACGGCCAGCATCTCCGGTTGGGTCTACGTCTTCGTTCCGGACGGGGCCGGTGGCTGGAGCGAAGCCAAGCTCATCCCGTCGGACGGCGACATCGGCGACCTCTTCGGCAATGCGGTTTCCGCTTCTGGCGACCGAATCGTTGTCGGTGCCCCCTCTCACGATGCAAACGCGGTCAACTCCGGAGCCGCGTACTTATACGACGCCGACGGTTCTGGTGGCTGGAGTGAAACGAAGCTGGTTGTTGCAGATGGGCAGGCCGACGACCACATGGGCTGGGCGACGGCGGTATCCGGCAACCGGGTGGTCGTTGGAGCTCACCTCGACAACAACGATTCGGGGACGGACGCCGGGACTGCGTACCTGTTCGGGCCCACCGCAGAGGCGCCTGGCGGGACGTTCATTGACGACGACGGCAACGTTCACGCAGGGAACATCGAGGCCATTGCCGCCAGGGGGATAGCCCGCGGCTGCAACCCGCCGTCGAACGACCGGTACTGTCCCGGTGACTCGGTCACCCGAGGTCAGATGGCTTCGTTTCTCGCCCGGGCCTATTCGCTGCCCCCGGCGACCGGTGACTACTTCCCCGATGATGGGAGCTCGGTCCACGAGGACAACATCAACCGGTTGTTCGAAGCCGGGATCGCCGGCGGGTTTCTCGACGGTACGTATCGACCTTCGGTCCCGGTCACCCGGGCTCAAATGGCTTCATTCCTTGCCCGTGCGGGCGGTCTTGCCCCGATTGCCGGCGATGTCTTCGACGACGTGATCGGAGTGCATGAAGGGAACATCAATGCGATTGCGGCGGCCGGCATCACCGTCGGATGCAACCTCGAGGGCACCTTGTATTGCCCGTCCGCTCCAGTGCGGCGAGATCAGATGGCGTCGTTCCTTGCCCGCGCCCTCGGGCTACCTCCAATGGTCCCGCCGCCTCGCGGGTGAAGTGATCGCGGCCGCGGGATGACTGTCGGATCCAGCACGATTCCGCAGACCCGGCTCGCCCAGGGTGTCTAGGGTCTTCTCCCGTGGATCGGCAGCAAATCCAGAGACGCACGGTTGGCACGCTGATGGCGGCCAACGCGTTCGGTTATGCCGGCTTTGTAGCGGTGATCGCGGTTGCCGCGCTGCTTGCCTCGGAGATGACCGGCAACGACAGCATCGCCGGGATACCCGGTGCGGCCGGGACGATCGGCACCGCGGTGGCGGCGGCTCCGCTTGCACTCAGGTCGAAGCGGTTTGGCCGCAGGGTGGGGATCCGTCGCGGCTACCTCATCGGTGTGCTGGGTTGCGGGGTGGCGTTCGTTGCGGGCCAGCTGGGCCTGTTCTGGTTGCTGGTCATGGCGATGGCCGTGGCCGGGGTGGGTAACACATCGAATCTGCAGAACCGTTTTGTGGCCGCCGACCTCGCAGATGACGACCGGCGGGCCCGGTCGATTGCGATGGTGGT
>JASJAS010000159.1 GCA_030066875.1 Acidimicrobiia bacterium | reverse complement strand
AGTTATACGCCGCAATGTTCTGATTGATACGCACTGTGGGAACCTCCTTGTAGGACGGTGCGCTTCACCTATCCGTCAACATCCATGTCAACGCTCACAACCACAGTCGGCGAAACCCAGCCAGACGTAAGCGACAATCCCCAACCAGAAGAGACAGGAACAGTCACCCGGTGGTTGCGGTTGGAGGAGGCATGAGCGGAAGTGGTCCAAACCCACTGTTGGCCGGGTGGTCGATGCTGCGTGCGATGCGGGTGCATCGCCCCGCCCCGACAGGGGAAGGCACGCTGTCTCATCACCAGCTGGATGGCATTCTGGCGCTGCTGCGCGAGGAGGGAGTGCCCGGTCTCGCCGGGCAACGCGAGCCGATTGCGGCCTACCGAACCAGGCTTGCCGAAGTTGACCCGGATACCCTGACCCGGCCACAGGCGCTCGCATTCTGGCTGAACCTGTATAACGCCGGTGCGCTCGATCTTGCGGGCGAAACCGCAGGTCGCGAGGAGACGAGCGTATTACGCGTCCCTGGTGCGTTTCGGCGGCCCTGGGTGACGGTTGCCGGGGAAGATCTGTCGCTCGACGACATCGAGCATGGGAAGCTCCGCCGCTTCAAGGATCCGCGGATCCACGGTGCCCTGGTTTGCGGATCGGCATCGTGTCCGACTCTGCGCTACGCGGCGTATCGCGGGGGTGATGTCGATGGGCAACTCGACGACCAGATGCGGCGCTTCCTGGCCGGCGGTGGCGCCGTCTACATCCCCGGGGCCGACCGACTCGAGCTCTCTCGGATCTTCCTCTGGTATGGCGCGGATTTCGTTAGGCCGCAGCAGATGCCGGCGTGGCTGCCGGCTACCAAGCGTGCCATCGCCCGTGCCCTGTCCGGGTGGCTCAGCCCCGAGCTGCGCGAAGTGGCCGAAACCGCCGACATCGGTTTTCAGTCATACGACTGGAGCCTCGCTTGCACCATCGGCTGACCCGCGGTGGGCAGCCAGCGCCGTTAGCGTCACGGTGATCAGCGCCGCGGCAACGTCGAACGGCAACACCAGGCGCAGCATTTGCCCACCGTCGACCAGCCAGGCGTCATCAGCTGTGAGGCCCACCTCGGCTAGGTAGAGAGCGATCGACACGACGCAGACCACGCTCATCATCGCGCCACCGGCGAGTGATGCGAGGTTGCCCCACAGGATGCGTAGGGCCAGCATCGTTCCCGCAACCACCCAGGCGATGTCGAGGGCGGACAGCAACTGCAGGAACTGCAGCGACGGCTGGTACTGCATGGCCGCAGAAGACGCGAGCGTTAGCAGTGCGGTCACGCCGGTGACGATGACGATCAGCGAGGCTGCGGTCCCCAACCGGCGTCGTCTGTCGGGCCAACCCGGCCGGCTGAACCACGGCTCGTCGCCGAGCCGCACCAACCGCCATGTCAAGGCAAAAGAGAACGCTACCAACCCTGACAGGTGGAGCAGCAGGTCCCAGCGGCGATCGTCGGAGGGGGGCAACAGCAACAGCAGCAGCGAGACCCCGAGACCGGCCAGCAGCCAGGGGAATGCTGCGACAACCGCGCTTTCGAGGGTGGTGACCTTGCCGGAACGCTGCATCCGGCGGAGAGTAGTCAGCTACAGATCGCCTCAGCCGCTCGTGTCGGACAGGCGACGTTCCGCCAGTTCGAGGTACTCCGGGTTGATCTCGTATCCCACGTAGTTGCGGCCCGTCTCGATGGCGGCCACGGCGGTCGACGCTACTCCCATGAACGGATCGAGAACCAGGTCGCCCGCGAACGTATACAGCTCGATGAGGCGGCGGGGAAGGTCGACGGGAAACGGGGCGGGGTGCCCGACGCGCCGAGCTGATTCCGGCGGCAGCTCCCACAGCGACATGGTGGCTGCGAGGAATTCATCCCGGCTGATGGTGTCGGTGCCGCTGCGCTCGCGGCGGAACGACTCCTTGCTGCCTACGACTATGTACTCGTGCACATCGCGCAGCGTCGGGTTCTTGGCCGACTGCCAGGAGCCCCAGGCACAGGAGCCGCCGGCGGCCCGGGCCTTCTGCCAGATGATCTCGCCGCGGAGCAGGAACCCGATGTCGGTGAGCAGATCGGCCACGTAGTGGTTGAGCGGCAGATAGGGCTTGCGGCCGAGATTTGCCACGTTTACCGCCACCCGGCCTCCGGCTTCGAGCACCCGATAGGTCTCCCGAAAGACTCGTTCCAGCATCTCGAGGTACTCGTCGAGCGAAAGGTCATCGTCGTATTCCTTGCCAACGTTGTAGGGCGGCGAGGTGACCATGAGGGCGACACTTCCGTCGGGGATTTCGGGCATTTCCTCGGAGGAGTGAGCGAAGATCTGGTTGATGACCGTGTCCGGGGCGTCGGCAACGAGGCCCGTCGGTTCGGGCACCTTCGACTGGTTGGTCATGCGCCTGGCGTAGAAGGCCGACGAGTCATGACTTTCGCGTTTTCCCGCGCCGAAGCTGGCCGTACTGGTGGCCAAGGAACACCTCCTGTACGAAACCGTAGCACTGCAAGTTCGGTTTTCGCGACCTCAGGCCCCGGGACCCGGCTCCTGCGCTGAACGGTACGAGCCCAACACGAGCAGGTGGGCGAGGGTCGCGGGTTGCGGTTCGATGACACGCCGCAGCCCCTCCGGGCCGGGCGGATGAACCAGATCGACGAAGAAGCGATAGCTCCACGCTTCATCACTCGGGCGAGACTCGATTCGGGTGAGATTGGCGCCGCGCAGCCCGAGCTCAGTGAGGGCCAAAGCCAAGGCTCCCGGGCGATGCGCGGTCATGAACATGATTGTTGTCTTGTCGTCGTCGGCGTTGACCTCGGTACCGCCCTTAGCCAAGACGAAGAAGCGGGTGGTGTTGTGATCTCGATCCATGACGTCCTCACGGATCACGTCCAGTCCATGCGGGGGACCCGCTTCGGGTGGCCCCAGAGCGGCCACTTCCGGGTCGGCATCGGTGGCAACCTCGCGCACCGCACCTGCTGTGTCGTGGCGCGGCACCGGCCTTATGCCGAGGCGGTTCAGCGTCGCCTCCGCCTGAGCCAGCGCTTCGGGATGGGACTTGACGAAGTGGACGGTCTCGAGGCTGGTTCCAGGAACTCCGAGGAGAGCGTGGCGTATCTCGACTAGGTGCTCCTGGCGCACCGATACCGGGCTTCGCCCCTCCGAACCGGCGAGGCGATCGAGAACCGGCAGGACGCTTCCCGTTGTCGAGTTCTCCACCGGCATGACGAGCCGGTCGACGGAACCGTCGTCGAGAGCACCAAAGGAGGCAACGAAGCTTGGGTAGCCAACCGGCTCGTCATCGGGAAACAACTCCCCGACGGCCCGGAAACTGTACGAGTGGGCTTCGCCCTGATAGCCAATCCGCATCGTGCGAGGTTACCCGTCCCATCCGGGGAGACCATCGATGCTGCGGTCGTTCCGCTCCCGCACGTATTCGTCGAGTTGGTCGTCAGACCTGTTGTCTGCCCACTCGATGAGCCGCGACCGTTGGCCGATTAGATCCATCTCCGGCACCCCGAAACCGCAGGAATCCGCTACTCGGTCGACCGAGACCTCGATGATCGACCGTACCGCCCGGTAGGCTGGAAACAGGTTTGCCAGCTCATCGAATCTCGCGCTTCCGGGTGGCAAGTGGGTCCCACGGCCGTACACCCGGAGGATTCGCGGGGTCGGCCCGAACGAACACCACAGCAGGGTGATACGGCCGTTGTCTCGCAGGTGCGCGATGGTCTCGACACCGGACCCGATCAGGTCGACGTAGGCAACCGTATTGGAATCGAGGACCCGAAGCGTGTCCATACCTTTTGGAGACACATTGACGTGACCGTCGTTGGAGAGAGGAGCCGTCGCGACGAAGAACATCGGCTGCTCGTCGATGAAGTGCCGTAGCGGATCGCTGATCGTGTCATATGCCCGTCCCATGTTGCGTCGACACTAACGTCCTGCGGCGATGACATCCGTAGGCGTTTTTGATTCCGGGGTTGGCGGCCTGTCGGTTCTCAGTGAGATTCGCAAGCTGGCACCCGGGGTTCCCTTGGTATACCTAGCCGACCAGCATTGGGCTCCATATGGCGAACGCAGTCTCGAAGAGGTGCGCGCCCGCTCGGTGGCGATTGCCCGTTTCTTGATCGATCGTGGCTGCGACCCCGTCGTCCTCGCCTGCAACAGCGCCTCGGCGGCGGCGCTGCACCATCTGCGAAATGTCTTCCCGGACAACGGTTTTGTCGGTATGGAGCCCGCGGTGAAGCCCGCCGCCAGCCGAAGCGAACGCGGTGTCATCGGGGTACTGGCCACGTCCGCCACGTTTCAGGGTGAGCTCTACGCGTCCGTTGTCGACCGTCACGCCAACGAGGCGGAGATTGTCGAACAGGCTTGTCCGGGTTTGGCCGACGCTGTCGAGCGTCTCGGTCCCCAGCATGCCGAGACCATCGGGCTGCTCACCACTTATGTGACGCCCCTGGTTCGCGCCGGGGTGGATACGGTTGTCTTGGGGTGCACTCATTACTCGTTCTTGATGGATGCGATCGAGCGACTCGCCGGGCCCGATGTACACGTCATCGATCCGGCGCCGGCAGTGGCGCGCCAAACCATGAGGATGCTGGGAGACAGGGCGCCGGAGTCGGGCGACTCCGTGTTCCTGACAACAGGCTCGGCGGATGTGTTCTCCGCGCAACTGGGGTCACTTCTTGGTCTGGCAAGCCAACCGAGGAAAGTGAGGATGGACATGGCCACTGGAACCGACATCTTGGTGGTGACCGGGGATCTGACACGACAGAACGTGGACGCCATCGTCAATGCAGCGAATAACCGGTTGCAACACGGGGGAGGGGTCGCTGCGGCGATCGTCCGGGCGGGGGGTCGCGTCGTTCAGGAGGAATCGAACGCATGGATTCAACGCAATGGGGTGCTCCCTCCCGACGGTGCCGCAGTCACTACCGCAGGAAGCATGCCTGCCCGGCACGTCATCCATGTTGCCGGCCCGATTCATCGGGAGGATCAGGACAACGAAGGCTTGTTGCGCAGCGCGGTGAAGGCCGCGCTGGATGCAGCTGCTGACGTTGGAGCCCGCTCGGTGGCCTTCCCCGCAATCTCCGCCGGCATTTACGGGTACCCGGTTGCGGAGGCGACGG
>JASJAS010000158.1 GCA_030066875.1 Acidimicrobiia bacterium | reverse complement strand
GAAATCCTCATCCCGGTAGCAGCGAGCAATCTGGTAGTACCGCTCGACACCCGCGACCATCAGGAGTTGCTTGAACAGCTGTGGTGACTGCGGGAGCGCATAGAACTGTCCGGGACGGAGCCGGCTGGGCACGAGCATGTCACGCGCTCCCTCCGGCGTAGAAACCACCAGCGTCGGTGTCTCCACCTCGAGAAACCCGCGTTCGTCGAGAACGTGACGCATTGCCTTGATCACCGCCGACCGGGCGCGCAGGTTCGCAGCCATCCTCGCTCGGCGCAGGTCGAGATAGCGGTATTTGAGACGCCGGGCCTCGTCAGCGTCGAACCGTTCGTCGAGTTGGAAAGGCAGGGTCTCAGCCGGCGAGAGAACATCGAGCTTGGTGACCCCGACCTCGATCTCGCCGGTTGCCATTTCGGGGTTGGCGGTGCCCTCTGGCCGAGGTCGGACGACCCCGTGGAGGGAAATACAGAACTCAGAGCGCAGCCCACGGAGGACCTCGCCGGACGCCGGCGTCTCGTCAGGATTGACGACGACTTGGACAACCCCGGAAGCGTCGCGCAGGTCGATGAAGGCAACGCCGCCGTGATCCCGCCGCCGCGCCACCCAGCCGGCGAGTTGCACTTCCGAACCGATGTCGTCGCTACTCAGCGTGCCGACATGCCTGGTCCTGTAGGTCGTCATATTCCCTCGCTAGAAGTCAGGACGCCTCGCCGATCACAAACCAGCCAGGAAGGGATTGGTGAGGCGTTCGCGCGAGATCGTAGTCGTCGGGCCGTGTCCCGGAAGAACCGCCGTATCGTCTGCCAAGGCCAGCACATGGTCTTGCATCGACTGCATTAGCTGCTTGTAGTCTCCGCCGGGAAGGTCGGTGCGCCCGATCGACCCGGCGAAGAGCTGGTCGCCCGAAAACAGAATGCCTTCGTCGGCAATGTGGAAACAGCAGTGGCCTGGAGTGTGCCCGGGGGTGTGGAGGACGTCGACGTCGATCCCTGCCAGATTCAGCTCCATTCCGTGCTGCAGTGACGACCAACTCGACGGCGGATCGAAGCGACCGTCGAGCCAGTCCGGTAGCAGTCCACCGAAGAGCGAGCGCAGCTGGGCCATCGGGTCGGCGGCCAGCCACTCATCATCAGGATGCAGAAACGCCTTCACCGCCCATTGATCCACCACGTCGCCGGCTCCGCCGGCGTGGTCTACGTGCGCGTGGGTCAACAGGAGTGCCTCCGGGTACAGATCGTGCTCGGCGAGGAGGGCGGCGATTGCATCGAGTTCTGCCGGGGCGTCGATAACGATGCAGGGTCCCCCGCTGTCGCGAGCCACCACATAACAGTTGGTTTCCGCCAACCACAATGATCTCCCATCCAGGAGTAGGCTCACGTGGCGGGTCCCTGGGGAACCAACCGGTAGGCGTCGAAGACACCATCTACCCGACGCGCCTCAGTGATCACCTGCTCGAGCTGCTGCGGATCGGAGAGCTCTACTTCGAACCGGAGAACGGCAACCCGATCGCGACCCGTGGCAGACGAGGCCGCGTGGATATTGCCCCCGTGATCGGAGATGACCTCGGTGACATCTCGCAACAGTTTGGGACGATCAAGCGCTTCCACCTGTACCCACGCGAAGAAGGAACCGATGTGCTCGACGTCCCATGAGACTTCGATCATGCGTTCCGCTCGCTCCCCCAGCGCCCCGATGTTGGCGCAGTCCGACCGGTGCACGGAGACACCACGCCCAACTGTGACGAACCCGACTATCTCGTCGCCGGGAACTGGTGCACAGCACCGGGCGATCCTGACCAGCATGTCATCCATGCCCTCGACCGTGATTCCGCCGGTGGGCCGCCGCTGTTGAGGCCGGCTCGGTGGACTGAGAAGGTCTTCCTCTTCACCGGTGAGGCCGTGGAGTCGTTCCAGCCGTGAGATCACGGTCAAGGGGCTGAGACGACCGTCCCCCACCGCCGCATACAGGCCGTCCACGTCCTTGTAGCCGCATTCCACCGCAACCGGCTGGAGTGCCTCATCACGTTTGAAGGCGTCGACGGGAAGCGCAGAGCGCCGCAGCGCCCGCACGATGGCCTCGCGTCCGTCGTTGAGGGCGGTCTCGCGTCGAGCCCTGGTGTACCACTGACGAATCTTGGTCGAGGCTCGGGACGACTTGACGAACTCCAGCCAGTCCCGGCTCGGGCGGGCGTCGGCAGCCTTTGTGGTGATGATCTCGACGATGTCTCCCGATTGCAGCTCCGAGTTGAGGGGAGCCAACTTCCCGTTCACCTTTGCACCGACACAGCGATGCCCGACGTCTGTGTGGATTCGGTAAGCGAAATCGACCGGGGTCGCCCCTCGCGGCAGGACGTGCACGTCACCCTTCGGAGTCAAGGCAAAGACCTCATCCGCATAGAGGTCGAGCTTGAGATGCTCCAGGAATTCCCGCGGGTCGGTCGACTCCTCCTGCAGGAACCGGAGATCGGCGATCAGCTGGGGGTCGGTGCTGCGGTCCCCAGCCTTGTACCGCCAATGAGCCGCAATACCGTATTCCGCACGGTGATGCATGTCGTGCGTCCGTATCTGCACCTCGAGCGCTTTACCGTCTGGACCGACAACGGTGGTGTGCAAGCTCTGGTAGAGATTGAATTTTGGCATCGCGATGTAGTCCTTGAAGCGCCCCTGGATCGGCGCCCACAGGGTGTGCACGAGCCCAAGAACCGCGTAACAGTCGCGTACCTCGTTGACCAGCACCCGCACCCCGATGAGGTCGTAGATCTGCTCGAATTCGAGACCGCTCGACATCATCTTGCGGTAGATCGAATAGAGGTGTTTGGGACGCCCGGTCACTGTGGCGTCGACCCCCTGGGCGCTCAGCTCGTCGCGCACCTCCGTCATCACCTTTTCGACGTCCGCTTCGCGTTGCGGAGCCCGGCGACGGATGAGCTCTTCCAGTTCCGACATGCGCTTTGGATAGAGCTCACGAAAGCAAAGCTCTTCCATCTCGTGTTTGATCTCCTGCACGCCGAGCCGGTGCGCCAAGGGGGCATAGACCTCGATGGTTTCGCGTGCGATGCGGTGGCGCTTCGGCTCCGGGAGCGGAGCCAGCGTTCTGACATTGTGGAGCCGATCGGCGAGCTTGATTAGCAGAACCCGAATGTCCTTGGCCATGGCGATCGCCATCTTGCGGATCGTTGCCGCCTGATGCTCCTCTCGGGAGGAGAAGCGAATCCGATCGAGTTTGGTGACGCCGTCTATCAGCTCTGCAACCTCTTCCCCGAATTCTGCCGCGACCTGCTCGAGTGACACTTCCGTGTCTTCGACAGTGTCGTGCAGGATCGCCGCGATCAACGTTGCCTCGTCCAGGCCGTACGACGCCAGGATTTCCGTAACGATCAGCGGATGGGTGATGTAGGGATGTCCAGAGCGGCGCATCTGCCCTTCGTGAGCATCGGAAGCAACCTCGTAAGCGCGCTCGATCGCAGCTGGGCTTGTCCCCGGGTAGTGGCGCCCGAACTCGTCTTTGACTCGAGCGAGGTGTATCTCCGGCTCGGTCTCGACGGTGTCAGGAAGCGCCATACCTCACCACCGCGTGGACATCGACACCGCCCAGCCGCTCGCGACCGCCGAGGAATGCGAGTTCGGCCAGCACCGAGAACCCGACGACGTGTGCGCCCAGTGCCCGGATGAGGTCTGTCGTTGCCCGGCCCGTACCTCCCGTGGCCAGCACGTCGTCGACGACGAGCACGTTGTCGGAGGGGACGGCAGCATCGCGATGGATCTCGACACGATCTGTGCCGTATTCGAGGTCGTAAACCTGATGGTGGACGTCGTGCGGGAGCTTGCCCGGTTTTCTGACCGGTACGAAGCCGGCACCCAGCTTCAACGCAATCGGCGCCGCAAAGATGAATCCGCGGGCTTCTACGCCGACGACCTTGGTCACTCCCATGTCTTTGAAGGGCTCGATCATCGCGTCGAGCGCAGAGTCAAAAGCGTCGTGGTCCCCGAGCAGTGGAGTGATGTCCTTGAATACGATGCCGGGCTCGGGAAAATCCGGGACATCTCGGATGAACGAGCGCATCTTTGTTTCGATCACGGGCGCAGTTTACCGGCGCTTTCGCCTCTGCTTGGGAGCACGTGGTTCGGCTCCTGTGCTCCGCGCCTCGGTGGCCGTCACCGCTGCCATCCCTTCCATTGCGGCAAGGTCGGTCACACCGGTGCGGCGAGCAACACGTCGTTGCATGCGTTGCCACTCCGGTTCCCGCTCCTTCCACTCGGTCAGCAATGGCGTCGCCACGAAGATCGATGAGTAGGTGCCGGCCGCAATGCCTATGAACAGGGCGAGGGCGAACTCGCGCAACGTCGCCGCCCCGAGCAGATAAGAGCCGATCACCAGCAAGCTGCCGATCGGCAGCAGCGACGTGGCCGAGGTATTGAGAGATCGCATCAGGACCTGGTTCAGCGAGAGGTTTGCGATTTCCGTGAAAGTGTGACGGCTCCCCAGCTCGTGCACATTCTCTGTGATCTTGTCGAAGACCACGACCGTGTCATAAAGGGAGTAGCCCAGAATGGTGAGGATTGCGATGACCGTTGCGGGCGTCACTTCGAACCCTATCAACGAGTAGATGCCCGCAGTGATGACCAAGTCATGGAATAGCGCAGCCAGGGCCCCCATGGCCATCTTCCACTCAAACCTCCAGGTGATGAAGAGGGCAACAACGATGAGAAAGATGATGAGAGCTTGGATGGCGCGTCTGGTGATTTCGGATCCGAATGTTGGGCCGACCGCATCGATCGAGGTTTCGTTGGCGTCAACGCCGGCTACTGCGGCAACAGTCTCGACCAATTCGTCGCGATCCGAGACGGCGAGCGCCTCGGTTTGAACGACAACGACCTGTCCCCCGTCACGGTCAGTGCGGATCTGCACGCGGGCGCCTTCGAGACCAATTGAGGCGAGTTCGCCGCGGTACTCCGCCACCTCGACGTCGGAGGCGTTGGGGGCTTCGACGATCGTTCCCCCGGTGAAGTCAACACTCCCATCGAGCCCGCGGATCAGCAGCGAGAGGAGCGAAACCCCGATGAGGATTGCTGAAAGTGTGAAGTAGCGTCGCCGGTGTCGCAGGAAATCGAACTCGGTCTCACCCCTATAGAGCGACCGCCACAAG
>JASJAS010000157.1 GCA_030066875.1 Acidimicrobiia bacterium | reverse complement strand
AGGTCACCTCGCGTAGCTCCTCGAGCAGTCGGTCGACCTTGTCGCTGATGTCGGCGGTGGATTCGTGTTCCTCGCCTTCGGTGGCCTCAACTACCTCGAGGTGCGGCCCTTCATCGGGTCCCTGCTCGGGTGCGTCGGCCTGCGGCGCCTCCTGCTGTTCCTCGGCAGCCGGTTGCTCAACGGGGACGGGCTCCGCTTCAGCGTGCTCGGCGGCCGGCTCCGCGGGCTCCTCGACGGCTTGCGCCGGCACATCAGCGACCTCTTCGGTTGCCGCCTCGTGCGCCACCTCCGGCCTTCCCTCATCCCCGGCAGCCGCCTCTGTCGGGGTATCCGGCTCATGGGTATCAGGGACCGGAGTTTCTTCAACCTCTGCGGCCGGCTGTGGTTCGGGCGCGGCGGCTGCGGCAACGTGGTCCGCGGCCAATTGCTCCAGCACCGCCGGGTCGGCGACGGTCTCGCGCGCCTTTTCCAGCGCCCCATCCAGCGCCTCGCGCACCGTCTGGATCTCCGGCGACGCCTGCGTCTGTAGAGCCGCGAGCGCATTCTCGGCAGTCTCGAGACTCTCGCGCAGACCTTCGATGCGGACCACGAGCGCTTCACTCTCGGCCAACGCGGCGCGGGCCACGTCGCCTGCGCGCGACTTGGCAGCTTCATCGATGGCTGCAGCCCGAGCCTCGGCTGCGCCGGTCAGTTCCTCGGCGCGAGCTGTTGCCTCGGCCACGGTGGCTTCTGCCTTGGCCCCGGCTTCGTCCTCCATCGTCTTCGCCTGTTCTCGAGCGCCGGCGAGCAGCTCCTCTTTGGCGTGCGCTGCGGCTTTCAGCGTCAACCGCAGGGCTTCCTCGGATTCATTAGCATCCTGGACCTTGGCCTGCAACGACTCGATTGTCGCCTCGAGTTCAGCGATCCGGCCCTCGCGTTCGGCCACAGCAGATGCAATCTCTGAGAGGTGGGCATTCACCGCGTCCGGGTCGTAGCCCCGCCGGTTCAACTCGAAATGACGGCCTGTGATGCTCTGATGTGATAGGTCCACGCGATCCCTCGCTCTTTTCTGCTGCCCGAATCTTACGACCCAGCCTGTTTACATGCTCGTTCGAATGGAATAGGTCGCTCGACCCCTAGACGCATCGGCATTGTCTGTGTTTTAGTTGAGCGGAACCACTCAGAGCAGTCAAAATGCTACAGAGCGTTAAACTGCTCCAGTGAGCCAACAACGAGGACGACAAGAGATGAGCATGGTCGACTACGTCAGAATACTTCTCTACCGAGTATCGGGCGAGGAGCGCGGGGCATCTCTCGTTGAGTACGCGTTGCTGATAACCCTTATCGCCGCCGTGGCGTTCATAGCGGTTGCCAGCTTCGGTGGAGCGCTTTCCAGCGAGTACAGCGACATCGCAGATTCGATGCCGTAGGGCCGCGGCGAGACGGTCATGCGCCGACCGTCTCGGCCGTGGTGCGCCCATATCCCCTGCTGAGGCACATCGATCAGCCCATCCGCCCCGGTCGATTCTCATCCAATTCCTAACCCTGTGCCGGAATCCTCATACCGTTCTTAGCGTTGTCCATCATGATGGGCTCAGAAGAAACAGACGAAGGATTCGCCATGGACGCACCAGAACCGTATTTCGGTTTTGAGCGAAATACTGGTCTTGAAGGACCGGAACAGAGGACGACCACGACCGGCCTGGATACCGCGCCGATCAGCCCCTCTCCGACCTCTGCAAAGCCCCTGAAGGCCCAAGAACCTGACCGCAAGGGTGACTGGAAGTGGTTCGTCGCCGCCGCGGTTGTGGCGGCTGCATTCACCGCGGGCGCCTTGGTTGCAGCCGAAGACGATGCCGATCCGGGAACGGAGGCACAAGCAGCTCCGGTCGTGGTGACGACCACGCCGCAAGTGACCATCCCGGAACGCGTTCCGACAACCACGCCGCCGCCGGCGACGTTGCCCGACATGGCGACGTTGCTGCTCGACGCTTCTCTCGTGGGCGACACTGTCATCCCGTCCGTGGTAACCGTGCAGATCAACGGTTCCGCGTTTGGCAGCTCCGGCGTCGTGGGCAGTGGATCCGGGGTGGTGTTTGACGATATGGGCCACATCATCACAAACGACCACGTGGTGGCAGCGGGCGATAGTTACGAGGTGGTCCTTTCGGACGGGCGGGTGTATCCCGCCGAGCTAGTCGGAACCGACTCGACGACCGACCTCGCCGTTCTCTCGGTGGAGGCCGAGGCTCTCCAACCTATTGCCATCGGGAGTTCTGACCAGCTCACTGTGGGAGATCCCGCAGTTGCCGTTGGCAGCCCCCTGGGACTTCGCGGCGGTCCGTCGCTCACCGTTGGCGTCGTATCGGCATTCGGACGCATCGTGCAAACCGACGCGACGACAACCCTCTACGGAATGCTGCAGACCGACGCCCCGATCACCCAAGGGTCGAGCGGCGGTGCTCTCGTGGATGGCGCGGGCCGTCTCGTCGGGATTACCACAGCTGTAGGGGTGAGCGAAGTCGGCGTCGAAGGAATCGGGTTTGCTACTCCGATTGAGATCGTGACCCGGGTCGCAGCTGAGATCATCGATGCCGGTTCGGCCAGCAATCCTTTCCTGGGCATTTTCGGAGCGACATCATTCGCCGACACCCCGGACGGCGGAAGCGCTCCGATCGGGGTCCTCATCGACTCCATCGAGGCCGACACCGCAGCCCAGGCTGCCGGACTCTCGGCCGGAGAGATCATCTCTGCAGTCGACGGCACGGCAGTCAAGACCATGGACGAGCTGGTAGCCCAGCTTCGCCGCTACGGCGTCGGCACCACCATTGATCTCACACTCGACGATGGTGCCATCGTCACCGTGACGCTGGGTCAGCGCCCCGACGCATGAGTTCTTGCGTAACTCACGGCTCATATAGGCCGCCAGTTACGCAAGAACCAAGAGAGAAGGGGACGGTTGGTAGTCTGCTGGAACCTGCCAGGAGCGCTATCAGCACCAACCCCGCCGAGATTCGCCTGAGCGATAGCCGTCTCGAGTTGACTGTCGCCACGACGTTCGGACCTCGCGTCACCGCATTCCGTTTTGTCCGTGGCGACAACGTCTTCGCTGAGCTGGGCGACTTGAGTATCTCGCTGCCCGACGGGCGCAACTATCGGCTCGTCGGTGGCCACCGGCTCTGGGTCGCACCGGAAATACCCGAAATCACCTACGAGCCTGACGACGCGCCCGTCGCCGTGAGCGAGGAAGGGTCCCGGCTTCGGATCGATCAGGCGGCCAGTCCGGCCACCGGCATCGCAAAGAGCCTGACTCTTCAGTTCGTCGACGGCCGAGTCGAAGTCATGCACTCGATATCGAACCGCGGCCGCGCCCCAATTCGCATCGCACCTTGGGCTATAACTCAGTTCCCAGTGGGCGGAACTGCACTGCTCCCGGTCCCGGTCACCCCAACCGACAAGCACGGCCTGCAACCCAATGCAGAGATCGTTCTCTGGCCGTACACCGGGATCGGCGATACACCGTTTCTACTCCACGACCGCACCATGATCATCCCCAGCGATCGAACCGAAGCCGCCAAGGTCGGTACGACGCTCGATCGGGGCTGGCTCGCCTACGTTCGAGATGGTTTGGTATTCGTGAAGCGGGCACGGCAGATCCCGGAAGCTGAGTATCTCGATCGCGGCGCCGCGGCGCAGTGTTATTGCAGTGCTGACTTCGTCGAGCTCGAGACCCTCGCACCGGTGGCGGCCCTCGAGCCCGGTGCCGGCGTGGAACACACTGAATCTTGGGAACTGTATGAGGTCGACCCGAACGTAGAGCCACCGCAGATTCCCGAGATACTCGGACTGGATAGGAGTGAGCTGTGAGCTACGTCATCGGGATCGACTCGTCAACAACGGCCACCAAGGCCCAACTTGTCGCCGAGGACGGAGCCGTCGTTGCGGTCGCTTCTAGCGAGTATCAATACGAGACGCCTCAACCGCTATGGAGTGAGCAAGAGCCGGAACTCTGGTGGAGTGCGACCAGAACCGCAATAGGCGGGGTGCTGCAGCAATCAGGTATCGACGGGAGCGCTGTTGCTGCCATTGGTCTGACCGGGCAAATGCATGGTCTGGTCCTCCTCGACGAATCCGGAAGCGTGTTGCGGCCGTCGATCTTGTGGAATGACCAGCGCACCGCCGCCGAGTGCGATGAGATCCGGGACCGCGTTGGGAAGCAGCGCCTGATTCGTATTACCGGCAACGACGCCCTAACCGGTTTCACCGCCCCGAAGATTCTCTGGGTGCGTAACAACGAACCTGCCATCTTCTCCAAGGCAAGGACCGTGCTTCTCCCGAAGGACTATGTGCGGTTTCGACTCACCGGAGACTACGCGCTGGATCGTGCCGGAGGGGCCGGAACCATCTTGTTCGATTTGGCGGCCCGTACGTGGTCCGATGAGATCCTCGGTGATCTCGACCTCGATCCGGCCTTGTTTCCCCCTACATTCGAGGGCCACGACATCACCGGCGTGGTGTCGCCAACGGCCGCTGCGGAGACCGGTCTCGTTGCGGGAACACCCGTCGTCGCCGGCGCCGGTGACCAGGGCGCAAACGGTGTGGCCGTCGGTGCCATCGACCCGGGTGTCGTTGGACTCTCCCTCGGAACTTCGGGCGTCGTCTTCACCGCAACGGCCGAGCCCGCCGTTGAGCCGGAAGGTCGGCTTCACGCCTTCTGCCACGGTGTCTCCGGCCGGTGGCACTTCATGGGGGTAATGCTGTCCGCGGCCGGAAGCTTCAGATGGTTCCGCGACACGGTGGCGCCTGATACCAAGTTCGACCAACTCGCCGCGGCTGCCGGTGATGTCCCGGCCGGGAGCGACGGCTTGCTGTTTCTGCCCTACCTCACGGGGGAACGTACCCCGCATCCCGACCCTTTGGCTCGTGGCGCCTTTGTCGGCCTCACCATCCGCCACGGTCGGGGCCACATGACTCGAGCGGTGCTCGAAGGGGTCTCATTCGGGCTGCGCGATAGCTTCGAACTCATTCGAGCCGCCGGCGGGGCAGACCTTACCGAGGTCCGCGCTTCCGGCGGGGGGACCCGCAGTCCGCAGTGGCGCCAGATCCTGGCCGACGTGCTCAACGCCGAGGTCCGCACCGTGGCGACCGCCGAAGGTGCTGCCCAGGGCGC
>JASJAS010000043.1 GCA_030066875.1 Acidimicrobiia bacterium | reverse complement strand
AAACGACCTCGCCAGCCAGGCGAAGTGCTGGTACTCGGCTGTGTCCATGCGGCCCTTTCTCGCCCTGTCGCTGTTTGCAACACCAGGGGCGAATCCCCTCTTCCCAATAAATGTCGTCGCTGTGACAAACAGGAGTCTGCGGTCTCGTCGCCGCTGCTCGGTCGATGCCCGAAGGAGCCCGGCGGTTCAACCGGGTTGGAACATTCGGCTCACGACAGAATATCGGTCCTTTGTTGGGTCCGATCGTCCGGGTCGGCCTGCTTTGGACTCAGCGCGACGCGGGTTATCGCACCGATGACGAGCGCCGCCAGACCGACGGCGACAAGCCCGGTATGGTCGTTGACGAAGTTCAGAGCCGCTTGCGACAGGTTCTCTACTAAGCGGAACGCTCCCGAGTCGAGGCCGGCAGCACCCGACATCAGCGTTGTGCTCCAGAACCAGACGATGTAGGCGCCGGCCAGGATCAGGATCACGCCTGAAATCGGGTTCACGTACTTCATGGCTACCCGGAACCGGCGGACGAGCGACGACTTGCCGAGCGCCAGTGCCACAGTGAGCGCAACCAGCACCAGGGCCATGCCTAACCCGTAGGCAACGAATGTGACGAGGCCGGAAGCCAGGTTCGTTTGAGTCACTTGTCCCGCCACTACGGTGAGGAACACCGGAAGGGTGCAGGAGAGCGACGCGACGGCGTAGGACACCCCGAACGCAAGGACTGATCGGACATTGCGGCCCTTCTGCCCACGCTTCGCCTTGAGGAGACTCAAATTGAGGTCAAAGCCGCGCAGCAGCGCTATGCCCAGCGCCGTGACACCGACCCCGATCATCAGCGCCAGCCACGGGATCCAGTCGATGACGGTCCGGAATCCCGCCGTAATGAGAATGCCGGTCAAACCGAACACGAGCAGGAACCCCAGGGACACGATCCCACCGACGGTCAACGCCGACCGCGCCGAGGCGAGCCGCGACCGATCGGGGCCATCGTCGAGACCCATGAAGTAGGAAAGGTAGGCCGGCAGCATGGCGAACCCGCAAGGGTTGAGGGTGGCCACCATCCCAGCCGCGAAGGCGAGCGCGATCGGGGCTTGAATCACGACAACAGCACTTCGGTGATTTGAGCCACGAGCTGGCTCTCAGTGAGCGGTCCGTTGTGAACGTCGAGGACCCGGCCGGCAGGCGAGATGTACACAGTGAACGGCATTCCCAGGCCACCCAGTTCGGTATATAGCTCTCCCACCGGATCCTCGGCGAGATCGAACAACACGCCGGTCTCTGCAACCAACTCAAGCGCCTTGTCCCGCTCGTCCTGGATGTTCACACCTAGAAAGGCGACTTGGTCACCCAGGGCAAGCTGTGCGGGCAGAAAAGCAGCGGACATCTCGGCAACGCATGACGGGCACCAAGAAGCCCAGAAGTTGACCACCAAGGGCTTGCCGGAATAGTCGGCGAGTGTTGCCGGCTCTCCGGCAAAGGTCTCGAAGGGCGTCGTTGGTATCGGATCGCCCTCGTTCGCGGCCGCGGCCGCCGAGCCGGCCGCGCTCGGCGCCTCAGCCTCCCCTCCGCCACCAGAGCAGGCGGCTACGAGCACCACGAGTGCCATGACGACACCTGCGATGCGCCTGCTGTTTCTCATCGGGAACCTCACATGTCAGTTGGTTCCCTAGCAACGCTTTCGAGACCGACACGGGATCACACAATGTCGCTAAAGCGTCAATCTCGTGGCTACTCGTCCAGGGTGAACCGAAACCGCCGGAAGCCCCGTCCCTTCGACTTGACCGTGGCCAGGCTGATTGTTCCAACCTCTCCGGTCGAGTCCACATGAGTTCCCCCGTCGGCCTGCCGGTCCAGCCCCACAATGTCGATGACGCGCACTTCTCGCAGATCCGATGGGAGCAGATTGATCTTCGTTCGGATCAGGCTGGGATCCTGGTCTGCTTCCTCCCGAGGCAGGAACGAGACCTCAACCGGGAGCCGGTTTTCCAGTTCGGCGTTCAGCTCCGCCTCAACTCCCGGCTTGTCCTCCGAGTTCCAGTCGGGAAGCTCGAAGTCAAGCCGGCCCTCACCGGCATCCATGTTGCCTCCCGTCACCGGTACCTGATAACGGCGCCAGATGACACCGCACATGGCATGCATCGCAGTATGGGTCCGCATCATCCGATAGCGACGATCCCAGTCGAGCTCACCCCGCACGTCGGTTCCGACCCCGGGAACGTCCTCCTCTAGCCAATGCCACACACCATCGCGGTCTGCCGTCACTCTTACTACCGACAGTCTGTCGTCGCCGATCCACAGTGCGCCTACGTCGTGCGGTTGCCCGCCCCCGCCCGGGTAAAACACTGTGCGATCGAGCAGCACCCGATTGTCATCCGTGTCGGTGCGGACCACCGCCCCATCCATCGTGCGGGCATAGGCATCTGTCGAGTAGATCTGTTCGGTCATCACCGTTCCTCGGTACCGGACTGTTCGGTTAGCTTAGGCTCCCGGGAAAGTCGAACCGGGAAGAGGACATGGACCACCCAACACAGCTCTATCTGACAAATGAGCCCGACGCCAACGCATTGATCACGGATGATCCGTTGGCTTTTCTCATCGGCTTGGTGCTCCACCAGCAGATTCCCACTGAGAAGGCGTTTCACAGCCCTCTCGTGCTACGTGATCGGCTGGGACACGGGCTCGACGCGGTCGACATAGCCAATATGGATCCGGACGAACTCCAAGCTGTGTTCAAGGAGAAGCCGGCCCTGCATCGGTTCCCGGGCTCGATGGCGAAGCGGGTGCAGGGCGTGTGCCAGCATATTGCCGACCAGTACGGCGGTTCGGTGCAAGCGCTGTGGGCAGACGCTACGTCAGGTGACGAACTGATGAAGCGTCTGCTCGCCATCCCCGGTTTCGGGGAGTACAAGGCACGGATCTACGTTGGCGTACTGGGCAACCGGTTCGGAGTGCGCCCATCGGGCTGGGAAGACTATGCACCGACCTGGCCATCGATCGCCGACGTGACCAGCCTGGACGATCTGGCCGAGCTCAAGGTCCGCAAGAAGGCGTGGAAGGACTCGCAGAGCTAGGACTCCGACCCCGCTTCTGCGGTGCGCCGTAGCAGCAACGGGTAGCTCACCAAGGTCACTCCGGCAAAGAGGAACCACTGTACGGCGTAGCCCCGGTGAGATCCTTCTGAGGGTTCCGGCAGCGCAACCGGGATTGGCCATTCCCCCGCCTGCGCCGGGTACTGCTCGAGCAGCTGCACGTACACCGGTACGAGATCGCTGCCGATCTGCTCGCTCAAACGCTCCAGATCGACCCGAGGCACTTGAGTGAGAACTCCCTCCGCGGGAATCGACGGGCCGAATGATCCACGTACTTCCGTCTTGCGAAGAGCCCCGAGGATGGTGACTTGGCCGCGCGGCGGCGCGAACACCTCCAAGCCGGGCTCGTCATAGTCGATCGGCACCCACCCCCTGTCCACCATGATCGCCCGATCACCACCGAGATGCAGTGGGGTCAGCACATGGTGACCTGATACGCCGTTGTAGGAACGGCCAACCAGGATGACCTCCTCGTGCGGCGCATATGTGCCGGCGGCCGTGACCATCCGCAGCTCCAGTGATTCCTGCGACGGGCCATAGGTTGTCAACGCCTCGGCGAGGGGAATCTCAGCCTCGGTAGTCCGACTCAGCAGCCGAGCATTGAAGTCCCGGCGCTCCTCGAGCCGCCGCAGCTGCCACAGGCCCATGTTGACGAAGACGACGACCGCCAACAGCGCGATGAGGTGTCCTGCGATCCATTTCGGCCTCCTGGCAAAGCTGTAGTCGGTAGTGCGATCGCTCACGGCGGGCTCGGCTCAGCCGGGTAGCGGCCACCGCTCCGCCAATAGACGCCTTCGGACCGGGTCAACAGCCCTTCGTCCACCATGTAGCGGCGCAGCGCCGCATAGTCGGGATGGAACAGCTGCAGCGTGAAGTTGACATCTCTCTCCGGATAGCGCAAGCCGGGCTCAAACTCCTGCGCGAGACGTTCCAGAATCAACAGCCGCTTGGACCGGCTGGTTGGTATCTCTGTGAGGCGGGCCCCGGAGAAGAAGCGACCGAGGATCTCTCGCTCACCAGCGGACCATGGCCCATCCGTGATTGAGGTAGCAACTCCCTCGGCGGTTGGCAGCCTGGTAACGATGGCCCGCAGCTGACCGATATCCAGGCTGAGATCATCGCTGATGAGACCGGCTGCCCGCAGCCTCCCCACTGCCTCTGCGACCTTGCGCTCCGGCACGCCTAGATTGGCGGCGACCTCGCCAACCACGAGGTTGTCTTCCGCGGCCCGGCCGAGAACGCTCAGCCGGACGGGGTCGGCAACAATGCGGATGATGTCCGCCGGATCTTCGAGCATCAGCGCGGCTCGCTAGCCGCCGTGGGCCACGGCGCCGGAACGTCGCGGATCGGCGTACTCGAAGAACCCAGCGTGGGGGTCCCACAAGGCAGCCTGCACGCCGCCGAAGTACATCGAAAGGTCCGGGAAGCGCCGGAGGTCGAAGCCTTCGACCTGGCTGACATCAATGCCGGGCTCGTATGAGACGGTCGGCGTGCCATCGAAGACCTCCAGGTGCAGGCGAGCATGATCGATGGCGTCGCTCAGAGACATTCCGACGTGGATGAAGTTCACCAACACGCCGCTGAGCGCCGTGGTGATTCGATCCGCGCCCGGCGAGCCGATCGAGAGCACGGCCCCGCGGTTCGAGCGTGCAATCGTCGGTGCCATGTTCGAGACGAGCCGTTCTCCTGGTTTCACGCCGTGGAACCCGCCCGGGTGGAGCTCCATCTCCCCCAGAGAGTTGTTGAGCCACATCCCGGTTCCGGCAACCATTGCCCCCGAACCGTATCCGGCTGAGACGGTGATCGAGCATCCCAAGCCGTCCGAGTCGACAGTTGAAGTGTGTGTGGTCGACGGAGCTGACAGCAGGGTGTCGATATCGCCTTCGCCGGCCAGTTCCAGCAGCCGAGCAGCTTCGGCGCCACGATCGTGCAGTTCATCGAGATTGCTACGGCGGAATGCCTGCACGGCGTTCTGCACTTCGACCAGCCGAGCAACATCTGCCGCCTCCCACTTATCGAAGCCTCTGATGCCCATCAGCAGCAACATCGCAGCCATGGTCACACCGCCCACGGCCGGAGGAGCGTTTGTTGCAATAGTCCAGTCGTCCACGTCAACGGTTACCGGTTTGCGGACAATCGCCTCGTACTCTGTCAAATCGCGTAGCGTCAAGACACCCTCATGCTCTTCGACCGCTGCCGCAATACGTGCGCCGAGATCTCCCCCATACAACGTGCCAACTCCCTCCTCGGCGAGCTGCCGCAGCGAATGGGCCAGGTGCGGTATGTGCACAGTGTCCCCGGCAGAGAGATGCCTGCCGTTGTCGTGATGGATCACGTCATAGCTAGGAGGGTCCCATCCAAACACGAGCTCGTGCGAGTGGCCGAGGTACTCGGCCGCGGCGCTGGAAAGAGGAAAACCCGCCTCGACAGCTGCGATGGCTGGAGCAAACAGCTCCGCCCAAGGGATCTCCCCGTAGCGCTCCCAGGCGAGCCGGAGGCCGGCAAAGGCGCCCGGAGTAGCCACCGAGCCGTACCCGACGATGGTTGCAGTTTGGCCGCCGTAGGTCATGACGATTTCGCGTCCGCCTCGCCCGAAACGCTCCGGGGGAAGGCCGCGACCGGGCATCTCCGCATAGGCGTCGATAACCACGGGATCGCCGCTTACCGGCCATACAGTGATGAATCCGCCTGAACCTGGCGCAATGATCCCAGGATCGGTGACCATCGAGCAGATCGCGGCACCGATGGCGGTGTCGACCGCGTTTCCACCGGCGTCGGCCACCATGGATCCGGCGTTTGCCGCTATTTGCGACGCGGAGGCAATGGAAACTCTTCGCACCCGGGGCACCCTAATCGACCGTGGGGCACCCCGGTTCTGCAGCCGGGTCATCGTCTGCCTTCGCACCCGGCCGGCGTCAGCCCGCAGAGCCGGTTGCTGCCTCGGTCTGGTTCGGGGCCAGCTCGGCGTGCAGTGCCACGATCTCGAGCCGGCTGGCCCGGCCCTTCTCAGTGCTCCAGAAACGGCGCTGCACGCTCCCTACCGCATACACCGCCATCCCTGCCGTCGCCGACAGCAGCTCGTGGCCGGGATCGGGATCCCACAGGGTTACGGGCAACACATCTACGCGACGCCGGGGCGCATTCGACCGAACCGTAATGAGTGACCGGACCAAACTGGACCCAGATTCGAATTCACGCACCTCCGGTGGCGCGGCCAGCCTTCCGAAGAGGACAACGGTGTTCATATCCATCTACATCTCCCTGGTGCCAGGGAAATGCGGGATGCTGCCAACGTATTGGGCGGGTCCGACAGATTCAGCTGGCGTCGATCAGCCGGTCTAGTTCGTCGAGGCCCGGAAATGACGGGTCGGCCAGTACAACGTCCTCGGCAAACCTGCGTGCCTTTTCCTTCTCTCCCCGAAGGGCGGCGATGCGAGCCGCGACGTACCAGAGGCGAAGATCCTCGGGCCATGGATCGGCGCTCTTCTTTGGCGAACCCGCCAACTCGGAGGCACCCTCGAGATCGCCTATGTCAATCAGATGCGATGCATAGACCACTCGAGCTTCCTTCTTCACGGCGGGACCACCTCCGAGCTTGCGAAACTCCTGCCACACAACCGCGACATCATCCGGTCGGTCAAGAGCGCGGAGAGCGTCCATCTCGACGGGCATGTGGGTGGTCTCTCCGCTGAGGCGCCGAAACGTTCGCAACTCCTGGAGCGCCTTCTGCCAGTCGCCTACGCGATACGCCGAGAGCCCAAGGATCTCCCGAATCGTTGCGTCACGCGACGACAAATCCTTGGCGTGTTCCGCCTTGCGAACCGCAACGTGGTATTGCCCCTCACTGAAGGCCTCGGCTGCCGCACTCAGGGCGGCCAGAGCCGCGTTCTGCCTGGCCGCAGGTGTGACCCGAAGCAGGGATTCGACGACGTGCCGGGGTAGCCCTTCCGCGGCCGCCGGCAGCTTCCTTGCCTTGCCTCCGGATTCCTTCTCCCGGTTGCGATCACCGTTTCTTCCGCCGCCACCCGATCGATGGGACTTCTGCGGCTTCTGCCGGGCTTTGCTCGTGGAGCCGCCCGTGCGGTGCCCGCTCGCCTGCGGTTGCGAGGAGCCCTTTCTGCCCGGCTTCCTTTTGCGGTCCCTGGATTGGCTCACGCGGCCTTCTTCGAGTAGCGAAACAAGTGGTGGTGCCCCATCCTGGGGCGCCACCACTCTACCTGTGTTCAGGGGCGTTCCACTCCCCCCGGAGTCGCCTATCGTTCACGATCCAGCACCGAGGTGGCCTCTCGGCCTGCAAAGCCCAAAATGATTGGAACGTTCCAACGACTGGCTGTAATATCGACTCGATAAGGATGTCGGCTCTATCTGGGGGACCCCAACGCAGGTATCGAGGCGATTGGAAGATCAAAGGTCGGAGAGGCACACATGAGCCAGAAGGATGCGGACACAGCGGCCTACATATCCGAACTGATGCGTCGGGCACGCAAGGCGCAAAAGGTAGCGGAGGGGTTCTCACAGGAGAAGGTTGACGAGCTCGCGGCGGCAATCGCCTGGGAGATCGCCGCAAATGATGCCCTTCTTCAGGAAATAGCCGAGTTCTCATTCGAAGAATGCCAGTTGGGTGATATCCCGTCGAAGGTCGCCAAGGTCGCAGGGAAGTGCAGGGGCATTCTCTACGACGTCAAGCACGTCAAGAGCGTAGGGGTAGTCGAGGAGATACCGGAGAAGGGGCTAGTCCGCATCGCCAAGCCGGTTGGGGTCATCGGTTCACTGGTACCCAGCACCCAGGGAGAGTTCCATCCACTGACCCAGGCTATCTTCGTGGTGAAGGCCCGGGACGCGGTCATCTTCTCCCCCCATCCTCGGAGCAAACTCACCACGCTGAAAGTCACAAACCTCCTTCGGGCCGTAATGAAGAAGTACGGCGCGCCGGAAGATCTATTCCTCACGATCGAGGATCCGTCGATTCCAAAGACCAACGAGCTGATGAAGCAGTGTGACCTGGTCATCGCCACCGGTGGTCAACCCATGGTTCGCGCCGCCCACAGCTCGGGAACACCGGCGTTTGGCGTAGGAGCTGGCAACGCCATCATCGTCATTGACGCGACCGCCGACCTGGCCGATGCCGCGGTCAAGATCAAGGCGAGCAAGACATTCGACCTCGCTGCCGGATGTTCCTGTGACAACGCTGTCGTGATCGATGAGTCGGTCTACAGCGACATGTTGGACGAATTCCGCAAGGTCGGCGCTCATCTCCTCAATGCCGACGAGAAGGCGAGGCTGAGGAAGGCAATCTGGCCGGAGTGGCCAACCAACCACATCATCAACAGAGACATCGTGGCATCGCCGGTCAGCAATATCGCCAAGCTCGCCGGCCTGGTGGTCCCCGAAGGAACCAGCTTTTTGCTGGTGGAAGAGGACAAGACCGGAGAGGCGTCGCCCTTCGCCGGCGAGAAGATGAGCCTTGTGACAACCGTCTACAAAAGCAGCAGCATCGAGGAAGCCATCCGCATCACCAATGAGAACCACGCATACTCGGGCCACGGGCATTCATGTGGAATCTTCTCGGCAACACCGGAGAACGTCGAGAAGCTGGCGTTGGGAACCTACACGACTCGCGTTGTTGTCAACCAACCGCAGGCCGCAACCAACGGCGGCAGCTGGGTCAGCGGAATGCCGTTCACCCATTCGCTGGGCTGCGGAACATGGGGTGGCAACGGAATCTCGGAGAACGTTGCGCTCAAGCACTACATGAACAACACATGGGTCATCCGGGAGATCCCGAGCTTCCAACCCACCGACGAAGAGCTGTTCGCCGGCTTCACCCCTCGCTGATGATTCCGCCACGGGCCTGGAGTAGACGTTGATCGACAACCGCATTGCGACCGCGGAGGAGGCGGCTTCCCTCATACGGGACGGTACGACCGTTGCTATGAGCGGCTATGCCATGGCGGGCTATCCCAAGGCTGTTGTCCAAGCCCTGGTTGAGCGCAAGAAGCGCGGCGAGGATCTGTCGTTCGGTTTGATCACGGGCGCCAATGTGCCGTGGCTCGATGAAATGCTCGGAGCGGAGGAACTGGTTGACCGACGGGCCCCCATGGTGGCCAGCCGCATCCTCGCCGCCCAGGCCAACAGCGGTTCTCTGCGTTATGTCGAACAGCAGATGAGCAAAATGCCCCGACTGCTCAGAAGCGAGAGCTTCGGTGAGATCGATGTCGCCGTGGTCGAAGCGTTGGGGTTCACCGCCGACGGTGATCTCATACCCAGCAGTTCCATAGGCATGACCCACCATCTGGTGGAGGCTGCGAGCGAGATCATCGTCGAGATCAATGCTGCTCAGCCAGAAGAGCTGCGCAATCTGCATGACGTCTTCATTCCCGCAGCAGCCCCCGACACACAGCCGATCCCGCTGGTCCGCACCAATCAGCGAATCGGCACTTCGGGGATCCCGGTTGACCTCGAGAGAATCCGGTACATCGTCGAGACAGATACCCCAGAACGATTGGGACCCCAGCCACCCGGCACCGTGGTGACGAAGAGAATCGCCGACCATCTGCTCAACTTTCTCGAGCTGGAAGTGCGGAAGACCGGACATCTTCCGCCGATCCAAACCGGCTTCGGTGGTATCGCCGACTCGATTGCCGACGGGTTCCAACGATCCGGGTTTCGCAACCTTCACTTCTTCTGCGGAGGCATCACCGAACCCGTGCTGGAACTGCTTGCTTCCGGCAAAGCAACGGCAATATCCACCGCTGGATTGGCCATGAGCGAGCGGGTCGAGCAGATTCTGAACGACACTCCAAATCTCAGCGACCACCTGGTGATCCGCAACGGCGACATCACGAACAGCGCTGAAGTGATCGGCCGTTTGGGGCTGGTTGCACTGAATACCGGTATCGAGATCGACGCCTACGGCAATGTGAACGCCAGCCATATCGCCGGGAGCCGCGTCGTGAACGGTATCGGCGGTGGGGCGAGCTTCGCTCAGAACGCCGGTTTGTCTGTGATTCTGATCGCTTCGACGGCCAAGGGCGGAGCCATCTCGAACATCGTCCCGATGGTGTCCCACCAGGACATCTCTGAGCATGATGTCGACGTTGTCGTAACCGAGGCCGGCATCGCCGACCTCCGCGGCCTGGACGACGGAGAACGAGCAGACGCCATCGTCACCCACTGCGCATCTGAGACATACAAGGAGCAGTTGACGGCCTACCTGCGAACCGCACGTGAGCAATGCGGCGGGCACCATCCCCAGCTGCCCGAGGAAGCCTTCGGCTGGTACCGGCGGCTGAAGGACGAAGGGACCATGTTGAAGACATGAAGAAGATCGAACTGTACGAAGTCGGACCTCGCGACGGGTTTCAGATGGTGGATGAATACATCCCACTGGAAACGAAGGTTCGCATCGTCGAGGGCCTGCTCGACGTCGGATTGAGGCATTTGCAGATCACATCCTTCGTCAGCCCGAAGGCGATTCCCCAAATGCGAGATGCCGGTGACCTAGCTACGAGGGTCGTCGCCGAGTACCCGGATGCGGATCTCTTTGCACTCGTTCCGAATAGGCGTGGTGCCGAAGCAGCCTGGGAAGCCGGCCTCAAGTCGGTATCCTATGTCGTCTCGTTGAGCGAGAGCCACAATCGGGCCAATATCAGACGGTCTCACCAAGAGTCGTTTGCCGGACTCCAGGAGATTCTGGCGGCTTACCCAGAGCTGGATGTCTGCCTGGACCTGTCAACGACATTCGGATGCCCGTTTGAGGGGATGAAGACCGAAGACGACGTCGTCCCCTTCCTGAAGCCCTACGTCGACAGCGGAATAGAGACCGTCAATCTCTGTGACACGATCGGGATCGCCAACCCGGCACAGGTTCGCCGCATCATCGAAGCCGTCTGGGTTGCATACCCGTCGCTGGATCTCCAGGTTCATATACACGACACCCGCAACATGGGAATGGTCAACACGCTGGCTGCCATCGAGCTCGGCGTCGACAAAGTGCAGTCGACACTGGGTGGACTAGGTGGCTGCCCGTTCGCCCCGGGGGCGTCTGGGAACCTCGCCACCGAAGACCTGGCGTTCATGCTGTCCGAGATGGGATACGAACTTGGTGTCGATATCCCGAAGATGGTCGAACTCGCCAGATGGCAAGCCTCGGCAATACCGACCGGACTGTTCAGCGGGCATCAATTCAGAATCCCGGACACCAACTAGCGCCAAGCACACGCGCACGGAGAAACGCATATGGCAAACAAGGAAACGGTTGATCTGATCAAGGAGAAGGCTGCTCTGATGCGCCGGGATGTCATCGAAATGGGGTATGCCGCGGGGGGCCGTGGCGCCCACTTCGGGCCTGCCCTATCGAGCATCGAAATCGTGGCCAGCCTGTTCTTCGGAGTCATGAACAATGACCCCAAGAACCCCACGATGCCCGATCGAGACCGATTCGTTCAGAGCAAGGGTCACGCCTGCCTTGCCTTGTACTCTGCCTTGGGGGAAGCCGGCTACATCACGGAAGAACAGATGGCCACCTTCAAGGGCGACGGAAGCTTCCTCGCCGGGCATCCCACAAGGAATCCACAGTACGGCATCGAGGTGTCGTCTGGAACGCTCGGCAACGGCTTCGCAGTTGCTTGCGGAATGGCGAAGGCGGCAAAGATCAAGGGCGAAAGTCACAAGGTGTTCTGCCTCGTTGGGGACGGAGAATGCAACGAGGGAGTCATATGGGAAGCGGCGATGAACGCCGTCAAGTACGAACTGGACAACCTCATTGCCGTCATCGACCGCAACTTCGTGCAACTGGCCGGTACCACCAAGGACATCATGGATGCCGATATCGAGGCGCTGTGGCGAGCTGCGGGCTGGGATGTCCTGGTTCTCGAAGACGGCAACGATGCGGCCAGCTTGCTCGACGCCTTGGACGGGATGAAGGAGTCCAGCAACGGAAAGCCTCATGTGATTATTGCCAACACCACTAAGGGCAAAGGCATCTCGTTCATGGAAGGCAGCCTCAACTGGCATGCCCGACCAATGAACCAGGAGCAATACGAACAAGCAGTTGCAGACCTCGAGAACGCGGCGGGATGACGACATGAACGAAGCAGCTCTAGACAAACTGCAGGAATGGTCCGAGAAGGGCCACCGCTCAGTGCAGGCAGACACTCTGCTGATGTTGGCCGACGAGTTTCCGGAAGTGATTGCTCTGAGCGCCGACCTCACCCCTACGGCACGGCTGGTCGAATTCAAGGAAACGTATCCGGACCGGTTCTTCGACGTCGGTATCGCCGAACAGAACCTGATTGACTTCTCCGCTGGTCTCGCCCTCGAGGGGCTACGCCCCTTTGCCGTCGGCCTGGCGGCCATGGTGCCAATGCGCCCGGCCGAACAGATGCGAGCTGCCGTGGGCTACATGAAGGCGAATGTGACGGTCATTGGCATTGAGGCCGGCGTGCGTTTCGGGCCGCTAGGGAACACTCACTATGCCATGGACGACATCGCCGTCGTCCGGGCGATCCCAAACTTCACCGTTATCGCCCCGTCCGATCCGCTCTCCACCCACAAGGCCCTCTACGCTTGCATCGAGCACGAAGGTCCTGTCTACATGCGCCTCACCGGCGGTCCGGGCTACCCGGTGATGTATCCCGAAGACTTCGACTTCCAGATCGGCAAGGCCATCGAGTATCGCTCGGGCAGCGATGTTGCGTTTGTATCTACCGGGTCGCTCCTGGCTGATGCCGTCGCCGCCGCCGACATTCTCGAAGGAAAGGGGATCTCAACCCGGGTCGTCGACATGCACACCTTGAAGCCATTGGACACAGAGATGCTGGACAAGGTGTTCGCTGACAACAAGCTCGTCCTCACGGTCGAAGAGCACAGCCCATTTGGCGGCCTGGGTGGGGCAGTCGCAGAGTACAAGGCTGGGTTCGCTGCCGCGCCGAAACAGGTAATCGCCAGTCTGGGCGACAAGTTTCAGAAGCTCGGTGACCACAAATTCCTGATGAAGGAAAACGGGTTGACCGCCCCCGATCTGGCGGATCTCGCTGAAGCGAACCTAGGCAACGTCTGAGAAGCAGACCGTCCGGGCCAGCGCGACGACGTCCCATCGCCCACGAACATCTAAGGCAACTCGGCCACAAAACCAGTGGAGGCGCCCCCGGCGGGGGGGGGG
>JASJAS010000042.1 GCA_030066875.1 Acidimicrobiia bacterium | reverse complement strand
CGCTGGGCATTCCAATACCCCACACAGCGCTCATTCCCCGCAGCAAGGATGCCATCGGCCGCGGCCTCGGCGAGTTCGTTCACAACAACTTCATGGATCCCGATTCCCTTGTCGAACGGATCCGCGAAGCGGATCCGGCAGGCCGCCTCGGCGAGTGGCTAGCCAACCCAGTGAATGCCGCAGCGGCAGCGCGACAGGGAGCGGCCGTAATCGCGGCCCTGGCGGAGACGATGCGCGAGGACGACATCCAGGACAGTATTCGCGACTTGGTTGCGACCCGCATCGAGTCGATCGACGCGGCACCTCTGCTGGGCTCCATTCTCGACCGAGCTATGGACGGAGGCCAGCATGAGGCGCTGGTGACCGCAGGCCTCCGCGGTCTGACCGGTGCAATCGCAGAGAACCGGGAGCTGTTGCGACGGAGGATCCACGAGGAGTCGCCGTGGTGGGTCCCCGAGCCTGTCGACGATGTCGTCTTCGAGAAGCTGTACGTGAGCATGCTCCGGTTCATTGGGGAATCACGGAGAAGCCGGACCATGAGATCCGCCGGCTGTTGGACGAACGGACGAGGAGCCTGACCGAGCGGCTGAGGACCTCGCCCGACATGCGGGAACGCGGCGAGGATCTCAAGCAGCAAATCCTGACCGACCCCGACTTCACGGAGTGGACGGACGGCATCTGGGAAGGGGTCAAGGACAGTCTCGTCGCCGCTTCCGAGGACCCGGACTCCAACTTGCGCCGCCGTCTGGAGCAGCTCGCTTTGACAACCGGCGAGCGGCTCCTCTCCGACCCTGAACTACGAAGCAATGTCGATAGCTGGGTAGCCAGTCTCGCCGCGCACCTCGCCGAACGGACCGGCGCCGAGGTGGCGTCGATCATCGCGACAACTGTCGAACGCTGGGATGCCGACGAAACCAGCCGGCGTCTCGAGCTACAGGTCGGTAGGGACCTCCAGTTCATCCGCATCAATGGAACCTTGGTGGGTGGCCTCGTCGGCTTGGCCATCCATGGCGCCGTCCAAGCCCTGGGAGGCTGAACGGCGCCGCGGCTATCTACAGCGCTCCCCCAACTGCCGATTAGCCTGTGCCATCTACCTACCGGCTGGTCTGTATGCGAATAGTTGTTATCGGAGCGGGAGCTGTGGGCTCGCACCTCGCCGAACGGCTCTCCGTCGAGGGTCAAGATGTCGTTGTCGTCGAATCCGACCCACGCACCGCAGTCGACGTCCAGGAGCAGATCGACTGCCTTGTGATCAACGGAAACGGATCCAGTCAGGATGTGCTCGAGCAGGCCGGGGCCGATATCGCTGATCTGTTCATCGCTGTGACTTCGTCCGACGCGGTCAACGTTCTCTCTGCCCATGCTGCCGCCAAGATCGGTACCGCCCGCCGCATCGCACGGGTCGAAGATCCCCAGCTCCGAGCCGGTGCTGCAGCGCTCGGGGTCGACCTTCTCATCGACCCGGGAGACGCCACGGCTCGGGAACTCGAACTCCTGGTGCGTCAGCGCGGCGTATCCGAGGTGCGCGAGTTTGCCGACGGGAACCTCGAGCTGATCGGGGGATACATCGGGCCGGATGCGCCCGCTGCAGGCCTCGCGCTGACAGAGCTGCGCGGCATGGTCGACGGCTGGTCGTGGCTGGTAGCGGCAATCATCCGCCACGGCGAGACGATCATCGCCAGGGGTGGCACCAGGATTCTCCCCGGCGACCACGTCCTGATCATGGTGGAGACCGACAAGGCCAATGCGGCACTGGATATGCTCGGCCTGCACCTGGAGCCTGCCCGCAAGGTCGTCATCTTCGGCACAACCCGGGTAGCCGAACTGACTGCCAAGCGGCTCTGTCGACAGAACATTCAGACCGTCCTCGTCGATCCCGACCCAGACCGGGTTCGCCGCATCGCAACAGAGAATCCCCGAGTCGTCGCGGTATGCGGCGATCCCACCGACCCCAAGCTGTTCCACAGCGAAGGACTGGAGACGGCGGACGCCGCCCTGGCGTTGACCGGTTGGGATGAGATCAACATCCTCGGCTCACTGGTTGCCAAGGCGGTCGGGATTCCGACCGTCGTTTCCCGCTTTCATCGGCTCGACCTCGTCACGCTTCTCGCCGGAGTTGGGATCGACGGTGCCGTTTCGTCACGCTTGTCGGCCGCCAACGAGATCCTGCGGTTTGTGCGGCGCGGACGCATCCACTCGGTGGTCACATTCCAAGACAGCGAAGCCGAGGCGCTGGAGGTCGAGGTCGCCGAATCAAGCGACATCGTTGGGAAGACCCTGCGCGAGATCCACCTCCCTCACGACGTGATCGTCGGTGGCATCGTTCGGGGTAAGAAGGCATTCGTACCCCGCGGTCAGAGCAAGGTCGAAGCAGGCGACCGCCTCATCGTCATCGCCCTCCCCCAGTCGATCCAGCTGGTCGGCGAACTCTCCGGCTGATGTCCATTCGACGCCTGCTGAGGGTGATCGGGGCAGTCGTCGCCGCCATCGGTGTTGCCATGCTGCTGCCGGTGGTTGTCGCCCTCATCTATCAGGAGTTCGGTGACGCGTGGCAGTTGGCGCTGGCCGCGGCTACCACGGTCGGCTTCGGCGGCTGGGCATGGCAGTTCGGCCGCTCGGACACAGCACAACTGACAGCACGCGAAGGGTTCGCCATCGTCGGCTTGTCATGGATCGCCATGACATTCTTCGGCACATTGCCCTACCTGTTCTCTGGCGCCATCACCGACTTCAGCGACGCATTCTTCGAGACCGCCGCTGGATTCTCGACGACGGGAGCGTCAATCGTTCCGGATCCCGGGGAGCTGGCAAAAGGCATCCTCTTGTGGCGCGCCTTCACGCAGTGGATCGGGGGCATGGGAATCATCGTTCTGTCGATCGCCATCCTTCCGCTCCTCGGGGTTGGCGGTGTCGAGCTGGCTCGGGCCGAGTCGCCGGGCCCCACCCCGGACCGATTGACTCCGCGTTTCCGGGAGACCGCAAAGCGGCTCTGGTTGGTGTATGCCGCATTCACCGCAATCGAGGCGATGCTCCTCTGGCTCGGCGACATGACTTTGTTCGAAGCGATTGCCCACTCCTTCACCACTATGTCCACCGGTGGCTTCAGTACCGATGGGCAGTCGATGGCGGCGTTCAGTCCGTACTCCCAGTGGGTTGTCATTGTCTTTATGTTCATCGCCGGAGCGTCGTTTGCACTCCACTTCCGGTCGATCGCCCGGCCCAAGGACTACCTGCGGAATGCAGAGTTCAGGCTTTATGGCGGGATCATCATCGTGGCAACGATCGTTGCCGCGATCGGCACCTGGTCTGGGGCAATGATCGACATCCTCCGTGACTCCCTGTTCACCATCACTTCCCTAGTGACAACCACCGGCTACGGGACGGCCGATTTCGGGGTGTGGCCGGCGGCGCTGCAGATCATGGTGCTCGGCCTCATGTTCGTCGGCGGCATGGCAGGCTCGACAGGTGGTTCGATGAAGCCGTACCGGCTCGGTGTCTTGTATCAAGCGTCCAAGGCCGACCTGCGGCGCGTGATCCACCCCAAGGGCGTTTTCCCGGTGCGGCTCGGGCGCGACGTCGTTCCCGACCATATCGTCGAGTCTGTGCAGTCGTTCTTCCTGCTCTACATGTTCATCTTCATGACCGGCACCCTGGCATTCGGCATCATCAACGACGTTGCCGGAGCCGGGTTCGATCTGGTCACGTCGGCCTCGGCTGTGGCCTCGTCCGTTGGCAACGTGGGCCCGGGCCTGGCCGCGGTGGGACCAACGTCGAACTACGCGCTCGTGCCCGATGCAGGCAAGTGGCTGCTGTCCTTCCTGATGATCGTGGGCAGGCTGGAGATCTTCCCGGTGATTCTGCTGTTCACTCGCGAGCTATGGCGCCGCTGATGCCGAACCGGGAGGAACCATGATCGGCGCCAAGCGGCTGGCCCGGGCCTTCGCCCGCAACACGGCGATCTTGAAGATGCAGACCGCCGGACTAAGGCACGAAGATTCCCTGCTGCAGACGCCCTACAACATCAACTGCCTCAATTGGACCCTGGGCCACATCCTGCTCTACAGGGACCGATTGCTCGATCAGGTGCGCGGAGAGCGGCAGTTCGGTGCCGGAGAGCTCGACAGCTACATGCGCGAGTCGGATCCGATCCACGAGGACGGGCCCGGTGTATTGCCGCTTGCGCGGCTCGTAGGCGCACTCGAGACGAGCCAAGAGGCAATAGATCATGCCCTCGGTGAACTGACCGACGAGGAGTTCTCTGCGGAGACCGAGGTTGACGGACGCATGGTCAGCCTGGCGAGCAACCTCCACTTCAGCTACTTCCACGACACCTATCACACCGGACAGACCGAGATTCTCCGTCAGGTTGCGGGTACCGACGACAGGGTCATCTGATCAGCTGAGCCAGGTCGCTCCGATCAAGTGCCTCACACACTGCTGCGACTACGCGTGCGTCATCCTCGAGTCCGTGGTCTGAGACAAAGTCGCCGGAGTCGTCGTCGGACCGCACGAAGTACTCCACAGCGCCGGCGAGGACACGACGCTCCACATAGGACCAGGCGGCTGCGCTGCCGAGCAGCGTGACGAGAACATCCGCGATGCGATCCGCCAACTCGCCCTCGAGAGCGGTCCCGTTCTCGACCGCAGCCTCTATCGCACGACGATGTGCCTCGACACGATCCCGGTCGGCCAGCAGAGCTTCCGCGCTACGCGCTTCGCACAACTCCAGAAACCCGAGCCGCTCATCGACGCTGAGCGCCGACTCGGCGACCGCCCGCACGACATCATCGACCGACATGCTCATATGGTAGAAGATGCCACCCCAGTATCTGACGTGGTGTCAGATCGTCGGGTACCCGGGATCTAGGCTGCGCCCGTGCGCGATGGCACCGCAAAGAAATTATCGGCTATCCACACAGCCATGTATCGGGCGACTCGGGGCCGGATCGGCCGGCGGCTGGTGAACAACGACATGCTGCTGCTATCGACGGTCGGCCGGAAGTCCGGTAAGGCCCACACCGTTCCGCTGCTCTACGTGCGCGACGAACGCGACCTCGTGGTGATCGCTTCATGGGGAGGACGAGACCGACACCCCGATTGGTATCTGAATCTGCTGGCCACCCCTAAGGCTGAGGCGCAGGTAGTGCGCGACCGCTTCCCGGTGCGAGCGCGGACCGCGAACCCGGAAGAGCGGCAACGGCTATGGCCGGCCGTCGTCGCGGCATACGACGGATACACGACGTATCAGAGCCGAACCGACAGGGAGATCCCGGTGGTGTTGCTTAGCCCGTCGGGCTAGGAGGTCTCGAGTGCAGCCTCAACCGCCGCCAGAGCGTGCAGGCGCGTCGTGGGAAAGTACGGGATATCGACGTCACTCGGCGTAACCAGCAACTCGATCTCGGTGCATCCGGCGATGACCCCCTGCGCCCCGCGCTCCACCAATCGATCGATGATCTCGAGATACCGAGTGCGGGAAGCGTCAATGATCCTCCCCTGGACCAACTCGTCGTAGATAACGTCGTGCACGACGGCACGATCGTCAGCGCCGGGAACAAGAACCGTGAGTCCGCGTGATTCGAGCCGAGCGCGATAGAAGTCCTTCTCCATCGTGAATCGCGTCCCCAGCAGGGCGACAGTTTCGACGCCAGCTTCGAGCACGGCGGCCGCGGTGGCGTCGGCCAGATGGAGGAACGGCACGTCGATGGCGCTCTCGATGGCATCGGCAACGAGATGCATCGTGTTGGTACACAAGAGAATGAGCTCCGCGCCAGCAGCCTGGAGAAGTCGCGCGTCGGCTGCGAGCAGCTTTCCGGCCCCCTCCCAGTCTCCGGCTGCCTGCAGCCGCTCAATCGTGTCGAAGTCGTAGGACCGGATGACCAGATCGGCTGAGTGAACGCCGCCGAGCCGGCTGCGCACCTCGGTATTGATGAGCCTCTCGTACTCGATGGACGATTCCCAGCTCATGCCACCGAGCAGGCCGATTGTCTTCATAAGGTGTGCCTCCCCTCCCGAAAGCTAGCGCCGTCCAACGGAGGAGGTTCACCGTCCTTGCCGCCCCGAGGCTGGCCGCACTCGACGCCGTTGGATCGGACTATTCCGCGGCCAACAGCTCGGACAGCGTGACAAGACCCCGGTAGACCGCGATCTTCCTCAGCTTGTGGACACTGCCCAAAGCATCCTCGAGGCCGGGATCGAACGGAATCGAACCGAGGTATGGGATGGCGAACTCCTGGGCCATTGTGGTGACGGCACTGCCGTCGCCCCATTGCATGTTCTCGAGCAGGCCCACCATTGGCACCTCGAGCTCGGTCAACAAAGCCAGCGCCTTGTGCACGCTCTCGATCACCACTCGGGAACCGTTCCCTACCAGCAGGAATTCGAGCCGCGGGACCAGGTTGATCACATCCAGGCTCGTATCTCCGAGCCCGGGTGGCATATCGAGCAGCAGGATGTCCAGATCTCCCCAGTTGGTGATCGCGAGGAGCTCCAGAAGGGCGCTAGTGGTTTCGGCGCCCCGCAACGGCACGGCTGCGTCACCGGCGAAGAACGCAACGGACATCAGCTCAATGCCATGCACCCGGTGTGGTTCCACCCCGAACTCCTCGGTCGGAAACCGTCTGTCGACACCGAGAACGACGTGGTCGCTCGGCGAGGTGAAGTCGAGGTCGAACAGCCCGACCTTGTTACCCCTATCGGCCAACGCGAGAGCAAGTGTGGCCGCGATGACGCTCTTCCCGATTCCGCCCTTGCTCCCGGTCACCCCGATGACTCTGCCGACACCGGCAAGCCGGTCTGTGACGACCACAGGGCGCGGATCGAGCGAGTCACCCATCTCCGCCGCCGCTCCCCTCGAGGCTCTCCAGTGTGATGCCGCGTCCGGCCATGATTTGGAAGTCTGGGCTCCCACAGGATGGGCACCTGGCGAAGGCGTGAGATAGCTCGGGGATGAAGTGAATGGCCTCCGCTTGCTCGGCATCGTCTCCCAGAGAGGCGTCATCTCGCCCGTATTCGCGACCGCACGCATTGCAGCCGAAGCGGACCGCCTCCTCCTCAACATCGAACTTCGCGCCGGACAATCGGGGGTCCTGGGCGGCAAGAACGCTGGTCAACGAGAACTCAAAGAGGTCCTTCTCGATTTGCTGTAGCTCGCCGACCTTGACTACGAGCCTCTGGATCCGATCAATGCCGGCATCGTCCGCTGCTTGGAGCGCGGCTTTCATCACAGCGTCCGCAAGGGCCAGTTCGTGCATGGCGGAGAATGCTAGGGGATCAAGGTCGATCGCCCGCCTCGGCGAGGCCGGCGAATGTAATGCAGGTGGGTACTCCACAAGGTCGAGACGAGTGATTTGGGCCGGATAGGCGGGTCAAGCCGTCTATCTAGAGGCAGCCGAGACCCGGATGCCCTCTAGGAACCGCTGCACCCCGCTGACCACATAGTGAGTCCGCAGCGAGTCGAGCACATCAAACGCGTGGTTGGCGCCAGGGATTTCGGCGTAGCCAACGACCCGTTGAGATACGTCCTGCAGGGCCGCAACGAACTGGTGCGCTTCGGCTGTAGGAACGACCGAGTCTGCTTCGCCGTGAATCACCAAGAAAGGAGGAGCGCCTGCATGGACCTGGTCGAGCGGGGAGGCCTGCCGGTACAGCTCCGCGTCCTCGTGCTTGTCGGCTTTCATCACCCAGCGAGGAATGACCGGCCACTCGTCTCGGGTGCGGTTGCGGTTGAGGAAGTCGTAGATCCCGTACACGGGGATCGCCGCTTGCACCGAGGTGTCCGCGTCCTCGAAACCGGGCTGGTACTCAGGGCGGTTCGTCGTGAGTGCAGTCAACGCAGCAAGATGACCACCGGCAGATCCACCGCAGACTGCAATGAAGTCGGGATCGATTCCGTATTCGGCGCCTGTGTTCCGCATCCACTGAAGAGCACGCTTCAGCGCAACCAGCTGATCGGGAAAGGTAGCTGTCGGCGCAAGTGGATAAGACGCAGAGACCGCAATCCACCCGTTGTCGGCGAGCCGATGCAGCAACGGCCTCCCCTGCTGGCGGCGATTGCCTCCGCGCCACGAACCACCGTGCACGTACAGCAACGCCGGACGACGTTCCTCGCTCTGGTCACTCTTCCGGTAGACGTCGAGGTGCAAGCCGGGGGCGTATTCGATGTCATCGATGCGCACGACATTCCTAGGCAGCCTGTACGGGTAGGCGGTGAGCACGCGGCGCCAGTCGACGTGAGCGAAACCGGTTGCATCGATGCCGGCTGCGGCAAGGGCTTCGGCCATAACCTGCTTGGCTCCGGCCGCTTTCCATTGGATCACGACGTAGCCGATCCACGTCACCAGGGTGAGCACGAGCCCGACTCGTCCGGCAATTTGGTTGAGGGCCCCTGCCCAGATCAGCAAAGCCGCTACGCCGCCGTGCACCAGCACCCGGGCAGGCACCGCCTCAGCAGTCAGCAACGCCGGCAGCCACGGGGGTCGGTATTGCGGCCGGCGATGTGTGGCGGGCCCCCGCAGCGCGTTGAAGGCCCCAATGAGCCCGAGGAGACTCAGCAGGAATAGAAGACTCGCGGCAATCATGAGCCCAGGCTATTCGACCCCGTACCCCGCGTTAGCCGTGTTCCGCCGCTGCGGGTTCGGGGCAGCAAGGTGTGCGGTCCGCAACTCCATATCTGGCCGGGTGCGATCCGTGCTGGAGACCTTGGCAACCAGTGCGAGGACACAGAGCGCAATGATGAGGAACCAGTAGTTGGCGAAGGCCTGAGACCCAAAAAGGAACCCGACACCGAGCACCGCGGCAGCAGCCAGGGCGAATTCGGCTCCCCCACCACCGCGAAGGCCGAGCACAATCGCCACCGTGCCGCCGGCTGCGGCGGCCAGCCATGAAGGCGGAGTGAACCCGAGGGCGATGACATTCAACGAGTCGGGCCTGGGATCGAAACCGAACTGGGGAGCGATAGCCGCATCCCAGAACGCCTGGGGATCAGCTATCAGAAACGGGACCATTGTGGCCAGTGCGACTCCACCGACGATCGCTACTCGACGCCACCGGAACTCATCGTTCCAGAGCAGCAGTAGCAGAGCTAGCAAGATGTAGTACTGCTTGGAGGCGACGGCGAGACCGAGAAAGACGGCGGATGGGACGGGCCGCTCCTCCCACAGCAGGATCGCTAAGGCTAGGAAGGGCAAGGCCATTGGCTCGGTCCAGCCGAAACGCAGCAGGAAGGTGAGGTCGGGCAGGAGCGCGATGATCAATCCACCGAGCGCGGCGTACTCCGCAATACCCGGCTCTTTGTCGCGCCAGGGGCGCACCAGGAGCAGCACGAACAGGCCGGCGGCCAGAACGTTCACCCAACGAGTGTCACCAAGGGCCCAGTCAGACACCGAATACGTGAACAAGGCCAGCGGCGGGTACACATAGCCGTCGAATGTCGCCCCGGGCGGCGCGTACGGGCTCGTGTTGGGCACGCTCACAGTCTGATATGGGTTCTCTGCTTCGGCCAGCGCGGCGGCGCCGGCCTTGTTGATGAGCACCACATCGATCGCAGGGTCCGGCACCGGAGCGATTGCCCCAACGCCGATCGTCGCAACGATGGCCACCGCCGCTGCTGCAATGACCCACTGCCGGTACGCGGCCATTGATCGAGGATTGGCCAAGGTCCACAGCGCAGCCCCGCCGAGTCCGGCGACGAGCAGACCGTACCCGAGTCCGACCTCCCCGATTGCGCCGACACCGGCGAACAGGAATCCGAGCCCGATCAGCACGGGCCACAGCGGTCTCCCGGTCGGCCGAGCCATATCCGTGCCGAGCCCGGAAGTGGCACCGGCAACCACGAGGGCAACTGCGACAACGCTGATGGCGGCTGCGGTCTCGAGCTGATGCACCTGCCGAACCGTGGCGAGCAAGGCCACGGCTACCGCGAGCAACAAAGCGCCGGAGATCGTCGGGCGGGACGCTTGGGTACGACTGGGGCGAACACTGGCCATCTGTCCCATTATTCGACGCACAGCAGAGCGACCTTAAGATCCGCGCTCGACAAGGACCGACAAGCACGTCAGCCCGCCGTCTGCGGCTTGGAACTCCGACGAGTCAATCAGCGTGGGATCCCAGCCGTGATCGCGAATCCGTTGCAGGGTGCGTGGCGCAGACGACGTCATCACCAGCTCACCCGTGCCGAGCCTGAGCACACTCGCAACGTGCTCTTCGCCGCCAGCCTTTTCGATGACCCGAAACTCCGCGAAGAGCCGGGGATCAACGCACTGCGGCGCAAGCAGCAACGTTTCTTCGTCTATGTGGGCTACAGCCGATTTCAGATGCAACACCCCGCGGACCGGGACCGGGGTCACCGCGAGCCCGCAATTAGCAGCAATGCGCGTCAGCTGGGCGATACCGGCATCGTTGGTGCGGCTGGAGCGCCCCACGTAAAGGGTGCCACCGAGACGGAGGACGTCACCACCGTCAAGGGTGCCGGGCGCCTCGATGTGCCGCAACGGAAGCAGGGAGGCCAGTGCCGCAGCAACCATCGCGACTTCACCGCGCCGCTGCGACGCCCCGGGACGGGTGGCAACGGCCGCCGGTCCTAGAACGACGGCGACATCCTCGACGAAGGGGCAGTCGGGGTATCGCTCGTCCGCAGGTAGTACGCGCACTTCGTAGCCGCGCAGAGCGAGGAGCTCCCGGTAGACGTCGTGCTGCCTGCGGGCCCGGGCGAGATCGATCGTCGGGCGCTTCCCCATGACGAGAGCGTCGACGAAGGAATCGGGTACATCGCGAACCAAGGCCACCGGTTGCATTCCATCCAGTGTAAGACCCGTTACTACGAGGGGGTCGAGCCGGATCGCGTCCGGCGCCCACTGAGGGCCGTTGGTCCCTAGTCTCGAAGTGGGGTTGACCCGATGATGGTTACTTCGCAGTGCACCACGCCGCTGCGAGCCACGGGAAGGGATCCGCGACACAAGGGAGTAGGCGCCATGGCCATAGAGGTACGGAAGGTCGTTCTCGAGAGTGTTAGTGACGCGTCGGGGCTGGCAAAGCTGATTGATGATGGCGTGTTCGATGCCGACGGCGTCGTAGCCGTTGTCGGCAAGACCGAGGGCAACGGCGGGGTCAACGACTTCACCCGGATCCTGGCCGACCAAGCGTTTCGCAAGGTGCTGATGGACAAGGGCACCCGACCCTTCGAAGAGGTCAAAGAGATCCCCATGGTGTGGTCCGGCGGCACGGACGGCATCCTGTGCCCGCACGCCACAGTGTTCGCCAAGGTCGAGGACGACGGGCCGGCGTCGAGTGAACCGCGTCTTGCGGTCGGCTATGCGATGAGCGATGTGATCCTTCCCGAAGACATCGGCCGGCCTGCCATGGTCGAGAAGGTTGCCGAGGGGGTGCGCCGGGCCATGGCC
This sequence comes from Acidimicrobiia bacterium, assembly GCA_030066875.1. Taxonomy (GTDB): domain Bacteria; phylum Actinomycetota; class Acidimicrobiia; order Spongiisociales; family UBA5794; genus JAAETI01. The sequence goes on along the minus strand of JASJAS010000042.1, from coordinate 49,051 downwards.
GAGGCCGGGATCGAGGATCCCGCCGACGTTCACTACGTCCAAACGAAGACCCCGCTGCTGGTCATGGAAACGATCAACGACGCCAAGGCGCGCGGCCACACGGTCTACACAGAGGATCCACTGGAGTCCATGAACGTCTCCAACGGCACATCCGCCTTGGGGATCGCCGTTGCCCTGGGCGAGATCGGGATGCCGACCGCGGAGCAGATCGGCCACGACCTCACCCTCTTCTCGTCGGTGGCGTCGTGCTCGTCGGGCGTCGAACTCGACCAAGCGCAAACCGTGGTTGTGGGCAACGCTCCCGGGGCCGGTGGACGCTATCGCATCGGCCACGACGTGATGAACGACGCCCTCGATCAGGAAGGCGTGTATCGGGCGATCCGCAACGCCGGCCTCGACCTTCCCGAGCGAGCCCGGTACCAGGATCTAGGCGACAAGCTCGTCAACGTGTTCGTCAAGTGCGAAGCGGATCCGACCTCGCGTCTTCGCGGGCGGCGCCAGGTGTCACTCGACGATTCCGACGTCCACCATCACCGGCACATCAAGGGTGCGGTCGGCGGCGTAGTCGGTGCTGCCGTCAACGACGCCGCGGTGTTTGTCTCGGTGGCGGCCTTGCATCAAGGTCCCAGTGGCGGCGGCCCCGTAGCCGCGATCGTCGACGTCGGGTAGGGGTGTCCCGCCCAACGGCGCTTGAAGGGTCGCCGGCAAGCCGGAAGGCCGACGCTCCGCAGCTGGTAGCTGGCTTGGCGAGTACCGCGATCCACGGCCTGCTCACAGTGCCCAGGACCGCAGAGGTCCTGGGCACCTCTGCCTACGCCGTGTGGCTCCGTCTCGAGGACGCGGTCATTGTTGTGTCCACCCGCGACGCCACCCGCCTTCCGAACGCCGTCGAGATAGCTGCCGATGCCGCAGACGCGGTCTTGCAGCCGGTGCAGCACGGTGCCGAGGTCGAAATCGGTCAGGGCCGGATCACGCTCGGGGATGTCACCGTCGTCGCCCGTAGGTGGTGGGACCCGCGTCCCGCACTACCTGCGCTAACCGCCGCACAGCTCGAAGAGGCGCTCGCCTACCTTCCGTCATCCGTTCCCGGCATCGACCCGGAAGGCCTTCACGAGGCCCTCCATAACCTCTCCCCCACACAGTTACTGGCTACCGCCAAGACGCTTCTGGGCAAGGGATCGGGCCTGACACCCGAGGGAGACGACTACGTCGCCGGGTCGTTGGCGGCGCTTCGGCTCTTTGGAGAAGCGCTGCAACTGGCCCAAGCAGAACGACTCCTCAACCGTGTGTCTCATCCCCTGACGAAGCTCGCAGACGTCCGCACGACCACGTTCTCTGCCGCGCTCATTCGCTACGGGCTTCGCGGGCAGGTCGCCGAACCGGCGGGTCGACTGATCCGAGCGCTTGCGGGTCGGGGTGACATCGGCGGCGCCCATACTCGACTCCAAGACGTGGGGCACAGCTCGGGACCGGCATTGGCCGCAGGGATCGTGCTCGGGGCGCGGTCCCTCGTAGAGTTCAGTTCGCATTCGTGATCGGAGACAAACAGATGATCTCTCGGGTTGAGCTCTTTCCCGGCCGCTACCACGACTCGGTGCGGCTCATGCAGGCCAGCAAGGCGCTCCAGGAGGTGGCAGGTGTCGACGACGCACTGGTGGCAATGGCGACCGAGCTCAATCTGAGCCTGCTTGGGGACATGGGATTCGACCTCACATCAGTTGCGGCAGGGCCGAACGATCTCGTATTGGCGGTGCGTGCTGAGAGCGAGGATGTCATCGCCGCAGCTGGTCGGGTGCTCGAAGAAGCACTAGCCCACAAGGCTGTAGCTTCCGGTGGGCTCGAAGCTCCCGACCCGAAGACGGCTGGTTCGGCCGCTGCAGTCGCTGGTGCCAACATCGTCCTGCTTTCCGTCCCGGGCGAGCACGCCTTCGTCGAGGCCATGGAAGCGCTCGAGCGCGGTTATCACGTGATGATCTTCAGCGACAACGTGCCTGTAGCCCAAGAACAGGTTCTGAAGCGCTACGGGGTAGACCGTGGACTTCTGGTCATGGGCCCCGATTGCGGGACGGCCATCGTCAACGGCCTTGGGTTGGGTTTTGCCAACGCCGTGCTGCCGGGCCCGGTTGGGATGGTGGGGGCCTCGGGAACGGGAATCCAGCAGATGTGCTGCCTGCTCGATGACGCCGGGGTCGGGGTCAAGCACGCTCTCGGTACCGGCAGCCACGATTTGTCGGAAGAGATCGGAGCTGCGGCAACTCTGCAGGCGCTCGAAGCACTCGACGCCGATCCGTCCGTCGAGGTGATCTCCGTCATCTCGAAACCTCCGGCAGCTGCCGTGGCTGACCGGGTGCGGGCGGCCGCGGCGGAGTGCGGCAAGCCCGTTGTGATCACGTTCATGGGTGAAGACACGCTCGAAGCCGGGGCCGGTGCGGTCCTTGCCGAGCTGGGCAGACCGGTACCGGACTATGCCGCGTGGACCGTGGATCAGACCGACCATAGACCCGGGACGGTGCGCGGCTTGTTCTCCGGGGGAACACTGCGGGACGAAGCGCGCTTCGTCGCCATGCCGATCGTCGGTGATATCGGCACGACCGAGAACGACCCGGGCCATGCGTTCATCGACTACGGCGATGACGAGTACACCCAAGGCCGGGCACACCCCATGATTGACCAGACGGTCCGCATCGATAGGCTCGAAGCAACCGCCGCCGACACCTCCGCTGGGATCATCTTGATGGATGTCGTCCTCGGCTACGGCGCCAATCCGGACCCCGCTGCGGAACTGACACCCGCCATCGAACACGCGATCAGGAAGGGATTGGCTGTGGTGGTTTCGCTATGTGGCACGAGGGGGGACCCCCAGAAACGCGATGTGCAAGCTGCGGCGTTGCATCAAGCTGGGGCGTCGGTCTGGCTCTCCAATGCTGCGGCGGCCGCAGCAGCCGCCCGGCTGGCAACCGCGGGGAGGGACTCATGACCCACTTGAACGATCTTCTCGACAATGAGCCGGTGGTCGCGGCGGCAGGTACCGACATGCTGGCCGATTCCATCGAGCAGCAGGGAGCGGCCGTTGCTCGCGCCGACTGGCGTCCACCCCATCCGGATACGGCCGCGGCATTGGCCCGGTTGACGGCCGATGGTCGGATGGTCGACGCCAACAACACCGCCATCCAACGCCTGCTCGCAGTCCGGCCTCACCTCGTCGATGTCGGAGTTGCCCGAGATGTCTTTCCCGGTATGAGCGACCGCACCTTCTTCCATGCCGGCCCGCCAATCGAGTGGGAACGAGCCAGCGGCCCAATGCGTGGCGCCATCATCGGAGCGATGCTGTACGAGGGTCTCGCCACGGACCCAGAAGACGCTGCACTGAAGGCGACCCGCGGTGAGGTCGAGTTGTCACCGTGCCATCATCATGGCGCAGTCGGACCCATGGCAGGAGTGACCTCGCCTTCGATGCCCGTGGCAGTAATTGAAGACGGAGCCGGCGAGGGCGTGTCCTACTCCACCCTCAACGAGGGTCTCGGCAAGGTGCTTCGCTACGGCGCCTTCGCCCCCGAAGTCATCGAGCGGTTGCAATGGATAGACCGGGTACTCGGCCCGGTGTTGGGCTCGGCACTGCGCAGCCGCGGTCCGATCGACCTGCAGGCACTGATTGCCCAAGCGCTCCAGATGGGGGACGACGGCCACAATCGCAACCGAGCGGTGACATCGCTGTTCCTCCGCGAAATAGGCGGCGCCCTGGTCGATGGGGCCGACGCCCCTACCGATCAACGGCTCGATGTCTTCAAGTTCATCGACGGTAACGACCACTTCATGCTCAACCTGGTGATGGCTGCCGGCAAGCTCGGATCGGATGCGGCTGCGGGGGTGCCGGCTTCGAGTCTGGTAACGGTGATGGCCCGCAACGGCACCGACTTCGGGATCCGGCTATCGGGCACTGGAGATGCTTGGTTTACCGCCCCGGCTCCACCGGTCGACGGGCTCTATCTCGGATCCTTCACCGAAGAAGATGCCAGCCCGGACATCGGCGATTCGACCATCACGGAAACGGTCGGCCTCGGCGGCTTCGCCATGGCAGCCGCCCCGGCGATCGTCGGATTCGTCGGTGGCACCGCGGCCGGTGCCGTGCGGCGCACCTTGGCAATGTACGAGATCACCCTCGAGGAGCACCCCGCCTACCAGATCCCGATGCTGGAGTTCCGCGGAACCCCGGTCGGCATAGATGCAGCCCGAGTGGTGCGTACCGGAGTCCTCCCTCAGATCAACACCGGGGTCGCCGGGAAAGTGCCCGGCACCGGAATGGTCGGCGCCGGGCTGGTGGAGGCACCGATCGAGTGCTTCGTCGATGGGATCAACGCCCTGGCGGAAACGCTTCAATAGGCCGATGCCGACCGCCGAGCCGCCCATACCCGCAAGTCTCAGCTGGCTCGGCGCAACGAAGGCAGGCACCAAATGGCTGAACGCGCTCCCTGCGAGAGTAGGACAAGCGGCGGCACGCTGGGAGCTCGAGCTGGGAATGCCGTATCAGGACTCTTACGTCTCGCTCGTCGTGCCCGCGGAACGCCACGGCGAGGCGTTGGCCCTGAAGATCCAATTCCCGGGGCGGGAGAGCGAACACGAGGCAGCTGCATTGCAGGACTGGGACGGCAACGGTGCCATCCGGCTTGTCGAGCACGATCCCGACAGTCGCGCCCTACTGCTCGAGCGGTGCATACCGGGTGACCACCTGTCGCGGGCGGGAGTCGATACCGCGTTGGGGGTGATGATCGGTCTGCTCCCCCGCCTGTGGATACCAGTGGGCGATCCCTATGGAAGCCTCGCGACAGAAGTCGAGAGGTGGGTTGAGAACCTCCCGGCCGAGTACGAGGACGCCGGGGAGCCATTCGACCGCATCCTCCTCGCTGAAGCGTTGGCCGTCCTGCCCGGTCTGGCGGCGAGCCAGGGCGAGCAGGTGCTAGTCCACCAAGACCTGCATGGCGACAACGTGTTGCGTGCCGACCGGGAGCCCTGGCTTGCGATCGACCCAAAACCACTTCGCGGGGAACGCGAGTTCGGGCTGAGCCCGATTATTCGCTCCCCCGAGCTCGGACACAGTGCCGAAGCCGTGACACACCGGCTGGATCGGTTGACACGTGAGCTCGGTCTGAACCGGGAGCGTTCCCGCCTTTGGGCATTTGGACACGCAGTCGCTTGGGGCTTCGAAGGCGGCGAGATACTCACCCGTCACGTCGAGATCGCTCGCTGGCTACTCGACGCCTGAGCGTGTCGCGACCCTGCCGGCCTCCGCAGCGAACAACGAGCCGCCCATCCAAACGCGCTGAGCCCAGCCAGCACCGTCAACAACGACACCGTCGTGAAGATGGCCTCAACCGCGGCTGTGCTGAGCTCCATCGACCAGACGACCGAGTACGCGGTCGCGGAAACCACCGGCATGACTAGCAAGAGCACAACATCACGCAATCGCACGTGACCCTGAAGGGCCGCGATGGCCGATGGCTCCTCGGGACCCGCTTCCCGGCTGCGGCGCAGTAGCCAGAGCGATCCGCCGACCAGGATGGCGAACTTGATCGGAGCCCAGGGAACGGCCGGCAACACCGCCGTCGCCGCGTAGGCAGCTAGCAACATGACGATGCCCCGGCTCCCCCACTTGCCGGGTTGGAATTGCTTCGGCCATACGTAGCCGATCAGGTAGTGCGCCGCGGCGAACGCTAGACCCACAACCAGTGCGTAGATCGCAAACCCGCCCGGATCCATGGTGGTGAAGCCGGCCTCGAAACCCTCGCTGGCCTCGGGCAGCGTGTAGACGATGGACCAGATACCCCAGAGCAGCCCGACTGCGGCCGAACCGATGACCAAGGAACGACGTCGCCGCGCGAGCAGCCAGCGCCGGGTGAGATACCAGAAAGCGACAACGCTGAGCAGCCCGTGCCAGCCGACAAACAGCGCTGCCATGATCGGCAATACACCGTCCTCGTAAACAACGGCGGTGAGCACCCCTTCCACGACGAAACCGAAAATCGCGCCTGCCAGGACTACTTGATGCAGCCGAATGGACGGTCCGCTGCCAAGCGCCCACAGCCCGGCCAGGGTCGGGATCATGTAGAAGATGGCGATACCGAGGATCGAATCGAGGGAAACGCCGCCGACATACCAATAGACCCGCTCCGAAGCGGTAACCACGAGCAGCGCGGATAGGAAGACGAAGGCGAACCCGCTGATCCATCGCTTCGATAGTGACATCGCCATACGCAAATCATCGGCGCGGCCGGTACTCGCCGCCATGGGGAATCACCCTGAGCGATCCACCTAGTTCCCCCTAGTTGTAGTGGCGAAGTTCATCCCACACTTCAGACCAGGGTCGTCGCATCTCGTGGCACACCGCGATGGGGAGACCCATCTCCTCATTGTCGACGCCGGCAGCGTTGCTGATGGTGCCGGCGGGATCCCAGCGCCTACAACCTCGATCCATCCAGGCTTCTCCGTACCCGATGACGATGACCGGCACGGCATCATCTGGCGGCGGCCCCCACATCCAGTAGGCGTTGTGACCGCTGCTAGCCGGAGGCAACCCAAGCTCCGGGCCGTACAACTCGATTGCTCCGGCTTCGCCGTAGCTGCCGGTGAACACCACCGCCGCATCGACGGATGCGTTGACACCGGCGACCTGGTCGGCCAGTTCATCCCATCCGACGGTTTCCCCGAGTTCCGGATTGACGGCATTGAACGGACCAACGGCGCTCGCCGGTAGCACTGGAAGGAAGAAGGGGCTCATCACGAAGACGCCGGCCAACATCACTCCCGCCACCGCTCGCCGGGAGAACCGGCCCGACCTGGCCGACCATCGCTCCTCCATCTCCACCATCCCCATCGGGAGAAACACCACGTAGTACGGAACGACGTAGTAGCCCTTTCCTCCCGCGAGCAGCATCAACGCAACAACCGCCAAGAATCCCACTGCAATGGGCCGGAACTCCACACCTTCGGGTCGGAGCATCCGGCGCAGGCCGATGAATGCAATCGGCAACAGCACGATCGACAGGAACGGGATCTGAAGACCAATGAACTCGATGGCCGCTGCCAGCCCCGAGTTGCCCTCCTGCAGGCTGCCCAACATCTCGATCGTGGGCCAATCATTCTGTAGCTGCCAGACGAGGTTTGGCGCCCACACCACTAGCGCCACCAAGCCGCCCAACCAGGGCCACCGGCTGGCGAGGAGACGACGCTGCCGGGTCAAGAGCAAGCCGGCGAACATGCCGAACAGTAGGAACAGCATCAGATGCTTGTTGAGCAAACCGAGCCCGGCCACCGCCCCGAGAACAACCCAGAGCCGGGGATCTCCATCATCGAGGATCTGCACAAAGAGGTAGAGGACGATCGACCAGAGCAGGATGTCGAACGTCGTCGTGCTGAGAAGGTGGCCGACAGCCAAGAAGATGCCCGCCGTCGCCACCGCAGCCGCGCCCATGAGAACTGCCGTGCGACCGCCGCCGAGCTGCCGCGCGATCAGGCCGCCGATGAAGACGACCACACCTATCGCAAGAGCAGGAATGACCCGGAGTGCGAAGACGGATCCGGGAGCGAGAGACTCGGCGATCCAAGCGATCCAGATGGTGAACGGCGGTTGATCCACGTACCCCCACGCCAGGCGATCAGTAGCCGCTACGAAGTACAGCTCGTCGCGGTGGTAGCCGTAACGAGCCGCCACAAGGAGCAGCACCGCAACCACAACTCCCGCAGTTGCCAGCAGCCGCAGCCGCGTGTCTCTGTCGATCGTGCCACGTTTCGTCTGTGCCATCGGGGTGCGTATTCTCGACGAAGACGATCCGGTCCGGCAACGGAGATCTAGGTGAAGCCATCGATTTTTCGGAACGGACCCGCTACCGGCCGCTAGAGACCTTCGGTCTCTCGCCGGGCCTGGATACGTAGGACCAGCATGGTCAAGAAGGGTGAAGGCTCCTTCTTGTCGGCGAAGCTCCAGTCCTTCCAGGCCCGATACATCGAACCAGCCGCATAACGGCCGTCCAGCCCAGCCTGCGAAGTGATTTCGGCGACCAACTCGGCATAACGCGGGTCGCTGCGTGCCTGCGGGAATCGGCTCAGTACGTCAGCAACGTGCAGAATGTCGTACCAGACGAAAGGGTATTTCAGCTTGCGGAAGTCGGTGCCGATCCCGAACATCTTCAGCTTGTACTCCGTCTGATATTCCCAGTGGCTGAGGATGGCCTCGACACCGTTGGCCGTCATCGCCGAGTCGCTCAGTTCCGGAACCATCGAGAGCACTTTGAGCGAGTAGATGGTGGCAATAGGGCAGGTGTCGTCCTTCCTGCCCGGCCCGGAGAAGCTGGGTAGCGACTCAGCCGCACCGCACCGCCAGCCGTTGTCGGCGGACCTACCGGCGAGAGCGGTCACCGCCTGTCGCACAGCGGGTTCGTCCCCGTAACCGAATGCCAACAACGAGTACAGCAACGTTGGCGAATCGCACAGCATCCAACTCCACGCCTCGGCGTCGTCCTCCTTGGTGAGAAACCGCGGCAGCCACAGCAACGTTTCGAAGCCTTCGCCGTCGAAGTGTGCCATCACCGAACCGGCTATCTCGGCGATCTCGAGGTCCTCCCGTTCAAGACCGAAGTCGGCCAAGGTGCTGATCGCGTACAACGGATGCGCGGCATCGTTGTGCCGTTTCAGCGGGTAGCCGGGCCAGTCGGCAGACCGACCAATCAGCCCGAGGACCGCGGGATGCTCGAGCATCTCATCGCGGGCGTCGAGAACTTCGGGGTCACCGGGATCACGACCTTCGAGATCGAGCAGGGCTCGATACCGGCTCCAAGGTTCCTCGGAGGACAGCACCCAATCGGCGGCGCTACGTGTCGTCGTCACCCGGACACTGTGCAGGTCGCGACACGTCTTGACAAGATCGTTCTAGCTGAGGTGCGGTCGAGAACTCGACTACGCGGCGGCGCAAATCCATTGCCGACGGCGTTTGGGACATCGACCCCGCTCGCGATCAAGACTCAAATCCAATGCCAACTCCTCGGTCAACGCCGAGAGTGTGGCACTCGACTGCAATCGCCGATCGGTGACCTCTGGCCCTGGGAAGCAGCCGTCGAAGAGAGCACGATGTCGCGGAAGTCGCGAGGAGCAAGGATGACGAACATATCGACATCGCGAAGGTCCCGGCCCAAACCCGGCAGGTGGCAGAAGCGTTTCATGGACCTGCCGGTATACCTGTATCGCTTCGGGCTGGGTTTCCTTTTTGGCAGTCGGCTGGTCGTCCTGGTCCATCGGGGGCGAACGAGCGGCGCAGAACGGCACACCACACTCGAGGTGCTGCAACACCGCCCGGTGGACGGCGAGTACCGCGTGCTGTCGGGCTGGGGCCGCACTTCCGATTGGTTTCGCAACATCGAGGCCGCACCTCCGATTGGCCTGTGGGTAGGGCACCGGAGACAGGAAGTGGAAGCTCGCGAACTCGCCGCCGATGAGGCTACGAGAGCCGTCGCAGATCATCTGCGAAAGAACCCCAAGGTCTCGGCTCGTATCGCTCCGGATCTGTGGTCGGCACTGCAGAAGAGCACTGCCGCGCTGCAGGAGGCTTTGACCGACCAGCCGGTAGTTGGGTTCCGCCCCATCGGGGACCAGCCTGAAGAGCCACCGGGGAAGGGACTGCTGGCAGCCCTCGAGGGCTTGGCCCTCATCGTCTACCACTTCCTAGCGACGCCGTTGATCGGTCGGAACCGGCTGCGCTGGGGCACCGTCGGGACGGAAGCCACCGACTCGCTCTCGGGAGACGAGCTCATCCCCGATCCAAAATGGACCTACACACTTGCAGTCGAGATCGCGGCGGCCCCCGAGGCGGTGTGGCCGTGGGTGGCACAGATCGGGCAGCAACGCGGCGGGTTCTACAGCTATCAGACGCTCGAGAACATGTTCGGTTGCAGGATCGCGAACACGACCCAGATCCTGCCCCAGTATCAGAGTCCGGCCGTGGGTGACGAGATCTACCTCCACCCTTCGTCGCCGTCACTCGAGGTGAGAATCGTTGAGCCGCCGCATGCCCTGGTTCTCTTCGGCTCCCCGGCCGAGGTGAGTGATGACAAGGGCTGGGGAGTTTCGACGTGGCAGTTTGTGACAGTCAAGACATCTGCCGGGAATTGCCGTCTGCTGACTCGAGGCCGCAGCGACTACACGCCCGGGTTTGTCAACCGACTGTTCTTCGGGCGTTTCCCCATGGAAGTAGTCACTTTCGTCATGAACCGGAAGATGCTGCTCGAAATCAAGCGTCTGGCGGAGAAGGCATAGCGACGGACCGCACCGTCTCGACCAGGACCGCGAGCCTCTCATGATGGGATCCGCGCCAGAAGATGCGGCCACAGCCCGGGCAACGCCGGAACTCGTCGAAGTAGCGCTTGGTTAACGGCTCCAGGAGGTGTTCGATCTCGTTCTTGCCGACAGGCTCGATCAGTCCGTTGCACTCGAGACAGCGGGCAAAAGGTTCGATCAGGCGACTCAGGTCGAAGCGACGCACCACCTCAACGACCTGGTCTTCAGGATGGACGGCGCGCACGAAGTACCCGTGAGTCACTGCCGATCGTTTCAGCAGGGGCCGGTCTTTGGTGAGCAGGATTCGTTGCTCGTCAACCGAGATCGCGACCAAATCGGTGTCGCGAAGCTGACCGTCTGACAGGGCATCGAACCCGAGCAACCGCAGATAGCGGGCCAGCTTCCCCAGGTTGATGTCGACGACGAATCGCATCTCACGCAGCGGTTCCGGACGGACCTTCGACACCGCAGCAATGTCGAACGACTCGAATACCGGGTAGACGCCTATCTCGTCTCCATCACAGAGCCGGTAGGAGAACCCAACCGACTCGCCATTGGCGAGAACCAGGTCGACCTCAGTGTGGGGGACACCGCACGCCTCGATCTGGTCCTTGACACTTGGTGACTCATCGAACTCGCGGATCACCAAACCCGAGTTGTTGGCGGCGGGGAGGAAGTCGTTCAGCTCGGCATAGAACCTGAAAGATGCAGTGCTTCTCGGCATGGCAGCGGCACCATGGTGTCAGCCCGATAGCTCACAAGCAAGCAAGAATGGCACGATGAGACTCGCCCTCCTGGCCGTTGCCACAGCCGTTCTGGTCGCGGGTTGCGGTGACATCGTGGTGGAGGGCTCCCCCGAAGTATCCGAACCAACGGGTGATACACCCGCCCGGATCTTGCTGGTGGGTGATGTCATGACCGGGCGAGGTCTGGCCAGGCTCATAGAAAGCGATCCGGAGTCCGTGTTCGCCGGCGTGCGACATCTCATTGCCGCCGCCGACATCGCCGGCGCCAATCTCGAATCGCCGCTGACGGGCCGACCACACACCTCGGCAAACGAACACATGCTCGCGGGGGATCCCAAATCGGCTACCACCCTGGCTGCGGCAGGTTTCGACCTCATGTCTCTGCCCAACAACCACGCCACCGACGCCGGCCTGCTTGGACTGGTCGATACCATCGATGCCGTTGTCGCCGCCGGGATGCAAGTCGTCGGTGCCGGCGAAGACCACCACGCCGCGACCTCCCCCACCATCGTCCAGATCGGCGACCTGGCGATCGGCTTTCTGGCCTTTGATGCGACCGGGGTGGCACAAACTGCGGGTGAGCAGCCCGGGGTTTCCACCTGGGATTCGCAAACGTCCCCTGCGGCGGCCGCGGCGTTGCGTGACTTGGTTGACGTCGTCGTTGTCTCGGTACACGGCGGGACCGAGTACCTACCGGTCACAGATCCGGGGATGAGCGAAATCGCCGACGCTCTTGCCGAGGCCGGTACCGACGTGGTGTGGGGCCACGGGGCGCACGTGAACCAGCCGGTTCAGGTTCGGGTGGGAATTCGCCCGGCCGTCGTCGCCACATCGCTGGGCAACTTTCTCTTCGACCAGGGCGGCTCCGATCGCACCACCGGTGCGATGCTCGAGGTGCTTGCCGACGCCGCAGGCGTGCTGGCCTATCGGGTAGGCATCGCCGAACATCCCGATCGGCGGGTCGAGTTCGTGGGGTGGCTCCCTCCGGAAGGCGACTCAGCATGGCTGCATGACTCGTGGTGGAACCTCGTACGCAGCATCCCGGGCGAGAGTGGCGGCGGGGTCGAACTCGACGCCTTCCGCTACGGCGACCTGGTCGATGCCGTTGAAGGCGATATCACGGGTGACGGGAACCTCGACCTCGTTGTCTCCTTCAGGCGACCCCACCGGACAACCCCGTTCATGGAGCTGCACCCCGAGGTCCAGTGGGCCGATGCATCCGGTCGCAGCGCCCACCTCGGCGTCTACGTTCCCGAGTCCTTGCGCGAGATCTGGGTGGCGGGAACGGTGCTGCAACCGGTCGCCGGATTTGCCGTCTGCGACGGTGCTCTCGCCACCATCCACGATCAGCTCGATGACCCGACCATCGTCGCTGGGGGTGCTTGGGTCTGGAACGGTTTTGGATTCGACACGGCCCCTGACATACCGGGCCGCGGTACGCCCGGGTGTGCCGACGTCGACGGCGACGGCAAGACCGACCCGGTCATCGTGGATCGAAGCTGACCCGCCCATTCGGTTTTGGCGTCACAAGCCGGAATATGTTCCGTTGAGAGACGCCAAAACGCAGAGTTGGCCTAGCCTTGAGGAGTACGCAACAGCGGAGGTCGTGGTGAAACGGTGGTCCGTCTTCCTTCTTGCATTCGCACTGCTGGCAACCGCCTGTACGTCCGATGATGAACCCGCCGGAACAAGCGTGGCGCCGACTAGCGCAACCCAGTCCCCGACGACAACCACGCGGCCAGCAACCGCCACTACCCGCCCGACAACGCCGACGACGCTGCCGCCGATCGACGTGCCAAGCGGTACGCGAACATCGTTCGGCCAGCTGGCCTCGATCCCCCTGACGAGCGGAGCCCCCGCCTATGCCGGCCCAGCCACCGCATCCAGTCTCGCCGGAGTGCGTGTCGCCGAGTGGATCGACGACTATCTCGACGCCAACGATGCCAAGAGCCAACTGCTGGCCAACGGCTTCGTGGTTGTGCCCGGCACTACTCGCCACTTCCACCACATCTACGAGAGCGCCGCGTACGAGGCGTACCCGGTGTTTCTCACGACCGACACTGCCTATCACGTGTGGCACCTGGCATTCGACAAGATCCTGCGGGAGACCGAACAGCAGACCTTGCTGCCCGTGCTCGAAGACATGGTGCTGCGACTCGTTGAGTTGGCCCGCATTCAAGAGGCCGAGCTCGCCGGGACCGATCTCGCCGAGGCTGCCAACCGGGTTACCCAGTTCTACGAGGCTGCGGCGACCGTGCTCGAACTCGATGTCGGGCCGATCGGACCGCTGGCGCAGGCCGAAGTCGACCTCATCATGGCTGCGGATGAGAGGACGCTGTCACCGACCACCGGGGGCGACGCTGATTCCGGGTTCATCACCACCCTGATCGACTACTCGCTGTTCCGCCCCCGGGGTCACTACAACCGAAGCCCGGAGCTGGAGCGCTTCTTCCGCGGCATGTCACAGTTGGGTAACAACGCCTTCCTGGTGAACCAGGGATTGTTGCTCGGCATCCTCGCCAGCCGCGTGCTGCTGACCGACCCCGAACTGGTCGAGCAGTGGCGCCTGATCTACGAACCGACTGCCTGGCTGGTCGGCGCTGCGGACGACTACACCCCGCTAGAGGTCGGCGCCATCGTCGAGCAGGTCGTCCCGTCCGGCTGGTCGGACATGTCCATGTTCGCCGACCCGGCCACCGTCGACGCTGTGGGACAAGGTCTGCTCGCCATGCGATCTGTCGGCATCAACCCCGAGGCATCATCAGTGCGGATCATGGGAGCCCGGCTGGTTGTCGACTCGTACATTTTCGACCAGTTGGTCGCGCCGTCGGTTCCCGAACGAAGCGAGGCGTCGGCGTTCGACCTGGCGGCGGCGTTCGGGTCCGAGTGGGCCTATGCGTACCAGGAAGCCGCCGGGGAAACGGCGCTCGCGGGGTATGAAGAGCAGATGGCAGCAATGCAGGATCTGATCGGCAGCCGCAGCGATGCCGACTGGGGCGCAACGGTCTATGACGCCTGGCTGTGGGCGATCCAACCCACGTGGCAAGCTCGGGGATCGGAATACCCCGATTTCATGCGAACCGAAGCCTGGGACGCGAAGTCGCATCAAACGGGCTTCGGGTCGTATGCCGAGCTGAAGCACGACACCATCCTCTACACCAAGCAGGCCGTCGCCGAAGCGGGCTATGAGGAACCACCCGATCCGCCGCGACACTGGGTGGAACCCGAGCCGGTGGCCTTCGAGCGCTTAGCGGCGCTATCGAACCTGATGCGCACCGGGATGGAGAGCCGGGGACTGTTGCCCGCCGACTACTCCACCTTGCTGGTTGACCTCGAGGAGTTCTACACCTGGTTGGGCGGCATAGCCCGAGACGAGCTCGCCGGGTTGCCCATCAGCAATGAGGACAACGACCGACTGCGGTTCATCGGCGGCGCCCTCGAGGGATACTGGTTGCGGACGTCGGACGCCGACATCGACTGGGAGAACGGCCCCGACTCGCACGCCGCATTGATCGCCGATGTCATGAGCAATGCCGATGCCGTCCTCGAACTGGGCACGGGGTACGTGGACAACATCTTCGTGCTGGTTCCCGACGACGAGGGCGACTTCCAGGTCGCCTCCGGAGGGGTGTATTCCTACTACGAGTTCTGGAACAGTGGACAGCGCCTGACGGACGAGGAGTGGCGGGCTCAACTCGATGCCGGCACCAACCCGCCACGGCCTGACTGGCAGCAGGTCTTCCTGGCAGGCGAGCCACCGCCACCTCGGAACCGGACTGGGCTCGAAGCAGGGCTGTTCTGCCGTGATCTGCGTGACATGGGTTACGGGTTCTTTGATGCGGTCTCCTACTGGATGGCCGAGGGGGCTCCCGACCGGATGGACGCCGACGGCAACGGCATCCCGTGCGAGACGGTGTACCCGGATACCTACGAGTCGTTCCTCAATGCAGCTATCGGCACTCCCGAAGGGCTCTTGTGTGCTGACCTCGGGCTCCCCGACGACTGGAGCGGCTACCTGCGGGCAGTTGCCTACTGGCTGCTCGAAGGTGCCCCCGACCGGATGGACGCCGATCGCAACGGCATCCCGTGCGAAACGGTGTTTTCGCGAGAGACCGTCAACCAGTTCCTGAGCGGTGAGTACTAGCGCGGTAACGTTGCCGCTATGAGTGAGGGTCTCTTTGGCGCAATAGAAGCTGGAGGGACAAAGTTCCGTGTCGCCATAGCGCGGGGCCGCGACGTGATCGCCGACACGACGATCCCGACGAGAACGCCGCACGAGACCCTGACGGCGACAATCGAGTTCCTGCGCACCTGGGAAGACATCAGGTCGGTTGGGATCGCTTGCTTCGGACCGCTCGATCTCGATCCGGCCTCCCCGTCCTACGGGTCCATCACGTCGACTCCGAAGCGCCTGTGGGAAGGAACCCCGGTACTGGCCTGGGTGCGGGATGCGCTCGGCATCCCGGGAGCAATCGACATCGACGTCGGCGGGGCGGCACTCGGTGAATGGCGGTGGGGCGCTGCCCGCGGCCTCGACCACTTCGTCTATGTCACCGTCGGTACCGGCATCGGGGCAGGCCTATTCATCGACGGCGCAGTCCACCACGGCACGGGTCATCCCGAGATGGGGCACATCGCAATGGAGCGTGTCGCCGGCGACAAGTACCCGGGCCGGTGCCCGTTTCACGGCGCGTGCCTCGAGGGCCTGGCCAGTGGTCCGGCAATCGAGGAGCGCTGGGGTATGAGCGCCGGGCAACTGTCTGATCGTCCCGAGGTCTGGGAGCTCGAAGCGACTTACCTGGCTCGAGCGCTGCGCACCTTTACCTACGTCGCGGCCCCGCAGCGGGTGGTGCTCGGCGGTGGTGTTATGCAGCACGGCGGGTTACTCGATCTCGTCAGGATGAAGCTGGAGGAACAGCTCGCCGGCTATGTGACCAGCGAAACTCTGCGGGGCCCCCTGGAGGAGTACGTGGTAGCTCCTGCGCATGGCCAGGACGCCGGACTCATTGGTGCGATTGCGTTGGCCATGGAGGCGGCAAACGCCTAGGTCCCAATCCCGATCTCGAGGACGGTTGAGGGGCTTGTTGCCGCAACGGTGCTGTCAAGGGCCCCGGCAGGGACGATTGCCGTACCGCCCCGTCCGAGAACCAGTTGATCGATCGCGACAGAACCGCGGATCACCATCATCACTCGCGGCCCGGGTCGATCGGCGAGACGGATCGCCTCGTGGGTACGGTGCTCCCGGATCCAATAGTGCGGATTCGAAATCAGCTCACGTACTCCCCGTTCTTGCGCCGGCGGCAGGCTGGTCGCGTCGGCGGGGTCGAGCAGGATGCTGGCAGCTCCTTGCTGGAGGTGCATCTCCCGCGGCTCACGCCCGTATTCCATCGACCAGTCGTACAGCCGGTAGGTGGTGTCAGAAGGTGTTTGGATCTCAGCGACCAGCAGGCCGGCGCCCAGGGAGTGGACGAGGCCGGCGGGAACGTTGTAGAAGCTTCCCGACTCTGGTTGGAACGTCCGCAGTGTGGGGACGATGTCGGGTGTGCCGATCCGCGCTTTCACCTCCCGCTCGCCCCATCCGTCCGAGAACCCGTAGAACATCACGGCGCCCGGATCGGCCTCGATGACGTACCAGGATTCGGTCTTGAGCCGGGCCTCGGAATGTGTGGCAACGTAGCCTTGATGCGGATGGACTTGAACCGAGAGGTGCTCGCTGGCATCGAGCAGCTTCACCAAGAGCGGGAACCGGCCCTCTGCAGTCGGTTCCACCGGCCCGAGGAGTTCCGCGCGCTGCGACGCGATGAGATCACCAAGCGACAGCCCGACAAACGGGCCCGAAGCGACTCGCGATCGGGGATCATCGAGGTAAGGAACAACATCGTCGGGCAGATCGGCGACCTCCCAGCTTTCGCCGATCGAGGTGTCATCCGGAAGCTCCTTGCCGTATTCGACGAGCCGCCGACCTCCCCACGGCCGCGGTGACAGCACGGGACTCGTGGTGAACGGGCGCAGCGTCTGGCTCATGGGAAGGACTGTAGGCGGGACATCGCCGCACTCAGCCGTTGGCCTTCAACTCACCGTCGATTTTCTCCGCCTACATGCGGCGAACCAGTAACCCTCCGCTGGGCCTAGAGAACCTTCGAGCCCGGCCCGACAGCCGCCAGCAGAATCAGTCCGCCCACCAGGCCGAGATTCGCGAGCAGTACGCGACTCCGTTCTAGACGCTGCAACCCCTCCATGTTCCAGAAATCATGGACCCTGACAGTCGCTACCAGCGTGAAGAGGGCGAGCGCGACCGCCATCTCGCTGAAGAACCAACCCGCAATCAGGCAGACCGAGGCGACAAGATGAAGCACGATCGTGGCGATCGCCGTGAATCGCACCGCGGGTACCCGGGCCTTAGCAAACTCCTCGAGTGCGGCGGAGAAATGCAGGCTCTTCTCGATGGCGCTCACCAGATAGGGTGCAGCCAGCAGAAGTCTTGCAACCAGGACCACGTTCGAGAATCCGGGTTCAGCGATCATCAGGCGATCCGGGTTGCTCCCGCAGAGGGAACAACGGTGAAGATGTTGGGTGGTGTGAAGCCGTTGTCTGCGAAGACAGCCCTGACAGTGTGCTCGGCTTCGTAGGCAAGGGCGCTAGGAACCAGGCCGATGGCGGCGCCACCAAATCCCCCACCGGTCATCCGAGCCCCCGCAGCTCCGGAGTCGAGCAGCATCTCGACTGCAATGTCGAGTTCGGTGCAGCTTGCCTCGAAGTCGTATCGTATCGACGCGTGCGCGGCCGTCAGGAGCTCGCCGACGGAACTCCAATCGTCTGCAGCCAGCGCCGCGGCAACGTCGATCACTCGCTGGTTTTCGGTGACGACATGGCGAGTCCGCTTGACGAGCCGTTTTGAGCCGAGCCTGCCTAGCGCGGAATCGAGATCCGCGAATCCAATCTCCCGCAATGACCTCACGCCGAGAGCTGTCGCGGCGCGTTCGCAGTCTTCCCGCCGCGCTGCGTACTCGCCGTCGGCGTGGCCGTGCCGTACCCGGGTGTCGACAACGAGCACCTCGAGGCCTGCCGCGGGCGGGTCGAACGGAACTTGCTCGATGGAGTTGGCACGCACGTCGTAGAGAACTGCATGACCTTCTGTACAAAGCAGAGAAGCGATCTGATCCATTCCTCCGGTAGGCGCCCCCACATAGTCGTTCTCGGTGCGACGGGTGCGCTGCGCCAGCTCCCGGCGCGACAAGCCCAGTTCGAGAAGATCGTTGAGACCCAGCCCTACGGCGCAAATGAGCGCGGCCGAGGACGAGAGACCCGCCCCTACCGGAACCTTGCTGTCGATAGCCACGTCGAATCCGACGTCGGTCTCGAGAGCCCACGGAACGCCGGCGACGTACGCCGCCCAGCCTGCCGGCCAGCCCGGAGCCAGCTCCCTCGTTGGTATGCCGAAGATTTGCTGCGGGTTTTGCGACGAGCAGATCCGAACCAGTCGATCGTCCCGGCGTCTAATGGCTGCCTCGGTACGCTCCGCCAGGGCAAACGGCAGGACGAGGCCGTCGTTGTAGTCGGTGTGTTCACCGATGAGGTTGACCCGGCCGGGAGCAGCCCATACGCCATCGGGCCGACCCCCGAAGATCGTCCGGAACAATTGGGCGGCGCCTGTCAAATCCCTGCCTCTCGCAGCATCTCAGCAATTCGCTCGGGGGTTGCGTCGTTGATCCAGACTGCCATCCCAGACTCGGATCCGGCAAGGTATTTCAGCTTGTCGGCAGCTCGCTGCACTGAAAAAAGCTCCATGTGGAGATATGCGAGGTCGCGGTCCCTGCTCACCGGGGCCTGGTGCCAGCCTGCTATGTAGGGCAGCCGCTTGCCGTAGAGCGCATCGAGCTTGCCGAGCACCGTCAGGTAGAGCTCGGCGAAATCGGCGCGTTCCGTGCTGGTCAGTCCTGTGAGATCCGGCATCTGACGGTGCGGGTAGATGTGCAGGTCGATGGGCCAGCGCGCTGCCGACGGCACAAACGCCGTCCAATTGTCGTTAGCTACAACCACTCTCTCGCCCAGCCTACGCTCGGCAGCGAGCACATCGACGAAGAGGTTGCGCCCTTTCTCCTCTCTGTAGTGGCGAGCGCTACGCAACATCCTGTTGGTCTTGGGAGTGACAAACGGGTAGGCGTAGATCTGGCCGTGAGGGTGACTCAGGGTCACTCCGATCTCGATGCCGCAGTTCTCGAATGGGAAAACCTGCTCGATCCCTGGCATGGCACTGAGATCGGCCGTGCGGTCGGCCCAGACGTCGAGCACGGTACGCACCCGCGCCAACGACAGCTGGGAGAACGACCGATCGTGATCGCTGGTGAACACCACTACTTCGGAGCGCCCGCGAGCTGGTCTGCGGTCGACGAGACCGGCATCCACGGGGACAGCGGGATCGATGTCGAGCGCGCTCAGTGCCAAGCTGGGGAACCGGTTCTCGAAGACGACTACGTCGTAGTCGCTGGCCGGAATCTCGGTGGGGTTCTCGGCGCTGGTTGCACACAGCGGGCACCTGTTAGTCGGAGGAAGAAACGTCCGACTTTGCCGGTGTGAGGCAACGACAACCCACTCGTCCAACAAGGGATCGTGACGGATCTCGGATGTGAACTGAAGCTCGGGAAGTTTGCGGAGATCAGTGTTGTCACGGATGACGGACTCATCCTCGTCGTAATAGATCAGTTCCCGGCCATCTGCCATCTTCGTCGGGGTCTTCTTCATAGCGTCGTAGCCTCGGAACCACACCTCATCGTCGCTATTATCGTGCGGCCCGTGCGGTCGCAGCTGGATTGCCGGCCGCGACACTGGGACTGGGCTCTGGTTCCAAGTCGTCAGTTCGGAGGGCCAGCTATGAGAGTTCTACTCACCGGCGGCACCGGGTACATCGGCAGCCACACTGCCGTAGCCCTAATCGACGCCGGGCATCAGGTGACCCTGCTCGACAACTTCGCCAATTCGAAACCGACGGTGCTCGACCGGCTCAGCGAGATCACCGGGGTCACGATGGACTTCTTCGAAGCGGATGTCACCGATCGGGAAGCAATCGACAGCGTACTGGCGCACCGCGCATTCGACGCAGCGATCCATTTCGCCGCGCCCAAGGCTGTAGGCGAGTCGATCGCACGACCGCTGCACTACTTCAACAACGGCGTCGGCGGGACGGTAACCCTGCTGCAGGCAATGGACCGTCGCGGCATCCGCAACGTCGTCTACAGCTCATCGGCGACCGTATACGGCATGTCGGATGAGCTCCCCTTCCGAGAAGATGCCCCCACAGAGGTCATCAACCCCTACGGGCGAACCAAGCTGATGTGCGAAGAGATCCTGCGGGATCTCCGTCAATCCGACGAAAGATGGAACTCAATCGCATTGCGCTATTTCAACCCCGTTGGAGCACACCCGTCCGGCCTGATTGGTGAGGACCCGCAGGGCGTCCCGGCGAACCTCATGCCGTTTGTGGCGCAGGTCGCCGTTGGCCGGCTCCCCGTCCTCAGGATCTTCGGAGACGACTACCCCACGCCGGATGGGACCGGTGTACGCGACTACATCCACGTCATGGACCTCGCGGAAGGACACGTCGCTGCGGTAGAGCATCTCGCCACGGAACCGGGCCACGACGTCATCAACCTGGGCACCGGCAACGGAATCTCAGTGCTGGAGCTCGTGGAAGCCTTCGAGCGGGTTGCCGGCGTTCCGATTCCGACCGAGGTCGTGGGTCGTCGCCGGGGCGATGGTCCGGCCAGCTGGGCCGATGCAACCAAGGCGGGTGACGTGCTCGGCTGGACCGCGCGCCGCTCACTCGACGAGATGGTTGCGGACGCGTGGCGGTGGCAGAGCCAGAACCCCAACGGCTACCCGGATTAGGTAGGCGCACAGACGACGCGAGCGTGGTTGAATTCTCCAGGACGTCAGCCAGGAGATCCGCATGAGCGACGAGAAGCCCCACGTCGGCGTTGTCGGGGCCGGTGCCTGGGGTACCGCCCTGGCGAAACTGCTTGCGGACAACGGAATCCCAACCAGGATCTGGGCTCGGGAATCAGCAGTTGTCGAGAGCATCAACGCCGAGAAGGAAAACGCCGTCTTCCTGTCCGGGATCCGTCTACCGGAATCGCTATCTGCTGAGGGCGACCTAGCGGCGGTGCTGCGTCAATCCTCGGTGGTAGTCAACGCCGTTCCGACCCAGTACATCAGGTCTCTGTACACAGGCATGGATGATGCCGCCGCCGACGTCGAACTGCTCGTCACGGTCTCAAAGGGAATCGAGATCGACACGCTGCAGCTTCCAGTCGAGATCCTGCGGGATTCGGTACCGTCGCTTGCGGGAAAGGGGATCGTTGCACTTTCCGGACCTTCGTTTGCTCGTGAGGTGGCCGCCGGTCACCCGACGGCGGTAGTTGCCGCCGGCGAGATCGAGCACGCGCAGCAGGTTCAACGCCTGTTTTCGACAGACACGTTTCGTGTCTACACGTCGGACGACATCGTCAGCGTCGAACTGGGCGGAGCCCTCAAGAACGTGATGGCGATTGCCGCCGGCATCTGCGACGGGCTCCGCTTCGGTCACAACACCACGACCGCGGTCATCACCCGCGGGCTCGCGGAGATGTCGCGTCTCGGGGTGGCTTTGGGTGGCGACCCGCTGACTTTCGCAGGGCTGTCGGGCATGGGCGATTTGGTGCTCACTTGTACGGGCGGCCTGTCGCGCAACCGGATGATCGGCCAAGAGATCGGCAAGGGCCGCAAGCTCGCCGAGATCCTGGACGGCATGGACCAGGTGGCCGAGGGGGTCAAGACTGTCGTAGCCGTGCGCGAGCTGGCAAAGCGCACCGGCATCGAAATGCCCATCGCCGAGCAGGTCTACCTCACCCTCTACGAGAACAAGAGTCCAACACAGGTCGTGCAGGAGCTGATGACCCGTCGTCTCCGCCAAGAGAAATAGGGCAGACCTACGTTCTTGCGTACATCGGCGGCCCTATGCGCCGCCCAGATCCGCAAGAACCCGGGGGGAGGGGGAAAGCGGGAAACAAGACCCTAGAGATTGTGAAATGTTTCACATAGTATGAGTACGTAAGGAAAAAGGCGGGGGAAACGCTAGGCCCTGCCTTGCGTTGCCCGCGCACGGTCTGATCGGATCCGCCATGGGATCAGCTGCTCAGCACCGTGAGAGTGGCCAGGAGTTCCTTACTTCAACTCATCCCTTTGGGGGTACAGTGACCGCCCCCAGCCCCGCTAGAGCCCCGGACGTCGTCGTTGGACTCGGCAACGAGATCGCCGGTGATGACGGCGCCGGTATCGCCGCTGCCCGCATCCTCGGGACTGTGTTGGCAGATCGGACCGACGTGGATGTCGTTCCGCTGCCCTGGGCGGGCTTCGCTCTTCTCGATGTGCTGCGTGGCCGCAACCGGGCAGCCATCATCGACTGCCTGACCACGGGAAAGCACGAGCCCGGCTCGATCGTGCATATCGACGAGACCGACATGGCCGGGTCGGTGCGCCTCAACTCGTTTCACGACATCAGCTACCCCACCGTCATGGCCTTGGGCAGAGAAATGGGTTGGCAGATGCCAGCAACCATCGCCATCTGGGGCATCGAGGCTGAGACGTGTCACACCTTCCGCGAACAGCTCTCCCCATCCGTAGCCGCAGCCATCCACGAGGTCGTCGAAGAAGTAGCCGCGTACCTATCCACCCCCCTCGACCGGGCCGCTGCTTCGCAGCACCACCGGCCGATCCCCCCTGCAGAGGGGAACGAAACCTCCGGAGTGACCCATGCAAACGCTTGACCCGCTGGCCGGACCGATTGCGCCCGGCGTCCTATCCAAGACGGAGCAGGAATTGAGAACTGCGTTCCTCGAAGAGATCGAACGTATTCCCGGCGGGGGGCGATTGAATCAGTGCATCCAATGTGGAACCTGCACGGCGTCCTGCCCGGTCAGCCACGCCATGGATATCACGCCGCGGCAGGTGATCGCCATGTTCCGGGCGGGGGCAATAGAGGAACTGCTCGAAAGCCGGACGATCTGGCTATGCGCATCCTGCTACCACTGCACTCTGCGCTGTCCGGCGCAGATCCAGGTAACCGACCTCATCTATGCGCTGAAACGAATCGCCATCGAAGAAGGCATCTTCCCCAAGCGCTTTCCGGTGCACGTGATGTCGGAGACGTTCACCAGCAACGTCAAGCGCTACGGCCGGAACTACGAGGTCGGGCTACTGCTCCGCTACTTCCTCAAGACCAAGCCACTGGGCCTGTTCCACAGGCGCCGTGCCGGCTACGCACTCTGGCGCCACGGCCGCATCAAGCTGCGCCCGGACAAGATCAGGAACATCGAACAGCTACAGAAGATCATCGCCAAGGCGGAGACCTTCGACCTACCGCAGGAGAAGGTGGCCAGAGAGAAGATCACTGCGGCTGTCGGCTACGAGTCGATCGGGAGGTAGGCCATGGACGAGCGATACACCTACTACCCGGGCTGCAGCCTCCATGCCACCGGCATCGCCTATGACAAATCGATGCGGGCGGTGTTCGACAAGCTGGGATCCAACCTCGCAGAACTGGACGACTGGAACTGTTGCGGGGCCACCGCCTACATGTCCGTGCAAAAGACCGTCGCCTTTGCAGTGTCGGCCCGCAACCTGGCTCTCGCAGAGCTTGCCGGCGACGACGTCGTCGCCCCGTGCAGCGCCTGCTACTACGCCCTGAAACACACTCGCGAGGGCATCGCCGATGATCCCGAGCTGCGTGCCCAAGTCGAAGCCGCCCTCGCAGAGGGCGGGCTCGAAGCCGACTTCACCGTTGAGGTGCGGCATCCACTCGAAGTGCTGCTAACCGACATCGGCATCCCTCGGCTCGTCGCGGCACAAACGAACAGCCTCGAGGAGTTCCGGCCTGCCTGCTACTACGGGTGCCAGATCGTACGGCCCTTCGGCGCGGTCGAAGAGGACCCGGAGCTACCCATGTCGATGGAGAACCTGTTCACGGCCCTTGGCGCCCGCCCCGTCGACTACCCGCCCAAGGTTCGCTGCTGTGGCGGGATGCTGGTTGCCACAATGCCCGATGTCGCCACAGATCTGAGCATGGACCTGGTTGACTGGGCAATAGCCCGCGAAGCCAACTGCATCGTCACCGTGTGCCCGCTGTGCCAGTCCAACCTGGACCTCATCAACGTGACCAAAGGCACAAACGGGAAGTCGCACCAGCTCCCAGTTCTCTACTTCACCCAGCTCATCGGGCTGGCCATCGGCTGCACGCCCGAGGAGGTCGGGATGGGACATGCGCTGATACCAACCAGCGCCAAAGCCCCGCCAGTGCGGGGTGAGCCGCTGACGATTGCCGGGTTGAGGGAGGGCTGACATGGCTGAGAACGGAGAACCCAGAGTTGGGGTCTATGTCTGCCACTGCGGCTTCAACATCGCCGCCACAGTTGATGTTGAAGCGGTGCGCGACGAAGCCGCAACCCGTCCCAACGTCGTGTCGGCGCGCGATTACCAATTCATGTGCTCGAACGCCGGCCAGGACCTGATCAAACAGGACATCGAGGAGAAGGGGGTCAACCGCGTTGTGGTTGCCGCCTGCAGCCCGCTGATGCACGAACCGACGTTCCGGGCCGCGGCGCAAGAAGCCGATCTCAATCCCTACCTGGTGCAGATTGCCAACATTCGAGAGCAATGCGCCTGGGTACACGAGGACCGGGCGGCGGGAACGCTCAAAGCTGAATCGCTCGTCAACGGGGCGATCGGGCGAGTCGCGCTCCACGAGCCGCTCGAGCCGATGCGAGCCGACATGAACCCGGCGACTCTGATCGTGGGTGGCGGCATCGCCGGCATCCAGGCGGCGTTGAGCATCTCCGAGGCAGGCAACGACGTATTCCTGGTGGAACGCAAGTCGACCATCGGCGGCATGATGGCCAAGTTCGACAAGACGTTCCCGACTTTGGACTGCGCCGCGTGCATCCTGACTCCGAAGATGGTGTCGGCGGAACGCCGGGAGAACCTTCACCTCATGACGATGTGTGAAGTCGAGTCTGTCGAAGGGTTCGTCGGCAACTTCAAGGTCAAGGTGCGGCAGAAGGCCCGATTCGTCACCGATGCCTGCACCTCGTGCGGTGAGTGTCTCAACGTGTGCCCGGTCAACGTGCCGGATCCGTTCGACGAGTACATCTCCACCAGGCATGCCATCCACAAGGCTTTCCCGCAGGCGATCCCAAGCACATATGTCATCGAGAAGCAGGGCAGCCCCCCTTGTATGGAAGCGTGCCCGATTCACCAAAACGCTGCCGGTTACGTGGCGTTGATCGCCGACGGCCGGTTCGAGGAGGCTGCCAAGCTGATCAGAAAACGCAATCCACTGCCGTTTGTCTGCGGCAGGGTTTGCTATCACCCCTGCGAGACAGCTTGCAGTCGGGGCAAGGTCGACGATCCGGTGGCCATCCGCGGTCTCAAACGACTGGCGATGGACTGGGAGCGAGAGCACATTCCCGACCCGGAGCCGCCTCCCGTGAAGCACGACTACCCCGAGAAAGTGGCCGTGATCGGGTCGGGACCCGCCGGCTTGACTTGTGCGTTCGATCTCGCCCAGGAGGGCTACAAGGTCACGGTCTTCGAGAAGCACAACAAGCTCGGCGGCATGCTGGCGGTCGGACTCCCCGACTACCGCTGCCCACCTGAGATCGTGGAACGGGATCTGGATTACATCCGCAAGACCGGTGTCGAGTTCCAGACAGGGGTCGAACTCGGGATCGACTTCAAACTCGCGGATCTGCTCAGCGACCGTCCCGAGTTCGGCTACGGAGCGGTCTTCATGGCGCTCGGGGCGCACCGCGGTCTGCAACTGAAGGTTCCCGGGGAGGACGCCGAGGGCGTCATCCTCGGCATCGACTACCTGCGCGAGATCAACTTGGGTCGGCCGCAGTGGACCGGCAGGAAGGTCGCAGTCATCGGTGGTGGCAACACCGCCATGGACGTGGCCCGAACTGCTCGACGGCAGGGGGCGGATGTCGCCATCTTGTACCGGCGCACCGCAGACGAGATGCCCGCAGACCTCGAGGAGGTAGAGGGTGCCATCGCAGAGGGTGTGCATTTCGACTACCTGGTATCTCCGCTCGAAGTTGTCGTGGAGAACGGCAAGGTCGCCGGACTCAGGTGCATCAACAACGAGCTGGGGGAACCCGATGAGAGCGGACGGGCCCGCCCCATCCCAATCGATGGCTCGGAGCACGTACGCGAGTTCGACATGGTGATCCCCTCGGTGAGTCAGCAGCCCTTCCGCACCTGGTTCAAGGGCGGGGTACCCGAGAAAGGCGAAATCGGGTTCACCAAGTGGGACACCCTCATCGTCGAACCCGACTCGCTGCAGACTGGTCTTCCCGGTGTGTTTGGCGGCGGCGATGTTGTGCTTGGCCCGGCCTCGATCGTCGAGGCGATGGGTCAGGGCCGTCGCGCCGCCGAGGCAATCGACAAGTATCTGCAGGGCCGGCCGCTGCAGCACTTCGAGACCCACGTAGCGCCGCCCGATCCGGTGCGTGGATTCGTGAAGGCGCCCTATGAACACGGGCCGACCTACGACCAGATCGAGAAGATGCCACGAGCTCGGCTCGAGGCCCGCGATCCGGCAGCTCGCCTCGCCGACTATGACACGGTCGACTTCGGGATGACCGAGGAGGAGGGCATTCGCGAGGCGTCGCGCTGCTTGCACTGTGGTGTCTGCGTTGAATGCCACTCGTGCGAGAACGTGTGCCCGCCGGATGCGGTTCAGCTCGATATGAAGGACGAGATCGTCGAGCTCGAGGTAGGTCAGATCCTGGTGGCAACCGGGTTCAAGTCGTTCGATGCGACCCGGATGACTCCCTACGGATACGGCCGTTACGACAACGTCATCACCAGCACCGAATTCGAGCGGATGCTCAACTCGACCGGACCCACCGGTGGTGAAATCCTCTGCAAGAACGGGAAACCACCGCGGTCGGTGGCCATCGTCCACTGCGTCGGGTCGCGTGACGAGAACTACAACCGCTATTGCTCGCGTGTGTGCTGTATGGCGGCACTCAAATTCGCCCACCTGGTGAAGGACCGGACGGACGCCGAGCTCTACGAGTTCTACATCGATATGCGAGCCTTCGGGAAGGGCTACGAGGAGTTCTATCTCCGAGTTCTCGACGAGGGAGCCAATGTCATCCGGGGCAAAGTCGTCGAAGTGATGCCCGCAAAGAGCACCAACGGCGACGGCGGTCACCTGGTGGTACGGGCCGAAGACACCTTGATCGGGCGTTTTCGTGAGATCCCGGTGGACATGGTGGTGCTGATGGGCGCCATCGAGCCCCAGCCCGACGCCGAGCAGGTGGGCCGAGTGTTCTCACTGAGCAGGAGCCCCGATGGATTCTTCCTGGAACGCCACCCCAAGCTCGATCCGATTGGGACGACCACCGAAGGGGTCTATGTGGCCGGGTGTGCGCAGGGCCCGAAGGACATCCCGGACACGGTGGCGCAAGCGCAGGCTGCGGCCTCCAACATCTTGGGGATGATCTCGCGGGGCGAGGTGATCATTGAGCCTGTTCGAGCGACCGTGCAGGAGCACCTGTGCGGCGGCTGCAAGACCTGCCTCGGCTTGTGTCCGTACACGGCAATCACGTTCGATGAGGAGCACAACAACGCGGTGGTCAACCTGGCCTTGTGCAAGGGGTGCGGCACCTGCGTTGCCGCTTGTCCGGCTGCGGCGATCACCGGGGCCGGGTTCACCGACGAGCAGATTCTGGCAGAGCTCGACGGCATTCTGGCCCCGATTGCATCGGGCCCGATTTCTGGATCGATCGGAGAGGAGGTGACGATATGACGGTCACCACAGAAGCCCCGCTGCGAGAGCCCGCGGTGGTTTCCAGCGAGTGGCGCCCTCGCATCGTTGCCTTCCTCTGCAACTGGTGCAGCTATACGGGTGCCGACCTGGCAGGAATCTCTCGCATCCAGTGGGACCCTTCCGTCAGCATCGTCCGCGTGATGTGCTCCGGGCGGATGGATCCGACGTTTGTCGTCAAGGCGTTCAGCATGGGCGCGGACGGAGTGATCATCTCCGGGTGTCATCCCGGTGACTGCCACTACCAAGAGGGCAACTACAAGACGCTGCGACGTGTGCACTTGTTGAAGCGCCTCATCGAGGGATTTGGCATCGACCCCGAGCGGCTCAAGCTCGTCTGGGTGTCCGCCAGCGAAGGCGACCAATGGGCCGAAACCGCCAACGAGATGGCAGCCAAGATCAGAGATCTCGGACCGCTGGAGGTGGGCTCATGAGTAGCAAACCCAAACTCGCTTTGTACTGGGCGGCGTCGTGCGGCGGGTGCGAGATCGCGGTGCTCGACATCAAAGAGAAGATCCTCGATGTCGACGCATTCTTCGACGTCGTGTTCTGGCCGGTGGCCGTCGACTTCAAGGTCAAGGATGTCGAGGCGATGCAAGACGGCGAGATCGATCTCTGTCTGTTCAACGGTGCAGTGCGTACCTCGGACAACGAATACATGGCAGAGTTGCTGCGCCGTAAATCGAAGATCATGGTCGCCTTCGGTTCCTGCGCTTGTGAAGGGTGCATACCGGCGTTGTCGAACACAACCACCCGGGCGGCGACCCTGGATTGGGTCTTCGCCGATTCTCCGTCGACGGTCAATCCAGATCGGGTCATGCCGCAGACGGCAACCGAGACTCCGGTCGGCACCATTGAGCTGCCCGAGTTCTGGGAAACGGTGCGCTCCCTCGAGCAGGTGACCGATGTCGACTACTTCGTGCCGGGCTGCCCACCGCAGGCGCACCAGATATGGGCCGTGCTGGAAGCAGTAATCGACATCATGGAGAACGACAAGCCGCTGCCTCCCAAAGGGACGGTCCTGGGAGCGGGCGACAAGACCTGTTGCGACGAGTGTCCTCGGGAACGACAGGAGAAGAAGATCAAGGGATTCGTGCGGATCCACGAAGTGATCCCCGATCCGGATCAATGTCTACTGGACCAGGGCATCGTGTGCATGGGGCCGGCGACACGCAGTGGGTGTGGGGGACTGTGTGTCGCCGCAGGGGTTCCCTGCCGCGGCTGCTACGGGCCGGCGCCCAACTCGAAGGATCAGGGCACCAAGATGGTTGCAGCCCTGGCTTCGGTCATCGACTCTGATGATCCCGAGGAGATCGACCGGATTCTCGACGGCATCGTCGATCCGATTGGCACCTTTTACAGGTTCTCAATGGCGCACGCAACGCTGGGGAGGGTCACCATCGGCGCTCCAGATAGCTCAGGAAACGGGGGTGAGTCATGAAGCAGATCTCGATCGACCCCATCACCCGCCTCGAAGGCCACGGCAAGATCGATATCTTCCTCGACGACAACGGCGATGTGGCGGATTGCTTCTTCATCGTTCCCGAGCTGCGTGGTTTCGAGGCATTCTGCGTGGATCGTCCTGTCGAGGACATGCCCCGGATCACAGCGCGTATCTGTGGCGTGTGCAGCGAGGCCCATCACCTTGCTTCGGCCAAGGCGTGCGACGATACCTATCACGTTGAGATTCCCTCTGCAGCGAAGAAGCTGCGCGAGTTGATGTACAGCGCGTTCTTCACCGGTGACCATGCGACCCACTTCTACATCCTGGGTGGACCCGACTTCGTGATGGGCCCGGAGGCACCGCCGGCGGAACGCAACATCCTCGGCATGATCCACAAGTTGGGGATCGACACCGGAAAGGTGGTGATCGGCGCCCGAGCTGCGGCGCATGAGATCGTCAAGATACTCGGGGGCAAGACCATCCACATGGTGACATCGATACCCGGTGGAGTCACCAAAGGCCTCACGGAAGAAGAGCGGCTCGAGGTGGTCGAGTACGCCAAGCAGCTGCTCGAGTTCGGCAAGTTCACCCTGCAGATTCTCGACGACGTCGTGCTGGCGAATCAGGACTATCTCGACCTGATCCTCTCCGACACCTACACCCACCGATTCCACTCGATGGGGACGGTGGATGAGAACGGACACTCCAACTTCTACGACGGGGAGATCCGAGTGGTCGATACCGAAGGCGCCGAGATCGTCCAGTACCACCCTCGGGACTATCTCGACCACGTCGGCGAGCATGTCGAGCAGTGGAGCTACCTGAAATTCCCCTTCCTGAAGGCGAAGGGCTGGACGGGGTTTACCGACGGTGTCGACAGCGGGGTGTACCGCGCCTCGCCGCTGTCCCGGCTCAACGCTTCGAAGGGGATGGCGACGCCTCTGGCCCAGGAGCAGTACGAGCGCTACTTCAAGACGCTGACCGGCGACCCGACTGGCAACACTCCGGTGCATCAAACGCTGGCAACACATTGGGCCCGAGTGGTCGAGTTGGTCTACGCCGCCGAGCGGACAATGGAACTTGCGCTCGATGAGGAAATCACCAGCCCCGACATCCGAACGATTCCGACGGAAACGCCAACGGAGGGCATAGGTTCGGTAGAAGCACCGCGAGGGACGCTTACACATCACTACGTGACCGATGAGCGGGGGGTCCTGCAGAAGGTGAACCTGATCGTGGGTACGACCAACAACCACGCCTCCATCAGCATGTCGATCAAGAAGGCGGCCCAGGGACTCATTCACAAGGGTGTAGAGGTCACCGAAGGCGTGCTCAACAAGATCGAGATGGCGTTCCGTGCCTACGACCCGTGCTTCGGCTGCGCCACCCACAGCCTGCCGGGGCAGATGCCGATGGTGGTCCGGATTCGCGCTGCGGATGGGACGGTGCTCAGCGAAACCAGCCGGGACTAGGTCAAACAGCCAACAGCATTCCGGCGTAACTGGCGGCCCACATAGGCCGCCAGTTACGCAAGAACGGAGGGCGGCTCGTAACGCCGGCCGGTTCCTTCAAGTCAAACCGTCCGAAGGCCCGGTGACATTCGGCCCTGCCAACGATGGTTAACAGTTTGTAAGCTTCGTGGATCGGGTTGGAGGAGGTTTGCTTTGGTGATCGCCAAAGAATTCGAGTACCGACGTCCCACGACGCTTGCCGAGGCCACCCAGACCCTGGCGGAGCACCCCGGGCTGGCGATGATCCTGGCGGGAGGAACCGATCTCGTTGCCTGGCTGCGCGACGACGTTATCGCACCCGACCTCGTTGTCGACATCAAGGACATACCCGATCTCAGCGAGATCAAGGTCGTCGACGATGAGCTGCACATCGGATCGCTGGTCACGTTCACCGACCTCATCGAGTCGGAGACCATCCACGAGCACGTCCCACTGCTGGCCGAGATGTCCGAGACGGTCGCCTCCCCAGGCATCCGCAACCGAGCCACCATGGTGGGCAACATCTGCTCAGCAGTCCCCTCGTGCGATGCCGGACCGGTGCTCCTCGTCTACGACACGACTGTCCATCTCACCGGTCCCAACGGCGATCGCAGTGTCGACATCAACGACTGGTTCACCGGCCTCCGTGAGACGGCGTTGACCGACGACGAAGTCGTGACCCATCTGACCTTGAAGCTACGCAAACACGGCGGCGTCTACGTCAAGTTGATGCGATATGCCGGCGAGGACCTCGCCCAGGCCGCAGTTGGCATCGCCGCGTACCCGGACAACGAATACCGGGTTGCTTTTGGCGCAGTCGCCCCGACCCCGATCCGTTCCGCGCGCATCGAGAACACATTGCACGGCAATGAGCTCGATGACGATCTCGTCGCCCGTACAGTGGCGATGGTCCCCGACGAGATCAGCCCGATCACCGACATGCGAGCCACTGCCGCATACCGCACCCACATGACGGCGGTGATGCTGAAACGTGGGCTCTGGGCAGCTCGGCAGAGACTGGACGGCACCGGCCCGGCCTACGGTGCCAGATTGGTGTGAGGGGGTGGCCATGAACCTGGAACTCAAGGTCAACGGAGAGCAATGGGTGCTCGACGTCGCGGCGGCCGATGTGCTGCTCGACGTCCTCCGCGAACAGGTCGGAACCAAGAGTCCGAAGGTCGGCTGCGAGCGCGGCGACTGCGGCTCGTGCACCATCCTCATGGATGGGCGCTCCGTACGGAGCTGCCTGGTCCTGGCCGTGGAAGCCGAGGGCCACGACATCGTCACCGTCGAAGGCATCAGCTACGAAGGCATGAGCCAGCTGCAGGACCTGTTCATCAGCAACAACTCCTTCCAGTGCGGCTTCTGCGCCCCCGGGATCGTGCTGTCGGCAACCGAACTGCTCGAACTGAATCCCAACCCGTCTCGTCACGATGTGCAGGAGGCCCTTGCCGGCAACCTGTGCCGTTGCACCGGCTACGAACCGATTATCGACGCCGTCCTTGCGGCTGGCCAAGGACAAGGAGAAACGCCATGACAACGACGTTCCCCTTCGAAGCCGATGCAAAGGAGGACGAGCTGAAGGCAGTCGGTACCGACGCCGTCCGTATCGATGGCCTCGACAAGATCAGTGGTGCCGCCGAGTTCGTCGACGACATCGACTTCGGCCCCGGGCTGCTCCACGCCGCCATCGTGGAGAGCCCACATGCCTTTGCCAGGATCGTCTCCATCGACACAACCGAGGCCGCACGGGCCAAGGGGGTCGTGCGGGTCGTGACCGGCAAAGACTTCCCGTACAAATTCGGCATGTACATGGAGGACCGGTACATCTTCGCCCAGGACCACGTCCGTTTTGTCGGCGAACAGGTGGCAGGGGTGATCGCCCGCAGCCACCGTGAGGCGGTACAAGCGGCCAAGCTGGTCGAGGTCGAGTACGAGGTGCTGAACCCGATCCTCGACCCCAAGCAGGCGTTCGAGGAAGACGCCGATCTCATCCACCCGGAGTTGGCGGACTACACCCACGTCCCCTGGTTCTTCCCCAAAGCGGACACGAACATCGCCCACTGGCGCAAGATCCGCAAGGGCGACACGGAAAAGGCGTTCGCTGAGGCCGACTATGTGCTCGAGGACACCTACTTCGTACCTCGTTATGCCCACTGTGCAATCGAGCCCCATGTCACCGTCAGCAAGCTCGACCAGGCAGATCGGCTCACCGTGTGGACGGCCTCACAGTCGCCCCACACCCAACGCCACCTCTTCGCCCAAGCCTTGGAACCGCTTGGTTTCACCCACAAGGACGTCCGGGTCATCACCCCGTACATCGGGGGCGGGTTCGGTGGCAAAGCCGGTGTCTCGATGGAGATCCTCGGAGCCGCCATGGCCACGCTCGTAAAGGGTCGCCCGCTCAAACTGCGGTGGACGAGGGAGCAGGAGTTCTACAACACCTATCAGCGGCAGGGCGTCACAGCCGAGCTCAAAGTCGGCGTGATGGACGACGGCACCATCACCGCCGTCGAGCACAAGCTGTACTGGGATGCCGGCGCCTACGTCGAGTACGGCGCCAACGTGGTCAACGCGGCCGGATTGTCGGCCACCGGCCCCTACCGCGTGCCCAACATCAGCAACGACTCGCTGTGCATGTACACCAACCTGCCGCCAGGCGGCCCCTATCGCGGTTTTGGCTACTCGGAGTTCCACTTCGGGCTCGAGTCGCATATGGACCGCATAGCCGAAGCCATCGGCATGGACCCGGTCGAATTCCGACGCAAGAACGCCATCGTCGAGGGTGACGAGCTCTCCTACGGCGGGCACATGAACCCGTCAGGAATGATCGAAGCTATCGACAAGGTGGCTGACGCCATCGAGTGGGGTGTCGAAGAGCAGTCGGATAACCCCAACACCGTGATGGGCAAGGGCATTGCCCTGTTTTGGAAGGCTCCGGCGATGCCGCCGAACGCTTCGTCGGCTTCCTTCCTCAAATTCAATGAGGACGGCAGCATCAACATCACGGTCTCCGGCATGGAGCTTGGACAGGGCTACCTCACCGTGATGGCCCAGATCGCCAGCGAGATCCTCACCGTCCCGGTGGAGAAGATCCGGGTCGAGACACCGGACACGGACCGCAATCCCTACGAGTGGCAGACGGTAGCTTCTCACGTCACCTGGAGCTCTGGGCTGGCGGTCGAGAAAGCCGCCGTCGAAGCCCGCGCCAAGATCTTCGACGTGATCCATCAGGTGTACGGCTATGAAGATGATTCGCTGTATTTGGAGAACGAGAAGGTCAAATGCAAGACCGACCCGGTCTTCGAGAAGCCCCTCAGCGACTTCGTCATCGACGGCATCCAGACTGATGAAGGAACCTGGCGGGGCGGCCCGATAATCGCCAGCGGTAAGTTCATGCCGGAGTTCACCAACGCACTCAGCGATCCGGAAACCGGGCAAGGCGGACACCCCAACGTGCACTACACCGTCGGTGCCACCGGCGTCGTAGTCGAGATCGACAAGGACACCGGCCGAATCTGGGTGCGCAAGGCGGCGCTGGCAGTAGACGCAGGTAAGGCCATCAACCCTGATCTCGTCAAGGGCCAGATCGTCGGCGGCCTCGTCCAGGGACTGGCCACAGTTCTCTATGAAGACATGCGCTTCGACGAAGCCGGCAAGATGATGAACCCCAACTTCACCGACTACAAGATCCCGACCGCCTTCGACATCCCCGACGAGGTGGTACCGATCATCGTCGAGGTTCCCCAGCCGGACGGGCCATTTGGGGCACGCGGGGTAGGCGAACACACCATGATTGCGGCCGCTCCGGTGATTGCCAACGCCGTCTACGACGCCCTTGGTGTTCGCATCAAGTCGATGCCGGTGACCCAGGAGAAGGTCGCCATGGCCTACCTCGAGAAGTCCACGTCCTGACACGAGAGAACAGGAGACAAGACGAATGTCCGTCGATCTAGAGAAGATCCTTCGGCCGACCGACGCCGAGATGGAGCCGTACGAGCCAAAGTACATGATGCTGGCCAGCGGCGAGGCGGTCGTAGTCAGGCAGGTCTTCCGGGATGAGATTCCGGACCTGTTGAAGCATGTGGAGCCGCTCATCCATGTGGAACGTGACTTCTACGACTTGGTCGCCGCGAGGGTGTATGCCGAACTGCTCGGCTACTACCAGTACCGCTTCCAAGATCAGTATGTGCTGGCGCTCCAGGTCGACGGTGAGCTGGCAGCGATTGTCAACGGCCGTGAGGTGAAACCGGGGCTGGGGCTGTCGCTGCACACACTGGCGTTGCGGCGTGGTCTTCGCATTGGCGCCCACGGATTCGCCGCCAAGATGGAATACCACATCGACACTCTCGGCCACGATGAGGTGTTGATCGTTGCCGAGTCGCCGATCGGTTTCCGGCGTTGGATGATCGAGTACAAGCTGGAGAAACGTTTCGACATCCCCCACGAGCTCGGCGGAGTTCCGTCTTGGGCGCTGACACGGGAGCTATTCGACAATGCCCGTTCCAAGCTGGTGGTAGGCCGCCGGCCGGTACCCACGGAACTACTCGAGAAGGCGATGGAGAAGATCCTTCCGCCGTCGGATCCGCCGACCCCTGCTCTCGATCCGCTGGCGGCTACCCGAGCAATGTACGACCCGACGGCCACAGCCCTGGTCCAGCAACGCTGGGAGATGGAAAAGGGGGCCGGCAATGCGTGAGGTCTATGTGGCCGGCATCGGGATCACCACTTTCACCCGCCTCGAGTATCCACTTGTCGAGATTGCGTCGTACGCCTCGATGATGGCACTCAAGGACGCCGGCGTTACCGAGGTCGATCAGCTCTATGTGGCCAACATGGGGGCTCCCCGGGTCAACCATCAGACTGCGCTGGGCAGCGCCGTCGCAGACAGCCTCAGCTTGCTTCCGGCGGGCGCGGCCGCCATCGAGAACGGGCCGGCATCGGGTGCTGCTGCCATCAAGGCAGGTTTTCAGGCGGTGGCCTCCGGCATGGATGACGTGGTCCTGGTTGCCGGCGTGGAGCGGATGCGTGAGGTGAACAACCTCGAGGCGACCGACTTCGTCGCGACCTTGACCCACCCGTTGACCGAGTACATCTACGGAGTCACCTTGCCGTCGCATGCTGCGATGTTCGCCAGGCTCTATATGGAGAAGTACGGCGTCACCGAACGCCATCTCGCAATGGTCGGGGTCAAGAACCAGAACGCAGCGCTCAACAACGTGTGGGCCCACCTCCAGCAGGGGATCACCCTCGAGGGCATCTTGGACTCACCTGAGGCGATGACCAACAACCCGTATGTCGCAGAGCCGCTCCGGTTCTTTGACGCCTGTCCGGTCTCCGACGGCGGTGCCGCCATCATCCTGGTGTCGAAGGAGAAGGCCCAGGAGCTGGGCCGGCCGATGATTCGGCTCAGCGGCATCGGCCAGGCGACCGACACCCATGCCGTGTTCGAACGCGAAGAACCGACCGACCTACTGGCGGTTCGCAACGCGGCGAGGGCCGCGTACGACATGTCGGGTCTCGGACCGGAGGACATCGACGTCGCCGAACTCCACGATGCGTTCACGATCCTCGAAATCGCCGAGAGCGAGGAAGTCGGGTTCTTCCCCAAAGGCGAAGGTCACATTGCTTTGGAGAAGGGTGAGACCGCCCTCGGCGGCAAGATCCCGATCAACGTAGGAGGAGGCCTCAAGGGCCGTGGTCACCCAGTCGGGGCAACCGGGGTTGCCCAGGCGTGGGAGATCGTCACCCAGTTGCGTGGTGACGGCGAGAAGCGACAGGTGGAAGGCGCCCGTACCGGGCTCAGCCTCAACTTCGGCGGCTTCGGCAACAACGTTGTTTGTCTCACGTTTGTGAGGGAGGACTGATGGCCCGCGAGATCTACGCCTACAAGTGCCGGCTCTGCGAAACCATGCACTATCCGATGCGGATGGTCTGCAAGGGCTGCAAGCAGAACGATTTCTTCGAGTTCGATACGGTGCCGCTACCCAAGAGCGGCAAACTGCTGACATGGACCCGGGTATACAACCTGCCCGCCCAATACGAGGTCGCTACTCTCGGCCTCGGCATCGTTGAGCTGGAGAACGGCATGCGGATGTTGGGTCAACTCGATATCGAGGATCCACAAATCGGCATGGACGTAGCCGGCTCCGTCGAAGTGGTACGGAAAGAAACCTACGACGACTTCTACGGGATGGTGTTCAGGGCAGCATGACCGCAGAAACGCACCCAGCAACGGTCGCAAGACGGGGAGGGACCATGAAGCCTTCTCGTGCGACGGTCGAACCGGGTGAAGTGACAACAGTCTTGGTCGCGGCTCCGAGCAGCGACCGGGTTCGGGTGACAGACCCGATGATGAGGAAGGAAAGCCACTCCGGATGGGGTGGCTTTCATCTCGTGTGGGAGAGGAAGGGTATATGGAGCTAACTCTGCAGAAGAAGACTGTGCTGGGGTTGCAGCACACTATTGCCATGTTCGGGGCGACGGTCCTTGTACCGCTGCTCACCGGGCTGAACCCGTCGGTTGCTCTGATTGCAGCCGGCGTAGGAACTCTGCTGTTCCACCTGGTGACAAAGCAGATGGTGCCGGTGTTCTTGGGCTCGTCGTTTGCGTTCATCCCGCCGATCATCACCGGCGTCGAGCGCGGTTACTCCTGGGCGGGCATCGGTGCCGGCATCGTGGGTGCGGCAGTCATTTACCTCGCCATGTCGATCATCGTGACGTTCGTCGGCCACGACGTCATCAAGCGGATCTTCCCGCCGATCGTCACCGGCCCGGTTATCACGGTAATTGGTATCACGCTCGCTCCCGTCGCCATTGGGATGGCGGAGGGTGAGTGGTGGCTGGCCATCGTGACGTTGCTCGCCACGGTCATCGCGGCGATCTTCTTCCGGGGCCTGTTCCAGATGCTCCCGATCCTGACGGGCGCCGTCGTCGGCTATCTCACAGCTGCGCTGTTCTACAGCGATTTCAGCTTCGATGCGGTCGGCGAGGCTGACTGGATCGGCTGGCCGGACTTCACTTGGGGTCTGGGTGACATCTCATGGGCACCGATTGCGTTGATCGCACCGATTGCCTTTGTGACGATGATCGAACACGTCGGCGACATCCTGGCCAACGGTCGAGTCGTTGGTAAGGACTTCTTCGACGATCCCGGTCTGAACCGGACACTGCTTGGTGACGGTATCGCAACGGCATTCGCCGGCCTGGTCGGTGGTCCGCCTAACACGACGTACTCGGAGAACACGGGGGTGCTGGCCGTTACCAAGGTCTACGACCCGTTCATCATCCGAATCGGTGCCGCGTTTGCGGTTCTGCTAGGCCTGATTCCGAAGCTGGCTGCCATCCTGCGCACCGTTCCGGTGCCGGTCTTGGGTGGATTGTCGGTTGTGCTGTTCGGCATGATCGCTTCAGTTGGTATGCGGACGCTGGTCGAGGGACAAGTCGATTTCAAGAAGGGTCGCAACATGATT
This sequence comes from Acidimicrobiia bacterium, assembly GCA_030066875.1. Taxonomy (GTDB): domain Bacteria; phylum Actinomycetota; class Acidimicrobiia; order Spongiisociales; family UBA5794; genus JAAETI01. Next base: position 10,715 of record JASJAS010000042.1, on the reverse strand, counting down.
GTTGTCGGCCTCATCTTGGTGTTCGGTCTTGGTGTCTCCGGCCTGTCAGCACCGCTGTCGATCGGTGATGTAGAGATCTCGGGTCTGGCACTGGCAGCCGTTATCGGCGTTGTTGCCAACCTGATCCTGCCGATGGATACTGAAGAGGTAGAGGTCGCAATGCCTTCGGAGAGGGCGTCCGCCGAATAGGACAACCTCTCTAGGGCCGCCCACCCAAATGGGCATGTAGGGAGCCGGCTACCAGCCGGCTCCCTCTCTTCTCTGTTCTTGCGTACATCGGCGGCCTACAACCCCGCCGATGTACGCAAGTTCGGACCGGAGGGACGGCACCTATCCGCCCGCTACCAAGCCGACCGCCACGAGCGCGAGCACCAGACCCAGTTGACGCTGTCGGGTGAGGCGCTCACCGAGAACCAGCCACGCCAGGATCACGGTGGCGGCCGGGAACATGGCAGCGAGCACCGCGACCACTGCAAGCGATCCCTTGGTAGAGGCCACCACGAAGAGCCCGTTGCCTAGCGTGACGAAAGCACCTGCACCGATGCTGGGCGCCACCGCCTTGCGATGCGGAACCAACTCCCGGCCCGTTGCGGATGCGATGCCCAAGACCACTATGGAGCCCGCGGCCCGCGCCGGAAGCAGCGCCCAGATGCCCGACGTGTCGGAACCGAGGCTGAGGAAGATGTACAGACCCCCAAAGCCGAGCCCGGCCAGCATGCCGTAGATGACGCCAGCGCGCACATCCTCAGCTTCGTGGATGGGCCCGCCGCTACTGATGGTCCATATGGCCAGCAACCCGACGATCAGCCCTGTCATCACCACCAATCTCGGGACGTCACCACCCGCGATCTGCCATACAACCGGCCAGGCCCCCGCCCCGACCGCAGCGATCGGAGAAACAACGGCCATGTTGCTGCGGGCAAATCCGCGATACAGCGAGACCACGGCGAAGGCTCCGCTCAATCCGGCAAGCCCGCCCCACCAGACCGTCGGCCAATCGAGGCTCCCGCCAAACAGGGGACCCAACGCCAAGACCGCAACGACGCCGGCGACGTGGTTGAAGAGAACCACGGCCATGACGCGGCCGCGACGACTCGCCACCCCGCCCAGGAAATCACCCGAACCAGAGAACAACGCGCCGGACAGGGCGAGGATGATGGCCACGACAGCCTCAGTCGCCGGAAGGGGTGGGCTCGTCTAGCAGCGCCGCAACGTCGGCCTTGGCGGAATCCAGCTTGGCTCGGGTTGTGAGAATCCGCCGTTCCACCGTTCGCAGGCGCTGCTGGGCCGCTGCGACGTCGTCGGCTGCCCAGTCGTCCCCACCGGTTCGTATCTCGATCTCAGCCTCGAGTCGCTCCTGCTGTTTCTCGAGGGTGCGGAGACGATTCGCGGCAACGTGCACCAATTCCTCGGCGGCTCGTAGTTGGATGCTTTGCTCCGTCTCCGGACCCGCTGTGAGATCGATGGCAGATCCGGCCATGAACACGGCGCTGGTCGGAAGCATCGTCAGCAGGAGCGGCGTGGACCGTTCGAAGGGCCCGAAGAAGGCTCCTTGGCGCAGAGCAGACGGCAGCATGACGAAACTCGACTTCCCCGATGTGCGAGCAATCTGGCCGAGCGATGGCGTGGCAAAGCACTCCACATCAGCGTCGATACGCGATTCGTCGAGAAGGCTCCGTATCGTCGAGGTGGCCGCATCTACTTCCACTTCGCTGTCGGCCCATCCGAGCACACGGATCCGGGCTCGCGACCATGCCCGGGTCCTGGTGAACAGGTAGGCGCTGAGCAGCGCCAGCCGACTGGAATCATCGTCTTGCCACCAGACATCGATACGCCGCTCCCCGCGCGGCGATTCTTCGAGCTGTGCCCAGCGTTCCTCGTCGCTGAGCATGCTGACGACATTGACCCCCAATCGGTGCGTCTCCCGGACCGCCTGGGCGTAGCCGGCGAGATGCATCTCGTCGGTCTCCTCGGGCCATCCAAAGAGAACCGTATTGGCCTTGAGGGGACCGAGGCCGAACGACTGCACGATCACCGGCAGTGCCTCCATGGCATCGGGCGCCAAGACTGCCCTGCCGTGAACATCGAGTCCGAGCGTCTCGATCTCTCCGCGAAGCCGTTCTTCGCTCTCGTGGCGCTCCCTGCGCATGAGTGCGCCTTCACCAACGACGATCTGGACCGCAGCCGTCAGCCCGCTTTCACCCTCGAGCCACGACCCGAAGCGGAGAAGGCGAGCACGCCGCTGCGGATCGGCGGAAAACGCCAGCACCTGGGGACGCCAGCTGCGTGGGTTCTCGGCCTCAGCCGTCATCGCCCGAATCCCCTCCTTGACCCGCTGGAAGTAGTACGAGCGGCTGGCATCGGCCCATCGCTGCGGCCGATCGATGCGGCGCAAGTATTGATAGATGAGGACCAGGATCAGAATGGCGGCAGCTCCTGCGGTGACGTTGATAGCCAGCATCGCTGCGGCGCAAGCAAGTGCTCCAACCAGGCTCGCCCGACGGTTGAAGAAGCGGAAGCGCGGGCGGAATGATGGGCTCGCCGCCCGGGCTTCGTAGTAGGTGGCGTAGTTGAGCAAGCCGTAGGAAATCAGAAAGAACATCGACACCACCGGTGCGATGGCGTTGAGGTTGCCGATGGCCACGGTTCCAAGCGCGATTCCCAGCGATAGGAGAACCGCCCGCCGGGGGTTCGAAGCCGGCCCATGTCCCCGGGCGAAAGCGTTCAGGACGGGAAAGACTCGATCAGCGGCAAGTGACTGCAATATGCGTGGAGCACCCAGGAAAGAGGCCATTGCCGACGACAGAGTCGCCGCGATGACGCCAGCGTCGATCAGCGGCCCGAAAGACGCGATCGAATTCAGAATCGAGGTGTCCTCAATGAGCTGGGACGAACTGGCGTTGCCGGCGATGAGGATCGCCACCGAAACGTAGACGATGGTCGACAGACCGACGGCGGCAAAGGTCCCGCGCGGCAGGCTCTTCCCCGCGTCGCGCAGGTCGCCGGACATGCTGACTCCCTGTGTGAACCCGGTTACCGCAGGGAAGAAGATCGCAAAGACCGCCCAGAAGCCGAGCCCCGCTTCTGGAGCCTGCCACCCCTCGCCGGCCATCCCGCCGTCAAAGCTGCCGAACGCACCCACATAGAACGACAGCAAGGCGGCCACCAGCAGCGCCATGACCACGAATTGGAAGCGGCTGGCGACGTCGGCACCCAGCCAAGCCAGGCCGAACAGCAACAGAACGGCGACTGCGGCGACTGCTTGCGCCGCCCAGTCGGCGTCGACACCGAAGATGGCAACCGTAGCCTCTCCGAAGCCGACCGCGTAGAAGGCGATCGACACGGACTGGGCCAGGAAGAGCACTATGCCGATGGCGCCGCCGAACTCCACTCCCAGGGTGCGGGAGATCATGTAGTAGTCGCCGCCACCCTTCACATCGATGTTGGTAGCGATGGCCGCCAGCGAGATGCTGGTGAGCACCGAGACGGCGGTGGCAACCCCGATGATGATCAGCGCATTCCGCAGGCCGGCGTTGCCGACAACATACCCCAGCCTGAGGAAGAGAATGATGCCGAGGATGGTGAGGATCGACGGGGTGAAGACTCCGGCGAAGGTGCCCAGGGTGCCTTTGCTGGTCTGCTTGGTGGTCAATGGCGCATCCGTTCGCGGTCTGCTGACGACGGCATCGTAGGGCGTTGTCCGCGGCGGCAGGTGGCAGCTGCACACCGATGAGGCACCCGCTGTGCCTCATCCGGCTGGGCGCCACCTCGCGAGGAGACGAAGGTCAAGATGCCAAGGGATCCCGGTCGTCGACCTGCTCGAACACTCGTCTTGCCTTACCTACCTCGGAGCGTGGCATCGAGCCGGGGGCACCGATAGCCACGCGGGTGCGTACCCGGAGCCGCGAGTGCAGCTGCCTTTCGATCCTGTCGCGAATGTGGTCCCGTCGCGGCACATCTGCTTGCGACTCGAGTTCGCAGCGCACCACCATCTCCACCAGCGTCCCTCGCTTATCAAGCACGATGGCCCACTGACCCGACACCCCAGGTTCGGCAAGCACTACCGCCTCAACCTCGGAAGGGAAGACGTTGACCCCGCGCACGATCAGCATGTCATCGACCCGCCCGCTGATTCGATCCATCCGCCGGAAGGTACGCCCGCAAGGCGAAGGCTCGTCGACGAACCGGGTGATATCTCCTGTGCGGTATCTGATTACGGGCAGCGCCTCTTTGGTCAGTGTCGTGAGCACGAGTTCGCCGAAGTCGCCATTCGGCACCGGGTCGCCGGTCTTGGGATCAACGATTTCGGGAAAGAAGTGATCGTCGAAGATGAAAGGGGCACCCATGCCCTCAACCGACTCCATGGCCACTCCCGGCCCAATGACTTCGGAGAGACCGTAGATGTCCAGGGCGTGGATATCCCAGGCCTCCTCGATCTTCGCCCGCATGGACTCCGACCAGGGCTCGGCGCCGAGAATGCCGTACTCCACCTTGATTCGGCCCATCAACCCGGCGGCTTCGGCTCGCTCGGCAAGCAGCAGGGTGAAAGATGGAGTGGCACAGAAGCCGCGGGCACCTAGATCAGCGAGCAGCTCCACTTGGAGGGTTGCGTTTCCCCCTGATGCCGGCACGACGGTGACGCCGAACAGCTCGGCCCCGCCGTGAAGTCCGAGCCCGCCGGTGAACAGGCCGTAGCCATACGCAATGTGGAAGACGTCCTGGGGGCGGGCACCGGCACAGCCCAGTACCCGGGCGTTCACTTCGGCAAAGACTCCAAGATCTGCCTTGGTGTAGGCCACCACCGTCGGCTTGCCTGATGTACCGGATGATGCGTGGATCCGATTGCAGTCATCGACCGGCACGGTGAGCATCCCGTACGGAAAGGCAGCCCGCATTTCCGCTTTCACCGTGAACGGAAGACCGGTGATGTCGTTTATCGACTTGACCGAGCCGACGCCTGCCATCTTCTGCTGCCAGTAGGGCACGTCTGAAGCCTCGAGCCGTTCGATCAGTGCTATCAAGCGTTCGCTCTGCAGGTGGTGCTTGGCAGCATGGCCCATCGTTTCGAGTTCGGGTTGGTACATCGTTGCGCTCCATCGATCCGTGACCCATACCCATACTCGTTGCCCCGAGCTGTCGTTGCCAGCTTCTCCGCCCGGGTACCCTCGCCTCGTGGAAGAGCCTCACGCAGCGACCGACCATGAGGGAAGGCCGATCGACTTCGGCCGCACTGCCGTCGACTACGAACGCCACCGGCCGGGCTTCCCCGACAGCTTCTTCGATGAGCTAGCGGAGCGTCGCTGGATCCGGCCCGGGCTGCGTGCCCTCGACCTCGGAACTGGGACAGGCACCCTCGCACTGGGTTTCGCCGCGCGCGGCCTATTAGCGACAGGGCTCGACATCGCGCCGGAGTTGCTGGATGTCGCCCGCGCTGCCGCGGCAGACCAGGGTTTAGTGGCTCGGTTCGTTCCGGGACGCGCTGAGGCGACTGGGCTCGATAACTCGGCGTACGACTTGGTCAGTGCCGGGCAGTGCTGGTGGTGGTTCGACGCGGAGGCAACCATCACCGAGGTGCGCCGTGTCCTGGCCCCGACCGGCCGCCTGCTGATCTGCAACTTCAGCTATGTCCCACTGCCCGGGAACGTTGCCGGCAGAACCGAAGATCTGATCCTGCAGCACAATCCCGGCTGGCCTAAGGCCGGATGGCGCGGCGTCCACCCTGAGCAAGTCCGGGCGCTGGACGAAAGTGGCTTCGAGCAGGTTGAAAGCTTCAGTTACACCGTCGACGTAGCGTTCAGCCACGAAGCATGGCGGGGACGAATCCGCACCTGCAATGGAGTCGGCTCTGCCCTGAACGAGGAACAGGTAGAGGTATTTGACGACGAGTTGGCGTCGTTGCTTGCCGCCGAGTTCCCCGGCGAGCTGCGTGTGAAGCATCGCATCTTCGCAACCAGCGGGGTTGTCCGCTAGGTCGCCGGCACAAGGCGGCAACCGGCTTCCGCCATCTCGGCAAGTGCCCGCTCCCCATCGCCGGGCTCGAGATTCACTGCACGCACTGCGTGCTCGAGAAGGATGACTCCATATCCCTCGCTCGCTCCGTCGAGGGCGGTCTCCTTGACGCAGTAGTCGGTCGCCAAACCGCATACCGCCACCGTCTTGACTCCCCAGCGCTCTAATTGCTCAGCGAGTCCGGTTGCTGTGATGTGCCCGCTCTCAGGGTCCCTCACCGAGAATCCCGAGTAGCCGTCCTCGCCGCCGGTCCCTTTGCGGACTACAGGACCGTCAACGATGAGGTTGGGGTGAAACTGAGCCCCCCACGTGTCCCCAACACAGTGCACCGGCCAGATGCCGCCATCCTTGGCGAAATGTGGAGTCGACTGAGGATGCCAGTCGGCGGTGTACGCCACATGTGCCCCCGCACTGCGTGCCCGGGCGATCTCCGCATTGATTGCGGGAACCACTTCCTCACCGCCGGTCACATAAATGGAGCCGTTCCTATCGGCAAAATCATTCTGAACGTCCACAACGACCAGCGCCGTCTCCGCGTCATAACTGAAGGAGGACATGACGTGATGGTACCCGTGCGTAGCGGCTCAGGGTCGTCTCAGGGTCGAACCAGGGTGACACCCGATGGTCACCAGCGGCTCCCGCAGGCACGATGAAGGAAACAAGATCAAAGGATCGAGAAATGACTACTGAGACACCCCAGCCGACACCGCAAGTCGTTACAAATGACTCCCGTAACCTGGCCACCGCCAGTCACCTGTCGGCCTTCATCATGTTCCTGGGCATCCCATCGCTCGTAGGGCCCTTGTTGGTTTGGCTGTTCAAGAAGGACGACCCCTGGGTGGAGTACCACGCCAAGGAAGCGCTCAACTTCAACATCTCGTTCATGATTTGGGCGCTCATCTCCGCGCTTTCCATCCTCTTGCTGGTGGGTTTGATCCTCCTGCCGGTGGTGGCCATCAGTTGGTTCGTCCTGGCCATCCGGGCAGCGATCGCAACCTCCAACGGCAACTACTACCGCTACCCCATGACGATGAGGTTTGTGTCGTAAGCGCCTCCCTCCCTCCTCCCGCACGACACACAAGAAGAGGCCCGGGCTAGCGTCCCGGGCCTCTTCAGGTCGTACTACAGGAGCGCGCTGCCCCGCGTGATGGTCGAGTTATCTAGAGCTCCCCCTAGGCGGAATGGGCCGCCATGAAGGCATCAACTGTGTCTGCGACAAAGTCGGCGGTCACCTTCTGGCGCATCAGCACAGCACGAAAGAAGGCCGGACCGGCAAGCTGGGCCACCGCAGCGTCGGCGTCGAGCGTGGCTGCCAGGTCGCCCTGGGCGATCCCGGATTCGACGATCTTGCGCAGCGGTTCCATGCGCTTCCTCACCATCTCGCGGTGGGGGCCTCCAGCCCGCCCCCGGTAGCCGGCTCGCTCAAACGCAACAGCCATCATGCGGGCGCTGCGCCGCTTGCCGACCTGCTCAGCCATATGGCCGAGCATCGCAATCAGATCGGCCCGTGTATTTCCGGTCAAGGCAATGTGTGAATCCGGTTCGTCCATAGCGACCGTCTCGCGCAGGAGATCCTCTCGCTCTGGCCAGTGCCGGTAGATGGTGGTGCGGGCGATGCCGGTAGCCTGCGAGACCCGCAGCGCCGTCACCGCATCCGGTCCTTCCTCAACTAGGAGCTTGCGCGCGGCTTCAAGGACAACAGCTCGCGTGCGCGCAACTCGGGGATCGTGACGGCGATGTCCGCCGCGACCGTGATGATCCCCGTGTCCCTTGTTCCGATGCGGCATGCTCTAACTGTACAACAATTTGTTGCATAAGTTACAAACCGGGTATATGCTACAGATTGTAGCGCTACAGATTGTATCGAATGAAAGGAGGCCCCCAGTGGGGCTCAAGAGAACACGACGCAGGATGCACCATCGCCATCACCACATGAGGCTGCGCCACATGCGGAGACAATCCGCAGGGTGGCGTGGCCCACGGTTCGTCGGCCCAGGTTTCATCCGAGACTTCCTTCGGGAGAACGAGGAGTGCGCGGAACAACTCGTGCGCTACGGCGTTGCCCGGATGCGTGCGGAAGGTTGCAGCGACGACGAGATTCGCGACCATCTGCTTCACATCCAGGAACAGGGGTTCGGGGACGATCTCGACGTCGACGAACTCCTCAGCTAACGACCGTCGAGCTGCCACAGCCCGGGTGATTCACCCGGGCCGTGCCCGTCAATTGGCTAGCTCAACCTGGGGCAGTGCCAAGAAGCGCTCAGGTGCACCGGGGAACGGGCCGATTCAACGTCAATGTGGAGGATGAGAAGTTGACACTCGACCCAAACGCGCTCGACCAGGAACTCCTAGGGGAAATGACCGAAGTCCGGCTGCAGACCGAGCACGGCCGGCTGGTTATGCCCGTGGTGCCTGTGGACATGGGCATCATCGCGTCCGACGTCTATCAGCTCCACGATGAAGACGAGGCATTCGAACGGATCCGTGAAGAGCTCGGCATGAAACCGCTGGTGACTCTCGAATGGCATGAGGACGAAGCACCCCGTTTCGACAATTCCCTACAGCTTCTCGACCTCGGGGAGCGCACGTACATCTCGATCTCCCCTGATCCGGCTGTCGCCCAGCACTGGGAAGCAATAGCGATGGTGGAACCGGGATCACGAGAAATGCTCCAGGATTTCTTCCTCGATCTGGCCAAGGACAACGGCTCGACCTATAGCGTCGACCTCTACAGCGCGCTTCCGACCCGGGTGACCTCGGAGTTCCTCAGCTGCGAAGCAGTCGGCGCCAGTTTCGCGCTGTACCTCGACTGGGATGAGGCCCGCTCCCCCGGTGCCTGGCGATACGCCTGCGAATACCTGCCGCGCTCGGTCGAAAAGACCCCGGATCTGGTGATCGGGTCGATGGCCGTTCGGAAGGAAGACAACGAGTTCGCCCGCCGTCGCTACATCAACGCCTACGCCACCGCCGTCTACGCCGAGGATCAAACGGCAGTCGGAACCTGAGCAGACGAACTAGCACCTCGCCCTGTAACGTGGCCCGATGCGGCCGAGCTGGGACGACTACTTTCTCGAACTTGTCGATCAGGTAGCGGCGCGTGCTACCTGCGACCGAGGAAAGAGCGGTTGCGTCGTGGTGCGGGACAAGCGAATCATCTGCACCGGCTATGTCGGCTCGCCCTCTGGGATGCCTCACTGCGACGAGGCCGGCCACTATCTGAAGCAAGTCATCGACGACGACGGTACCGCCCGGCAGCACTGCGTACGCACCGTGCATGCCGAGCAGAACGCCATCGTGCAGGCGGCTCGCTATGGCCTTCAGCTCGAAGGTACGACGATCTACTGCTCGATGGAACCGTGCCGGGTGTGCGCCATGCTCATCGCCAGTAGCGGCATTTCGCGAGTCGTCGCTCGCCGCCGATATCACGCAGGCGGCGACACACCGGAGATACTCGCCTCGGCAGGGATCACCCTCGACATCGTCGAAGAGGTCGTCGAGACCTACGAGGGACAGTAGATGACGGTCTACCTCGTCCTGGGGCTGGTGATCCTGGGCATTGCTTTCGGCGTGTTTGCGAACTCTCGTTGGGCCGGTGAACGCGGCTGGGTTTACAACAAGCACAATCCGCGGTCTTCGGGCGTCGGTCTCCAGCCGGGTGCGTTTGATGAGATCTACCAACCCAGCGTTCGACACATCATCGAGGAGCAGGCTTCCGAGCTCATCCGTGCCGACCAGGATGAATCAGGGGACGGATTCCTCGAGCAACCTCACGACCCATGACCACCGCTGCAGCTCGCTAGAGACGGCGCCCCGCACCGGCTTCGACCCGGTCCCGGATGCTCCGAAGCATCTTCTGCTCCATGACGAATGTGCCCGGTTCCGAGAGGACGGTTAGTAGGAAGGTCGCCGGAGTCAGGTCGAACTTGGGTCGCCACCGGCTCACCAATCTGGTGCCCGAATCCTCCGAATAGAGCGCAAGACTCCAGCTTGTCGAGCCATCCTCGAGAACGCTGACGATCGAGCGCGGCTGATCGACTGCCTGAACGACAAAGCCCTTTTCGGGCATCATCAGGATCCTGTCACCTGGTGCGAGCTGCTGATGGTCTTCGAGGACCCGATCGGCACTGCGACGGAAATCGTTGTCGATCCAGTCGTAGCTGTACCAACCTGCTTTGCCGTAGCCGAGCTGGACCAGCCAGGGCCAGACTTGCTCCGGCGAAGCGTTGATCGAAATCGCCCGGGTGGCGCTGGATGCCCCGGAAATCAGTTCGTCACCCGGCATGACCCTCGCCACTTCCTCATCGGTGGCGCCCCAACGCAGGTGCCATGGCTTGATCACGCGCAAGTAGAGGACGACGACCAAGGCAAGCAGCCCGATGGCAACAGCAACGCCCACCTGCCATCCGAGCCAGACAATCAGGCCAATCAGAGCTGCGGCGGCAGCCAAGGCCACCGCCGCCACGATCAGCATGATCATCAACTGGGTGCGCATGCTCGAGCCCTCAGTCGAGCAATCGAACGAAGGTGTAGACGCCTTCGACGATTCCGTAGGCCGGGAACATCGCCCACACGATCACCCAGTAGTAGAACGTGTTCTGTCGAAAGCCCATGTCGCGATCCCAGATGAAGATCAGGATGGCGGTGTACCAGAACGGCACCGAAGCCATCAGGGCGAGCAGGAAGCCCCAGCGCTCGCCGAGCAGCAT
>JASJAS010000041.1 GCA_030066875.1 Acidimicrobiia bacterium | reverse complement strand
GAGCAGTTCTTCAACGAGTTCATCAACGGCATCCGTCGCAAGCGGATGGATGAGTTCAAGGCGCGCTACCGCACCATCGACCTGCTTCTTCTCGATGACGTTCAGTTCTTCGATGGCAAGGAGCAGATCCTCGAGGAGTTCTTCCACACGTTCAACTCTCTCTATGAGGCAGACAAACAGCTCGTTATCACTTCTGATCGACATCCTCGTCATCTCACGACGCTGGAGGATCGACTACGCAGCCGGTTCGAGTGGGGACTGCTCACTGACATTCAGGCGCCTGATGTCGAAACTCGGTTGGCGATTCTGCGCAGTAACGCTGAGTTTGCTCCAGCGCCTGTTCCCCGAGATGTTCTCGAGTTCATTGCCGAGAGTGTGCTCACCAACATTCGCGAACTCGAGGGCGCCTTGACCCGCGTCACTGCCTATGCGGCGCTCACCCACGAGATCATCACGTTGGAGATGGCACAGGAGGTGCTACGAGATCTCGTGCCGGCGCTCGACACCAAGCCCCTCACTTGCGACGACATCATCAACCGGGTGGCATCTTTCAGCGGGCACACGCGCGATGATCTCGTCGGGCCGAGCCGTCGTCAGCCACTCGCCCGCTACCGACAGGTTGCTATGTATCTCTGTCGCGAGTACACGGACTTATCTCTACCCAAAATCGGCAGAGCCTTCGGCGACCGTGACCACACGACGGTCTTGCATGCGGTCGACAAGATCCGCGGTCTCATGCAGTCCGATGCCGATGTGTACAAGGACGTGACTTCTTTGTCCCATGATCTGAGGACAACTTGATGTTCTCCACATGGCGGCTCTTGTCAAACCGACTCACTGTGGAAACAGCGGCGCTTATCCACACCGCTTGTGGAGCGGATTAGCCAATGAATCCCGACACATTTGTCACCTGTACACAATCCACAGTGCCTACTACTACGACTACTCTTTTGAATCTATGACAATCGAAGAAGAGGGATCCAACTGTGCGTATCAGAGCTGAAAGAGATGACCTTGCAGATGTGCTCACCCGAGCCGGTAGGGCGGTAGGAACAAGGTCGGCACTACCCATCCTGCAGGGGCTGTTGTGCCAAGTCACAGGTGGAAACCTAGAGGTGACCGGGACCGATACTGAGATCACAATCGAGACGTCACTTCCCGTGGAGGTTCTCGAAGAAGGCAGCACGGTGGTACCGGCGAAGCTGGTGGCGGAAGCGGTTCGAAAGCTGCCACCGGGGGCGGTCTCGTTCAACGCCGAGGACGGTGAAGTCGAGATCACGGGCAATGGTCCTCGGTTCAACCTGCGCGAATTCGACGTGAATGACTTCCCGGACGTTGCCGGAGGAAGCGTTGCTGGGGGAGTCGAAATGGACGGCGAGGCCCTGATTGCGGCACTGCACCAGGTGGGAATAGCGGCGTCGACGGATGATGGACGGCCCACGTTGACCGGCGTCCTGTTCGAGACTGAGAGCGATCATCTGCGTCTGGTAGCCACGGATTCATACCGTCTCGCAGTGCGGGATTTGCCCGGTACTGCCGGTGTGAACACGACACTCATCCCGTATCGGGCTCTGAAGGAGCTGGGTCGCACCATTGGGGCGGAGAAGATGGCAGTTGCCATAGGGGAGCGGGAAGGAACCTTCGGTTCCGACCGCGGACGTATGACGGCTCGGGTCATCGAAAGCTCATTCCCTGATTACCGGCGGCTACTTCCCGACGGTTATCCCAACAGGCTCACGATCAACCAAGAAGCGCTGCTGGACGCAGTAGGCCGGGCCTCACTGGTAGCAGAGGACCACATTCCGGTGCGCCTCAGTCTTGGTGCCGGGGGTGTTGAACTCAGCGTTACTCGGCAGGACGTTGGCGGTGAAACGGAGTACATCGAAGCTGCCTATGAGGGTGAGGACATGGTCATCGCCTTCAATACCCGGTATCTCACGGACGGGGTTGCTGCGATGAAGTCGGAGAATCTGGTTCTCGAGACTATCAATCCGCTGAAGCCCGGTCTGTTGACGGCAGCCGATGATGATTCATTCCGGTATCTATTGATGCCCGTCCGCTTGTAGCTGCGTCGAGAGTCCCGTGCATCTTGCCTGGCTGGAGCTCAGCCAGTTCCGCAGCTATCAGAGCCTCCGGTTCGAACCGGAACCGGGCGTCAACGTCCTGATTGGACGCAACGGCGCCGGCAAGACGAACGTGCTGGAGGCAATCGGGTATCTGTCGTTGCAGAAGTCTTTCCGACGCACACCGGATGCTGCGCTCATCCAGGCGGGAGCTGAGCGTGCCATAGCCAGGGGCAGTTTCCGAGACGCAGGGAGTAGCGTCGACATCGCCGTCGAAATCCCGATCAGCGGCCGGCGTCAGGTGCTCGTCAACGAGAAGCGGCCACAGCGACTCAGTGACGTTGCCGCACTGGCTCCCGTCGTGGCGTTCTTGCCGGATGATCTCGACGTGGTGAAACGAGGCCCGGCGCTGCGTCGCGAGTACCTGGACGATCTGGGTGCGCAGTTGGTGCCAACCGTCGGAGCAGACCAACGGGAATACGAAAAGGCGCTCCGCCAGCGCAACACCCTCCTGAGACAGGAAGGCAGGAACACCGACCCAATGACGCTCGCAGTTTGGGATGCCCGCCTGGCTGAGGCAGGCGGGCGGGTACTGGCCAACCGTCTGCGGCTACTCGCTCGGCTACGCGACCGGCTGTCGGAGGCATATCGCACCGTTGGCGGAGAACATGAGACTTTGCTGCCTAGCTACTCCGCAAGCTGGGTCGAAGTTGGCGACATACCCGACTTCGGGAACCCAAACCCTGAATCCCTCGAATCAGCATTGCTGCACGCGCTGACGGAAAGGCATCAGCGCGACATGGAAACGCGGGCAACGAGTGCGGGACCGCACCGCGACGACCCCAGCTTCAGCCTCGAAGGTCGAGAAGTGCGGGTGCGAGCCAGTCAGGGAGAACAACGTTCGGTCGCTTTGAGCTTGCGTATTGTCGCCTACCAGTTGCTCAACGAGAGACACGGGCGTCCCCCAATCCTGCTGCTCGATGATGTGTTTTCGGAGCTGGATCCGGGACGGGCAGATGGGGTCACCGCGCTGTTGCCCCACGGCCAGGTTTTTGTCACTAGCGCCCGCGATGATGAGGTTCCAGACATAGGAAAGCGGTGGCGGGTCGCCGCAGGGGAGTTGACATGACCGAGGCTCCACCATGAAGAATCCCTGGACCGGAGAGGACCCCGACCGCGGCCTCCTCGCCGTGGATAAGACACTCGAAGCCGTTCTGGAGCGAGTCACCGAAGGTCACCTGGCAACATTCGAACTGGTCAAGACCATCTGGCCCCAAGTCGTCGGCGCCGAAGCAAGCCACAACTCCCGTCCGGTGCGGCTGTCACAAGGCGTACTCACCGTCGAGGTTGCCGACGGAAGTACCGCGTCGCGGCTGCGGCTCCGACAGGCACAGATTCGCAGCAGTCTCGAGACCCACGTGGGTCAAGGAGAGATCGCCCAGATTCGGCTCCGGGTGGGTCGTCGCCAGGACTTCTCGGAGGGTCTGTGAACCTTGCAGAAACGCCCGGTTACGCTGGGTTTTCGCCTATAATGACATCCTTGTTAGTTGACACCGCAAATCGTCGCCGGCCAGGCGTTTAGGAGTCCCGTTGAGCAAGCCAAGATTGTCGTCCGCCGCGTCCTACGGCGCTAAGGACATCACCGTCCTCGAGGGGCTCGAAGCCGTCCGCAAACGGCCCGCGATGTATATCGGGTCGACCGGCCCCAAGGGTCTCCACCACCTCGTCTGGGAGGTGTTGGACAACGCCGTTGATGAGGCGATGGCCGGCTTCTGCTCGAGGATCGATCTCACTCTCCATGCGGACGGCAGTGTCGAGGTCCACGACAACGGACGGGGTATCCCGGTCGACAAGCACGCCAAAACGAAGCAGCCCGCGCTCACTACGGTTCTGACCGTCCTTCACGCCGGAGGCAAATTCGAAGCAGGTGCCTACACGGTCTCCGGGGGGCTCCACGGCGTCGGCGTCTCCGTCGTCAATGCCTTGTCAACGAAGGTGGACGTCCATGTCGTACGCGATGGCTTCAACTGGAGCCAGTCCTTCTCCTATGGGACGCCGACGAGCAAGCTCAAGAAGGGCAAGCCCGGGAAGCGCACCGGAACCACGCTTCGTTTCTGGCCGGACCCGGAGATCTTCAGTGAGACCACCGAGTTCAACAGCCAAGTCGTTATCAGCCGCGTGCGCGAGATGGCGTTCCTCAACAAAGGCGTCGAGTTTCGCTTTCACGACCTGCGCGGTGAGGAACCCGTCTCCGAAACGTTCAAGTACAACGGCGGCATCATCGACTTCGTCAAGCACCTCAACAAGAAACGGGAGCCTATCCACAAACAGGTCGCCTTCTTCGAGCAGATCAACGACGAGGCCGAGGTCGAGGTTGCCATGCAATGGACCAGCGGCTACACCGAGACCGTTCTCTCGTTCGCCAACAACATCAACACCCACGAGGGTGGCACGCACGAGGAAGGCTTCCGCAAAGCCCTCACCCGGGCCATCAACGACTTCGCCCGTGCCCGCAGCGTCCTCAAGGAGAAGGACGGCAATCTGACGGGAGAAGATGTGAGGGAGGGCCTCACTGCCGTCATTTCAGCCAAGGTGAGGCAGCCGCAGTTCGAAGGTCAAACAAAGACGAAGCTTGGCAACACCGAGATCCGGTCCTTCGTCGAACGGGCCCTCAACCAGATGTTCCCCGAATGGTTGGAGCGGCATCCGGGTGACGGGCGGCGCATCATCGACAAGGCAGCCACCGCAGCCAAGGCGCGGATGGCGGCGCGCCAGGCCCGCGATCTCACCCGGCGCAAGAGCCTGCTCGAGTCTTCCGGCCTCCCCGGCAAGCTTGCCGATTGCTCATCACGGGACCCGGTGATCAGCGAGTTGTTCATCGTTGAGGGCAACTCGGCCGGTGGATCGGCCAAACAGGCACGCAACTCCGACTTCCAAGCGATCCTGCCCATCCGGGGCAAGATCATCAACGTCGAGAAGAACCGGCTCACCCGGGTGCTGCAAAACTCGGAGATACAGTCTCTGATCACGGGCGTCGGCACCGGCATCGGCGACGAAATGGATATCACCAAGAGCAGGTATCACAAGGTCGTGATTCTCACCGACGCCGATGTCGATGGGGCGCACATCAGGACTCTGCTGCTGACGTTCTTCTTCCGGCATATGCCGGAGCTGATCGAGGCCGGCTACGTGTACATCGCCCAGCCGCCGCTGTATTCGGTCAAGTCGGGAACCAAGCTCCGCTGGGCCTACAACGACCAGCACCTCGACGAGATCAAGACGGAGCTGGAAGGCAAGAAGCTGAACATCCAGCGCTTCAAAGGCCTCGGCGAGATGAACGCCGATCAGCTGTGGGACACAACGATGGACCCGACCAACCGGCAGTTGCTCCAAGTGCAGCTCGAAGACCAGTTCCGTGCCGAGGAGATCTTTGCAACACTCATGGGCACTGATGTTGGGGCCCGCCGCACTTTCATTCAGCAGAACGCCAAAGACGTCCGTTTCCTCGATATCTAAGGACACCGCAGCCCCATGCCCAACGAAGACGAAGCATCGCGAATCAGACCAATCGAGATCGAACGGGAGATGGAGGACTCGTTCCTCGAGTACGCCATGTCGGTCATCGTGGCCCGGGCACTCCCCGACGTGCGTGATGGTTTGAAGCCGGTTCACCGCCGCATCCTGTACTCGATGTACGACGCCGGTATTCGGCCGGGTACTCCCTTCCGCAAGTGTGCTCGCGTGGTCGGCGACGTCATGGGTTGGTTCCATCCGCACTCCAACGACGCGATCTACGACGCCTTGGTACGACTCGGTCAGGATTTTTCCCAGCGCTACCCGCTGGTTCAGCCGCAGGGCAACTTCGGGTCGGTCGACGACCCGCCGGCGCAGATGCGGTATACCGAGACGCGCATGGCACCCATCGCGATGCATCTGCTCGAAAGCATCGATGAGGAAACCGTCGACTTCTCAGACAACTACTCGGGGGAACGCCAGGAGCCCACGGTGCTGCCCTCGCGGTTCCCCAACCTCCTGGTGAACGGCTCGACCGGGATCGCCGTTGGTATGGCCACCAATATTCCGCCTCACAACCTGGGCGAAATCATCGACGCCACCCTGCACAAGATCGACAACCCCGCCGCTTCCGCCGAAGACCTGGCTGAATACGTACTCGGTCCCGATTTCCCTACGGGGGCCTACATCGTGCGCACCCCGGGCATCAAGGAGGCGCTGCTCACGGGACGGGGCTCGGTGAGGATGCGTGCCGTCTCGGACATCGTTGAGACCAAGCGCAAGCGGATGGCGATCATCGTCACCGAGATCCCCTACCAGGTTTCGATCGATCGGGTCATGACCAAGATCGCGGATCTGGTGAAGGACAAGACCATCGTCGGTATCGCCGATCTGCGCAACGAAACCAATAAAGACGGCATCCGCATGGTCATCGAGCTGAAGAAGGACGCCAACCCCCAGGTCGTGCTCAACCTGCTGTACAAGCACACACAGCTCGAGGATTCCTTCGGCGTGAATTCTGTGGCGCTGGTGGATGGCGTACCGCGGACCCTCAGCATCGCCGAGATGGTCGGCCACTACGTCGATCATCAACTCGAGGTAATCGAGCGACGCAGCGTCTACCGGTTGAAGAAGGCCGAGGCCCGCGCCCACATCGTCGAGGGCCTTCTCGTTGCGTTGGACAATATCGACGAAGTCGTGCAGATCATCCGCGGTTCCGCCGACGTCGAAACTGCTCGCGGCACTCTGATGGAGCGCTTCGAGCTGTCCGAGATCCAAGCGAACCACATTCTCGACATGCCACTGCGCCGACTCACCGCTCTCGAGACCGACAAGCTGCGGCAGGAGTACGACGATCTGCAGGCGACGATCGCCGAGCTGAAGTCGATACTCGACTCCGAGCAGCGCCGCCGGGAGATCCTCTCCGAGGAACTCAGGGCAATCAAGGACAAGTACGGCGACCGACGGAGGTCCCGAATCATTGCCGACGAGGGCGACCTGTCGCTCGAGGATCTGATCGCCGATGAGGAGCTAGTGGTCACGGCGTCGGAGGCGGGTTACGTGAAGTCGGTGCTGGCGCAGACCTACCGTCGCCAGGGGAGAGGCGGCCGCGGGATCAAAGGTGCTGATCTACGCGAAGACGACCTGATTACGCACGTGTTGCATACCTCGGCGCACGCCTATCTGCTCTTCTTCACCAACAAGGGAAAGGTCTATCGCGTACGGGCTCACCAATTGCCGCGCAAGGAGCGGACCGCGAAGGGTGTTCTCGTCCAGTCGGTGTTGCCGATGGATCCGGATGAGAAGATTGAGGCGATCATCGACACTCGGGACTACGAGTCACATCGGTTTCTGGTCGCGTTCACCCGGATGGGTCAGGTCAAGAAGTCAAAGTTCGTCGATTACGACTCACGCAACCAGGTTCTGGTGGCGATCAATCTCGTAGAGGGTGATGAGGTGGTCGCGGTACGGGCTACTTCCGGTGACTCCGATCTCGTCATGGTTACTCGAGACGGTATGGCAATCCGCTTCTCCGAGGAAGATGCACGCCCTATGGGTCGGGACACTCGCGGGGTTCGGGGTATCAAGCTGCGCGAGGGAGACGAGGTCGTGTCTGCAGCAACCGTCAGCAACGGCGAGGAGATCCTGTTTCTCACCAGCGGTGGCTACGGCAAGCGAACAGCAATGAGCGAGTTTCCTTGTCAGAAGCGGGGCGGCATTGGGGTGAAGGCAATGAAGCTGACCCGGGTGCGCGGGGAGTTGGTTGCCGCCTTGGCGGTGACTCGGGAGGACCACATTTTCGTCACCTCCAGCGACGGGATCGTCATTCGGCAGGGGGCGGGAGAGATCAGCAGGCAGAAGCGGGCGTCTACCGGTGTCAAGGTGATGAGCCTGGGTGAAGGCACGACGCTTGCCGCGGCAGCGCTGGTGCCCCGTGACGAGGACGAAGAGGACTCCGACTAGCGACTTGTCCCGATCTCGAGGGTTGTGGAGCGGTAGCGCGACCCTTCGCGAAGCGATAGCGACGTGATGCGGGGAACCGCGGCCGCAAATGTGGCGTTGGATTGGAACGAGAGGCCATTACACTCGCGGCATCCCAAGGAGCCTCGATATGGCAGTTCGGCGTGTGCGCCGGATCATTCGAAAAGTCGATCCGTGGACGGTGCTCAAGGCATCGTTGATCTTCAACGCGATCGCCGGACTCGTGTTCGTGCTCGGCATGTGGGTGATGTGGTCACTGGTCATCCAGAAGGGCATACCGGAGAGGATCGTCGATTTGTTCGACGCGGTGACCATCGAGTTGACCATCGACGGCCCGCTCTACTTCAGGATCACCGCGTTGCTCGCCGGCATCGGGGTCATCGGTATGACCGCCTTCATGACCTTGGGTGCTGTTATCTACAACCTGATTTCTGATCTCGTCGGCGGCGTAGAGGTCACCGTGCTGGAGGAGACCTATAACGTCGCCCAGCCGCAACAGGCTCCGGCGCCGCGCACCTTCAGCTGGAAGCCAACTCCGGCGCGCCGCGAGGGAAACGGCGACCCTCCCGTCGAGCGGACGCCCGAACGAGAACGCGTCACCACCGGCTAAGACCGGTCACCCCGCCATATTTCCTCCGTCTCGCCAGGGACTAGCCCCTTCGTCATCGGGCTTTATGACTCCCAAGATTTACCCTCGGTTCTGTCGATAAATGCAGCTGTGAAGTCGAGTTTCGCAAGGAAGCGATAGGAAGCGTGGGGCCAATGACTCTTTCCCTAGGCCGCGGCTCGCTCAGCCGCGCCCGCATTGTTCTGATCCTTTTGACCGCTCTCGCCACCGCTCTCGTCATGGTGGCGGCGCCATCGCCGGCTCGTGCCGACGGCGAAGACATCAACGTGATCGTCACGGCCGTGGATGTGGCAGCTGCCGAAGCGGCCGTCGCCGCGGTGGGCGGCGACGTCGCTGAGCCGCTGGCGATCATCGGCGGGTTCTCGGCCGTCGTGCCGGCAGACGGCGTAGCCGAGCTCCAACGTCATCTTGCCGTTTCCTCGGTGGTCGAAGACGGGGCGCTGGACATTCTCGATGATGACGACGGCTGGGAAGACGCCACAGGGATTTCCGCCAGCCTGGCCGACAACTACGCCGGGTCGCTCGAGTCGATAGTCGAAGACACCATTGAGGCAGACGACTTCTGGAAGGACGGCTACTACGGCGACGGTGTGGATGTTGCGCTGATCGACTCGGGTGTTGTCCCGGTGCAGGGCCTCACCACTACGGGCAAGGTCATCAACGGACCGGACCTCTCCTTCGAATCGCAGTCCGATGACCTCCGTTACATGGACACATACGGACACGGGACCCACCTCGCCGGAATCATCGCCGGCGACGACGGCACCAGCGCTGGCTTCAGGGGAGTGGCACCTGGCGCCCGGATCATCAATGTCAAGGTCGCCAACTATGAAGGCGCCGTCGACGTTTCCCAGGTGATTGCCGCCATCGACTGGGTCGTCCAGCACAAGAACGACAACGGGATGAA
Source organism: Acidimicrobiia bacterium (assembly GCA_030066875.1). GTDB lineage: Bacteria > Actinomycetota > Acidimicrobiia > Spongiisociales > UBA5794 > JAAETI01. The sequence goes on along the minus strand of JASJAS010000041.1, from coordinate 35,692 downwards.
CATCCGGGTTCTGAACCTCGCCTACGGGACAGACTCCACCCAGTCGGCGCAGCTCGATCCCCTTGCGTTCGCGGTTGAACAGGCATGGCGTGCCGGGATCGTGGTAGTAGTCGCCTCGGGCAACGACGGCAATTCGCTTCCCCTCCGCAACCCCGCACTTCAACCCCACGTCATCGCGGTTGGCGCCTCGGATTCGAACTACACCGCTAGCCCCAGCAACGACTACGTCGCCGGCTTCACCAACTGTGGCACCAGCAGCCGGCATATCGACGTACTTGCCCCGGGTCGCTCGATCATCAGCCTGCGCAACCCGGGCTCCTCGGCCGACGTCAACTATCCCGAAGCCCGTATCGGAGACAGGCTCTTCCTCGGCTCGGGTACGTCGCAAGCCTCCGCAGTGGTCTCTGGAGCAGCAGCGCTCATGCTCAGCCAGTTCCCGGACCTGACGCCCAACGAGGTCAAAGCGGCGCTGATGGAGACGAGTCGCGAGGTTGCGGCGGATAACGCCCAGTGCGCCCAAGCCGGGCTCATCGACCTCGACAAGCTAGAGGACGAGTTCGAAGAGGCAGAAGATTACGAGGACCTCTCGTTGCAGAGCAGCGGCTGGTACGGCAATGGGTCCGGCTCACTAGAAGGTGCCCGCGGCTCGCATCACGTTGCGGTCGACGGAGTGGTGCTGGAGGGCGAGCAAGACATCTTCGGCAAGAGCTTTATCTCCGAGGTGTGGGCCAAGTACGCGGCGAACTACATGTCTTGGGACGGTGGCGACTGGAACGGCACGTCTTGGAGCGGTACGTCCTGGTCGGGCACATCCTGGAGTGGTACGTCCTGGTCGGGCACATCCTGGAGTGGTACCTCCTGGTCAGGTACCAGCTGGTCAGACTATGTGTGGAGCGGGACCTCGTGGTCCGGCACTTCGTGGTCGGGGACCAGCTGGTCTGGCACGTCCTGGTCTGGTACCTCGTGGTCCGGCACGTCGTGGAGCGATTCCACCTGGCTCGGGCTCAGTTGGGGCTAATAGGGCGGTAGCGAAGTGCCGACGGATATGTAACGCCTGATGGCCGTCGGGCAAGAGCCGATGAAGGGAGTGGCGATGAGAGATGTCGAGGAGACATCAGTCGCCGCTCGCTTCAGGGGGCTGATCTCGAGAACCACCGGTGAGCAGCGCGTGTGGGCGCTGGCGGTGATGGTCGCCGCGATGGCGGGCGGGGCTGCGTGGTCGATGCGTGACCTGGAGCCGCTGCCGGCGGCGCGAACGATCCCGCTGTTGTTCCTTGCCGCGGTGTTCTACATCGGCGAGATCACCGTCGTCCACGTCAAGTTCAAACGGAATACCCAATCGTTCTCGATGAGCGAGATCCCGCTGGTTCTCGGGTTGTTCTTCGCTGCTCCGATTGTGGTGATGGCGGCACAGTTGATTGGGAACGCGGTGGCGCTGACCGCGAATCGTCGACAGCCGTTGCTCAAGCTGGTCTTCAACCTCGGCCAGTTCAGCCTGGTCACAGCGTTCACCGTCTTCTTCTTCCGGACGGTGGTCGGGTCGGCCGATCCGTTCGGGCCCGCAGGATGGGCGGCGGCGATCGCGGCGGTTGCACTTGGCAACGTCGTGGCCAACGCGCTGGTGCATCTTGCTATCCGGGCAACGGGGGGCAATCTCACCAGAGAGCAGATAATCGAAGTCCTCTCGCTGAGCACGATGGGAGCCGCAGTCAATGCTTCCATCGCCATTCTCGGCGTCACCCTCTATGAGCTGCGTCCGGCGGCAGCTTGGCTGGCAGCCTTGCCGCTAATCGTGCTGTATGCCGCCTATCGGGCGTACATGGGCCAGAAACAAGAGCGCTACCGGCTCGAATCGCTCTATGAGATGACGCGCCTGCTGCATGCCTCACCTCAGATCGACGTCGCCATGGAGGCAGCGGCATCCCAAGCGCAGAAGATGTTCGAGTCGGAACGGGTCGACGTCCTGTTGCTCGATCAAGCGGCTCAGGGACGTGTCTTCCAGACGACCATCAACTCGACGGGCACGGTACGGGCGATGGTGCCGGTTGGCATGCTGCCCGGCCATGACCTGTTTGGGTGGCTCGAGCAGCTCGCCGAGCCGCGGGTACTCACCGAGTTGCCCCCGATCCCGAACGCCAGCCTGAGAAGCGACCAGATCATGGCTGCGCCCCTCACGACAGACACGGGCCCCATCGGTGCCGTCGTGGTCACCGAACCTCTTTCCGACGTTGGAGGTTTCGGGGCATCGGATGTGAAGCTCCTGGGAGCCCTTGCCGACAAGATCTCGGTTTCGCTCCGCAACGGTCGCCTGGAGGATTCTCTCGAGGAGCTCACCCATCTCAAAGAGCGGCTTGAAGAGCAGGTGCGCAGCAAGGATCAGTTCATCGCAACGGTGAGTCACGAGCTGCGAACGCCGCTGACGACGGTGATGGGTCTCAGCCATGAGTTGGGGGAGCGGCGCGATTCGTTCTCGGAGGCGGAGCTCGATGAGATGGTGTCGCTCATCGCCAACGAAAGTAGCGAGCTGTCAAATCTCATCGAGGATCTGCTCGTCGGCGCGCGAGCCGACGTCTCGACCTTGTCGCTGCATTCCCAATTCGCCCACATCGGCTCAGAGCTGGCGGCAGTCATCGAGGCTCATGCTCACCAGCAAGGAGGCGAACCGGTTGAGGTACGACACACCGCCCGTTGGGACAAGCTGTGGGCAGATCCGCTGCGCTTCCGTCAGATCGTGCGCAATCTGCTCTCCAACGCGAGCCGCTACGGGGGTCCGGAGATCTGGATCGAGGTCTTCGACCGTGATGAGGCAGTCGTAGTTGCGGTGGTCGACAATGGGAGGGGAGTGCCCGCGCCTATCGAGTCCCGTATCTTCGATGCCTACGAACGGGGCGACGAGCACAAGGTCGCGCAACCCGGCTCGGTCGGCCTCGGGCTGGCGGTGTCGCGCCGGCTGGCGGGTCTGATGGATGGATCCCTCGAGTACCGCAGGGTCGAAGGCGCCACGCGTTTCGAACTCGCACTGCCGGCCTTCCCGTAGCGGCCACCGCTCAGATATTGGGCAGCACCACCGTGTGAGGCAGCTCGATTGTGTCGACCCCGGCTTCTGAAACCAGCACGGGTTGCACAAACCGGACCTGTTCGATGATGCACAAGCCCTCGGAGTCGTTGCGACAGTAGAGGAGGGTCACATCGGCAGTGATGACGTCCTCGCCGGCAGCGAACGTTGCGGCCAGATCGACGGGAAGTGTTGCGCCGGTTAGGGACTGCTCGTTGCCCTCATCGAGGATCACGTTCCCATTCGCCGTGCTCAGGGCGAGGGAAGACGGCGCCTCCTCGTTCACCTTGTGTCCCTCGGGGAGTTCGATAGAAAGCCGGATCACACCCGAACCGGCGGCCGTCTCCAAGGGATCCAGCGTGACGATGGTGCCCTGATAGGCGTCGGTGTCGGGCGGCGGGGTGAAGTCTTCGATGCCGTGAAGCACGAGCGTGGAGGTATCACCGGTCGACAAGTCGACACGCCGGATGACGTGATTGTTGGTGTCTGCAACGAACAGGTTGCCGCCGGCGATGGCGAGCCCGCCCGGTTCATAGAACAAGGGCTCTGTCCCGTCCCGCCAACCGTGTCCTCCGCCCCGGTACGTGGTGGTTTCTCCGGTGTCGGGGTCGATGCGTTTCAGCTTGCTGTTGTAGGTGTCGGCGATGATCAGGTCGCCGCTCATCTCGTCCCACACCACTGCCAGGGGATGCTGCAACTTGGCTTCACTGCCTACCCCGTCGAGATCACCGAAGTCGAAAAGGTTGGTCTCGCTGCCGGACAACAGCCCAGTCGCACCGTCGGGCGAGAAGACGTCGGCCCACCGAATCGAACTCGACTCCGAGTCGGCGAAATACAGCCGGCCGGCTCCGTCGAATGTGACTCCGCTCGGCTGTGCGAGCTCAGCGGCAGCCAGTGCTCCGTTGGCAACACCCTCGATGCTGCTCCCCACCGCAGGGAAAGCGACATTGCCGCTGAGATCGATCACCCAGATCTGATGAAAGCCCGCCATTGCAACCCAAAGCTGCTCGTCCCGTAGTGCCAGGCCCCACGGCGAGTTCAACCGGACGTCTTCGAACAAACCCGCGGCGGGTGGCCAGCTGAGCGCACCGGTACCCGCCAGTGTCGAAATCTCGCCGGTGGCGGTGTCGATGGTGCGAACTGCGTGGTTGTTGGTGTCGGCGACGTAGAGCAGCCCCGTCGCGTCGTCGTAGGCGAGGCCCTGGGGCGAATCGAATTGGGCTTCGAGTGCGGCTCCGTTCTGAAAGCCGGCCCGACCGCTCCCATAGACCGCATTGATTTCCCCGGTTGTGGCGTCGGCGGCGACGACGCGGTGGTGTCCGCTATCCGCAATGAACACCGTCGCGCCGGAGTCGTCGGTGGCGACTTTGCCTGGATACGACAGGATGGTGTTGGCGCTGGTGGCGCTCTCCGGGGTGAACTCGAATGGCGTTCGATCGATCTGCTCGTCGAACTCGGCGATCAGGGCTTCGATGACTGGCTGCACCAACGGATAGACGCCCTCGCCGGCATGGGTGCCGACGACATTGCCCGCAGGGTCGATGAGCGCGATCGTCGGCCAAGCCCGGGCTCCCCAGGCGCTCCATACCTGGAAGTCTTTGTCGTTCACGACGGGGTGGTCGATGCCGTATCGCATCACCACCTGCCGGATGTTCTCGGTTTCGCCCTCGTTGATGAACTTGGCGGAGTGGACCCCGATGACCACTAGCTCCTCGGAATACTCCTCCTCGAGTTGGTGTAGGTCAGGGATGATGTGGAGGCAGTTGATGCAGCCGTACGTCCAGAAGTCGAGCAGCACGATCTTGCCCTGGAGTTCCTCGAGGGCGATCGGTCCGTTGCTGTTGAGCCAGTCCAATCCAGCAGGGAACTCTGGGGCAGGGACAGTGCCCGCAAAGGACTGGGTAGGTTGGGTCGGCCGGGGCGGCTCCTCATCTGCCGAGGTCGTGGATGGTGAAGCGGGTTGTTCCGTCGTTGTCGGTGCATCCGTGACAGCGCCGCTGGTGCATGCCGCTGCCAGCAGCGCCACGATCAACCCGGCTAGGAGTAGGCGCATGGTGGAAACAACGACGCGGGAGACGAATGTGTTCCGGTCACTCGTTGTGATGAGTGTGTGAGGCGACGTCCAAGCCCAGGTCGAGTGCCCGGCTCAGATAGGTGTCCGCGAGGTCGGCCGGTCGGTTGGCGCCTGGCGGGTAGTCGGTCACAACGAGAGCTCCGGTTGCCAGGGCGAGGGCTTCGAGATGGACAGCTAGATCCGCCACGCCGACGATTCGGGTGACCACGCCGCCCTCGGCTGCTCCCGTTACCCGGGCCATGGCTGCGGCCCAGCTGCCGCCGATCCGGGCGACATAGGCGCGGTCGGTATACATAGTCTCCCGGGGTTCCGCCCAGCGGGAGCCCACTGGTTCGGGGAAGGGTATGGCTTCGCCACGACGACGGGGGGTGCCCGGTTCGGTCCAGGCGGTGGTGACGTCGAGCACTGTGCCGGTTGCCGCCACTTCGTGGGCGGTGAGGGCGGGAGCGATGCCGCTACCGAGATTGCATCCTGTGAGCAGTTGGAGCCCCGCCTCCTCGTAAGCTTCCGCGTATTCGGCGGTCGCCCCTTCGGCATCCTCCCAGACCACGCAGCTGATCCCGGCTGTGAGGGCGGCTTCAATGTCGGCGTGGGGGGCTTCGCTATCGGTTACTAGGGCGTCGTAGGTGGCGAGCACCTCCACATGCTCCAGCCGATCATCCTTCTCGGTCGGGTGCTTGTCCACTAGGCCCAGCGCGGTCAGGCCGCGTTCGGCCAGGAGGATGCGCCCGGCCCGAGTGGCGACCTCTCCGTTCTGTTGGAGAGCCAGGCGCACGGTCAGAGGGTGGTCTTCTGGTGCTCGGCCGGGCCCCACGAACCGGTGGGTGCAGGCTGTTTGACCGGCCGCTTGAGGTAGGCGGCGGCAGCAGCAGCAAATAGTGCAAGAGCGATAAGCCGTTTCATCGTGCTCCAGCGTAGCTAGCCGACGGCACGATCGAACAGATAGCCCACCCAGTAGGCAATGACCCCGCCGATCCCGGCAATGACCAGATTTTCGAATCCGGATCGGATCGGGTTGGTCTTGGTGACCATGCTCTTGACCGCCCCGACTGCAAACAGCCCGATCGTGGTCAGTATGGCTGCAATGGCAAACCCGGCTTGGGGCGAGTCGACAAACACAAACGGAAGAACTGAGGGCAGCGACCCGGCCGCAAAGAACAGCGCCGAGGCGAACATCGCGGCGTATGGTGAGCGCTCCTCGCTGTCGACCATGCCGAATTCCAGGACCTTCATCGAATTCAGCAGCCTGGCGTCGTCTCTAGCGAGTATGGCTACGGCCTCGTCGAGATCGGTGTCCGCGATGCCGAGGTCACTGAGCATGTCGCGCAATTGGGCAACTTCCATATCACGGTGGTCGCGTATGTGGTCGCGTTCGAGCTTGATCTCTCGTGCCAGCACTTCCGTCTGCGATTTGGTGGCCAGGTACTCCCCGGCTCCCATGGAGATGGCGCCGGCGACGGCGCCACCGATGGCGGTCAGCAGCACTTGGCTGGTGGTCAATCCGCCCCCGACGACAACCGCGACGAGAAGGATCGTCGAGACGAGTCCATCGTTGACGCCGAGGATTATGTCGCGCCAGTACTGCCTCGTCTGACCTACGTGCGGTTCGTAGGGTATGGAGTCGTCGAGCGGGGTCTCCTGGTAAGCCATGGTGGGTGAGATTACTCAGCCGACGGAGGCTCGCATCGGACTCAGACCGAGAAGCCGCCGAGTTTGGTTTCGAGATACTCGGCGATGCCTTCGCGTCCGCCCTCCCGGCCAACGCCGGAGTGTTTCATTCCTCCGAAGGGAGCTGCTGCTGCGGTCGGGTTGATGTCGTTGACGCCGATGATTCCGTAGTTGAGCTCTTCGAACATTCGCATCGCCCTGCCCAACTGCTGTGTGTACACGTAGGCGGCCAAGCCGTAGGTGGTCCTGTTGGCGAGAGCCAGGACCTCGACCTCGTCGGTGAACGAGATCACGGGGGCGACCGGTCCGAAGGTCTCGTTGTTGTAGATCTCCATTTCGGGCGTAACGCCGGAGAGGACTGTCGGCGCATAGAAGAACCCCCGATCGAGTCCTCCGTCGGTGAGGCGGTGTCCGCCGCTGTGTAGCCGGGCGCCGTGACCGACCGCGTCCTGGACCTGGTGGTCCACCTTCTCCAGGGCGGCGTGGTCCACTAGTGGCCCGATGCTGGTGTCATCGGCCAATCCGTTACCGGCGCGCAAGCGAGAAACGCGTTCCTCCAGCACTGCCAGGAACGGTTCCATGATCGTTTTGTGGACGTAGATGCGGTTGGGGCTGATGCAGGCCTGACCGGTGTTGAGGAACTTCACTAGAGAAGCGCCTTTGGCCGCATATGCCGGGTCGGCATCGTCGAAGACGATGAACGGTGCATGTCCTCCGAGTTCGAGCGAGAGCCGCTTCATCTGGCTGGCTGCGCGGCCCGCCAGCATGGTGCCCACCTCGGTGGAGCCGGTGAATGTGATCTTGGCAACGGCCGGGTTCTCGACAAACTCGGCTCCGATTGGAGCTGGGTCGGCGGTGACGATCAGGTTGGCTACACCGGCCGGGATGCCGGCGTCGTGAATGACGTTGAAGACCTCCATGGCACACAGGGGCGTCTGCTCGGCTGGCTTCACGACGATTGAGCAACCGGCAGCCAATGCCGGGGCCACCTTGCGGGTGATCATCGACACCGGGTAATTCCACGGCGTAATCGCCGCTACCACGCCAACCGGCTGACGAATCACCAGGAAACGCTGATCGGAGCGCGGCGCCGGGAGCACGTCGCCGTAAGTGCGCTTGGCCTCCTCGGCATACCAGAGGAAGAAGTCGGCGGCATATTGCACTTCATTGCGAGCGGTCTTGAGCGGCTTGCCTTGCTCCTCGGTCATCAACCGTGCCAGAGCTTCCTTGCGCTCCATCATCAGCTGGTATGCGCGATACAGGTACTCAGCCCGCTCAAAGGCCGTGAATCGGGACCACCCAGAGAACCCACCCGAAGCGGCAAGGATGGCGTCTGCGGCATCCTGACGTGTCCCGTCGGCCACGTCGCCGATGCTTTCTCCCGTCGCCGGGTTGATCACCTCAAAACTCGATCCGGACGCCGCCCCCCGCCACTCTCCATCGATGTAGAGCATGTCGACCCTCCGCGGCTGAGGATACCTGGGTGCCCGGAGCCGTGGCGTCCCTGTTCGTCGCCATTCTCAGGAGATTCTTAGCCAAGTCGCAGTCGTCGCTTAATACGATGTCTGAAGGTGCATTCGCAGAGCCCTCGTCGGAAGGATTGCTGGATGAGTATCAAGAGTCTGCGTACAACGGTCGCCGCCGCTATGGGCGGGGCGGTTCTGGTAGCGGGCCTACTCGTAGGTGCATCGCTCGCTTTTGCTCAAGACGTCGAAGATTCGGACGGCGCTGACGACACCGCCGTCACCGATTCGCTCGATCGTGTCAACGGTCTGCTCGAGCGCCTCATGGCAGATCCGGACACCCTTGGCGAGGGAGAACTGGGCGAGATCATTGCCGACCTGCAAGCCGATATCGAGCCATTGGTCGAGGAGATTCGCGAGAAGGCACTTGATGCGGTCGATAGCGCGGTCGATGCAGGCATCCTCAGCGAAGATGAAGCAGCCGCAGTGAAGGAGCGCATCGAGGCCTTTGAATTGCCCGGTAGCTTTCCCTTTGGGCATCGCGGTCCGCTCTTCCGGTTCGGCCCCGGCGAATTCGACGGAGACTTCGACTGCTTCCGCTTCCGCATCGGGCCCGACGGGGTCGAGAGCTCGGAAGATTGCCCCGACCTCGAGCTTCCTGAGGGCTTTCCGTTTGGCGACCATGACTTTCGGTTTGGTCCACTGCCCGACGACTTCGAGTTCGACGGAGAGAAGTTCCGGTTGTTTGGTGACGAGCTGCGCGGGTTCATCGAGGAATTCGACTTCGACTTTGAGGGACTCCAGGAGCTCCTCGAATCCGGTTTGACTCTTGAAGAGGCGCTCGAGGAGATGGGCGTTGATCTCGAGCAAACCCTGGACCGGGCGCGCGACGATGCCCTAGCGCGGATTGATGATCTAGTAGCCGACGGAACGCTGAGCGAAGAACAGGCCGAACGCATCAAGGAGATGCTGGAGGGCATCGACTTCTCTGGCGGGTTCCCCTTCGGATTACGCCATTTTGAGTTCGACTTCGACGACTTCGATCCCGAACGCTTCTTCCCAGAAGGCTTCGACTTGGACGATCTCCGTTTCGAGTTTGACGGGTTCGGACCTCATGGGCCCAGGTTCTTCGGTGACCACGACTTCTTCTGGCACTGGGAATCCGGAGATGAAGCGGACGCCGAAGGCGCGATGCTCGACGCCTAGCACCGACCGGATTCCAACGATCCGCAAACGAGTCGTATCGTGGGCGTATGAAGGGCGTGCTGGTGAGCCTGCGGTTGGGGCTTGCGGTCCTCTGGGCGGTGTTGCGGCGGACCTGGCACAGACTCATTCACGGTCCGGCTATCGCTTCCTGGAGCTGGGCGGTTGAGCTGCGCATGGTCGCGCTGCGAGCGTTTCTGGACGCTGCCCGGGAGCACCCCGACCCACAAGCCCGGAGCCGGCTCGAGCAGAGGATCGATCCGCCGTTGCCAAAACGGCTCCGTCGGGTGCTCCGGGTTCGTAAGACAGACTTGGCCGGTCTTCGGGCTGAGAAGCATGAGGCGATAGCGACCGGGCTCGACCCTGAGCTGCCGTATGTGCTCTTGTACCTGCACGGTGGGGGATACCTCGCCGGCAGCGCCGCCACCCACCGTCGTTGGGTCGCCAACCTCGCCTGGGCCATCGGAGCGGAGGCGCATGTGCCCAACTACCGATTGGCGCCGGAGCATCAGTTCCCGGCTGCGCTCGAGGACGCAATGGCCGCCTATAAGGAGCTGCTCGCTGAGGGGGTACCTCCGGGCCGACTGTTCGTTGGGGGCGACAGCGCCGGTGGCGGCCTGGCCGCGGCATTGCTGCTCCGGCTGCGCGACGAAAACGAACCGTTGCCCGCCGGCGGGCTGCTGTTTTCACCGTATGCGGATCTGGAACACACCGCGGATTCAATTCGCGAGAATCGCGCTACGGACTACATCCCATCGGTCGAGATTCACCCGAACACCATCTACCTGGGTGATCATGATCCGAGGGATCCCTACGCCTCTCCGATCTACGGTGACTTCGACCGCATCCCGCCTCTTGTTGTCTTCGCTGGAGGTCGAGAGATGATCCGCGACGACGCGGTGCGTCTCGTTGACGCGGCAACGCGCGCCGGATGTGACACGGTGCTTCACCTCGCTCCCGACATGTACCACGTGTGGCCGGCCTTGCTTCCCAACCATCCGGAGACGCTGCGTGCTCTGTCCCTCTCTGCCCAGTACGTCCAACGAACGGCCGGGGCATAGCGGGGAGTCCTCAGTTGCGACCGCGTATCGCGCCCGCCAGGACGAGCACGGTCAGACTGAGCGCGGCCGGAACCGCCAGCCAAGCGACATCGAATCCGGTTTGTCGTGCTGGAGGAGGAGCGAGTGCCTGGTAGGCCCGTTGGCTAGCCGGATCCGCAGACGGATCAGGAGGATCAACGGCGACGTAGAGAACGCCTCCGACGAGGTCCTCGAGACCCGTGGTACATGGATCGTTGCATGCCTCGACCCGGTACTCACCGGGCGGTATGTCTGCAGCGAGGGTGAAGCCGATGGAAACGTCGGCAGAGGAGCCTTTCTCGGAGATGAGGAGCTTCCCGACCGGATCGGTCGCCGTGCCCTCGGGGCCGCGAAGGTATGCGAAGAAGGGACCGTCCTCGAGCCAGCCGTGCTGGCCAATCGTCACCGTGGCAGAGAATTCCACAACATCGCCGGGCTCGAAGCGTTCCCGCGGCGGCTCCAACCACGAGCCGCCGGCGCGAGCGGCAGCCGCAATGCCGAGAAGCAGCAGCGAAACCGAGAGGATTGACAGGAAACGACGCAACAGAGCCCACCTAGTGCTGGTCCGCGGGAGCGTACCCAGTGCCGGGGACTATCTATGGATTATCCCCTAGACCGCGAAAACAAAGCGTTCCGGCACGTCTCCTTCCGAGGGCTTTGGACCCAGACTGCTGGAACGGTTGAGGGTTCTGGACCAGATCGCAAAGTGATTCACAACTCGTTGCCGGAAACTCGACCCTCTTCGAACGCGGTGATGTTGGCGATGGTGGCGGTGGCGATCGCTTCCAGGGCTTCAACCGTGAAGAACGCCTGATGGCCCGTTATGAGAACGTTGGGGAACGTGAGGAGACGGGAGAACACGTCGTCCTGGATGACAGTGTTGGACAGGTCTTCGAAGAACAGATCCCCCTCCTCCTCGTACACGTCGAGACCCAAGTGTCCGATCTTCCCAGACTTGAGGCCCTCGATCACTGCAGCCGTGTCGATCAGCGCGCCGCGGCTCGTGTTGATCACCATCACCCCGTCCTTCATAGTCGCAATGGCGGAGGCGTCGACCAGGTGATGTGTCTCGGGCGTCAGTGGTGCGTGGAGAGAGACAACGTCCGATTCCTCCCAGAGCGTTGCCAGATCCACGTACTCAACGCCGGCCGCCACAGCGTCAGAGTTCTCGTAGACGTCGTAGCCGAGAAGCCTGCAGCCAAAGCCGGACAGAATCTTGGCGACCGCTACGCCGATCTTCCCGGTACCGACGATCCCGACGGTGCGGCTGCCTAGGTCAAATCCGAGAAGGCCGTCGAGGGAGAGGTTCCCTTCCCGGACCCTGGCATGAGCGCGATGGATCTTCCTGTCCAGAGCCAGCATCAAGGCCACAGTGTGCTCTGCCACCGAACGTGGCGAGTAGGCAGGCACCCTGACAACCGGCAAGCCCAGGCTCTTCGCAGACTCCAGGTCGACATGATTGAAACCGGCGCTGCGCAAGGCGATCAGCTTTGGCCCCGTCTTGGCGACACGGAGCAACGTGGCGGCACCCAGCTCGTCATTGACAAACGCACACACGACGTCGAAGTCGTCCGCCAATGCTGCTGTTGTTCGATCCAGCCGAGCCTCGAAAAACTCGAGCTCATGATCGGTTTCCTCGGCAGCGGCACTGAGAAACCGTTTGTCGTATGGCTTGGTGCTGAAGACGGCGACACGCATGGTTGGGAGTGTACGGAGCCACGTGCACTCATCGATACGTCCGGTGTCCGTACACGTTCTGGCGGACATGGCTTCGTCATTTGGTAGGCATATCCGCAAGAAGCGGTGGGTTTCCAGCCATGGCATTCCTGAGCGACGCATCTTCCCCAGTGCACTGGCCTGGTTCATAATGGTGGGGAAGCACCAAGGAGTCAGCATGACAACGTGCCCGCTCCCCAGGCACCCGCGCAGGATCGTCGCTCGCGATCAGACTCCCACCCCGGCTCAGCTCGAAAGCGCCCGTCTACTCGCCAAGGAAGCACGGCCGTTTCTCACCGGATGTGGGTTCAGCGACAAGCTCGTCCTCGAATGGGCCCTGTCCTATGTCGCGGAAGAAGAATCCAGCGACGCCAAATCGTTTGTTGCCTGGATCCACATGAGCGAGGTAACCAGCGCCTGGTAGTTCGAGTCGCCAAGCTCGATGAGCTGGGGGCAGGCTTCAACTCTTCCGTTGTCAGGAGCGTGATCGTCAGAGCTGAGTGCCCCATGGGCCCATTCCCCGGACCTTGCTCGGAGTCACGCGGATGATGAACCCGGGTGGCGGATTGGGCATGGGTGGGAACTCAGTGCCTGATCCAATGTATCGCTGGGCAAGTTGGTTGAGCAGCTCGGGTGCTCCGCCCTTTGTGATGCGGGCGTTGCCTTCGACGACCAAGTAGTTTTGCATGCCGTACTGGTCGCCTTCGGCCTCCATCGAAAGCGATACCCGTGGGTCTCTGGTGATGTTGGCTACCTTCTGGTCGGGTTGGAGCTTCCCGATCACGATCTCGTCGTCGTCGAGTCCTACCCACACGATTGTGGTGTGCGGGCGGCCATCAGCTGAGACAGTGGTGAAATGGGCGAGCCGCCCGGATTCAATGATGGCTCGGACGTCGGGGGAAAGTGACAATGCCATGGCGCCCCGCTTTCTGATTCGAGAGGACGTCGCTACTGACACGGTACAACACCCTCAACGTACCAATGGGCGTCGAGGTGCAGAGGGTCGCCCTGGCAGCATCCGCCGCTAGTGCTACGCAGCATGCAGGTCCCCGAGGCGTCGGCAGGAAATGACCAAACTAGGGAATCCCCCCGCAAGCACGAGGGATTTGTTTGTGGGCCCACCTGGATTTGAACCAGGGACCTCATCCTTATCAGGGATGCGCTCTAACCGAGCTGAGCTATGGGCCCCCTACGGGCAGGCGAGTTTAACAGGCAGAGGACAGCTCATTTCTAGTGGAACGGCGGCGTGTTCGCTTCCGGTAGCGTTGGCGCCATGGCGCGCAAGAGGAAGAAGACGGACGCTGCGAGCAGCCTCGGAGATTTGCGCAGTGGCAAGATGAAGCCGGGGGACATAGCCGCAAACGTGAAACAGATGATCGCGGCCAAGATTGCCGAGAAATACGCCGAGGACCCCAACAAGTTCGCCCCGTTGCTCGAGGTTGGGCTCGTGGACGAAGCCACCCTGCGTACTCTCCCGGAGGGCACGAACTTCGACACAGCGCTACGCCAGTTCCGCGACCGGCTGGCGGCCATAGCGTCGGACGAACCATCGGTTCTCGAACGACTGCAGGTGCGCCCGCTAGAAGTCCTAGCCGAGGATGCGCCCACTGGCGAGACTCTTCCGGCGATCAGCCGGGCGGTTGTATTCAGTGATCTCGAGGGATTCACGGAGTACACCAGCGAGAAAGGGGACCGCGAGGCGAGTGCGATGTTGCGCGACCACTACGACACGGTTGATTCGATTGTCCGCGGTCGGGGCGGCACGGTTGTGAAGACCATCGGCGACGGACACATGCTGAGTTTTGCCGAACCCCGGGCAGCTGTTCTGGCCGAGGTGGAGCTCGCTGCCCTCAGCGCAGGTCCGCTCCACGTACGGGTGGGGGGACACGAGGGCAGCGTCCTAGCGACCGACAACGACCTGTTGGGCCATGTTGTGAATGTGGCCGCTCGTGTCACCGACACTGCCGATGGCGGACAAGCGCTGGTCACCGACCGATTGCGTCAAGCGGCCGGCCGGGTCCGTGGCGTCGAATTCGAACTGCTGAGCCCGCGGCACCTGAAAGGCCTTGCCGAGCAATACGAGATCTCCCGGGCGTTCTTCGCCTGATTGGCGCGAAGTATCCGAAGACCGCGGCCGCATATACAATGCGTGCACTCCTGGGGACGTAGCTCAGTCTGGCAGAGCACCTGGTTTGCAACCAGGGGGTCGTCGGTTCAAATCCGATCGTCTCCACCACTACTCACCGGCACCATAATCGGAGGGAACGACTGATGGCAGACGCAGTGATCATCGATGCCGTTCGCACCCCGGGTGGGAGGCGCGGCGGCAAGCTAAAGGACTGGCACCCTGTCGATCTGGCGGCTGAAGTACTCAAGGAACTCGTCAAGAGGAACAACCTCGACCCCGGCGAGGTCGATGACGTCATCATGGGCTGTGTCACTCAGACCGGCGAGCAAAGCGTCAATGTGGGACGCAATGCCCTTCTCGCAGCCGGCTTCCCTGAGCACGTTCCCGGCATCACAATCGATCGACAATGCGGGTCGAGCCAGCAGGCTGTGCACTTTGCGGCACAGGGCGTGATGTCGGGCTCATATGACGTGGTCATCGCGGCCGGCGTCGAGTCGATGACGCGGGTTCCGATGGCGATCACCATGCAGCAAGGTCCCGGCCTGCCTTTCGGCCCGGCCATGCTCGAGCGTTACGACAACGGCATCGTCCCTCAGGGTATCTCGGCCGAGATGATCGCCGAGGAGTTCGAGATCTCCCGTGAAGAGATCGATCAACTCGCCCTCGACTCCCACCAGCGAGCTATGCGAGCCACTGAAGAGGGCAGGTTCGACCGCGAGATCGTTCCCATCGAGGTGAAGGACGAAGACGGCACCACCGAACTCATGACCCGGGACGAGGGAATCCGTCCCACCACGACCTTGGAAGCGCTGGGCGGTCTCAAACCGGCCTTCAAGGAGGACGGTGTCGTCACCGCTGGCAACTCGTCGCAGATAACCGACGGAGCCGCGGCCGTGCTCGTCATGAGCGAGGCGAAGGCGAACGAGCTCGGCCTCACACCGCGGGCCCGCTTCAAGGCCTTCGCCGTGGTCGGGGTGGACCCGGTAACAATGCTCAAAGGCCCGATCCCGGCGACGGAGAAGGTGTTGGAAAGGGCCGGTCTCACCCTGGACGACATAGGCCTGTTCGAGGTCAACGAGGCGTTCGGCACCGTGATCTCTGCGTGGCTGAAAGAGACCGGTGCCGACTGGGAAAAGACCAACGTCAACGGCGGGGCCATGGCGCTCGGACATCCGCTCGGTGCCTCCGGGGCCAAGCTGATGACAACGCTCCTTCACGAGATGGAGCGACGCGGGGCCCGCTACGGACTGCAGACGATGTGTGAAGGCGGCGGTATGGCCAACGGCACGATCATCGAACTCATCGACGCATAGCACCGCCCGATGCAGTTGGTTATCGCCATCGCGATTGGTGTGTCGATCATCGCGATGACGCTCTGGGTTATCCGATTGCTGCTGATTCCTCAGCCTGATGACCCCGATCCGGACGATGTGAAGGAGATCGCCGTCGACTATCGATGTGTCGTTTGCGGGATGCGGCTCACGGTCACTCACGCCCAGGAGGCGAACCCCGTGGCCCCCCGCCACTGTCGAGAAGACATGGTCGAAATCTCCTAGGCACCATCGGCTACGCTCGGCCTTGCCTACGGAAGAGGTCGCGAGTGGCAAAGACCTATCGTCTTGGAGCGGTACGCAAGATGATCAACCGGTTGGTCGCCGGGCGGGTGCGCAAGGGGAAGTTCGACAAGCGCACTTACCTGTTGACCACCCTGGGTCGGAAGAGCGGCCTGGAACGCACAACTCCGGTGACGCTTGTTACCGAAGGAGAAGACAGGTACCTGGTTGCGCCGTTTGGGATTGTCGGTTGGGTCTACAACGTGCGTGACGCCGGTGTCGCCGAGCTCTCCCAGGGGGGTACGGTTGAGGAGATCACGCTGACCGAACTCGACGCAGCCGCCGCGGCGCCCATTCTCAAGAAGTATGTCCAACAAGTCTCGGTGGTCCGCCGATACTTCGACGCTGATCAGGACGCCCCGGTAGAGGAGTTCGAGGCGGAGGCGGCCGCCCACCCTGTCTTCAAGATCTCTACCTGAATAGGCGTTTTCGCGACTTTTCCCCAGATGTGGGCAACAGAGTGGATAACTACACGCGTGTAGTTATCGATAGTTCAGGGTCATAGCGAAGCCGCCGGCGATGCCCCCCAGCCCGATGAGTAGCCAGGCATTTGACGGGCTGTTGGGTAGCAGGTTGATGTAGTTCGCCAGGATGATGATGACGCCGAGGCCCATCAGGCTGAACATCGTCACCACGTACCATGTAGGCGACGGACCCTTCTCCTGCACCGGATCGACCCGCTTGGGCGGGGTGGGTCGGCGTTTGGCAGCTTTCTTTCGCTTTTTCGAGACAGGCATGGGCGTAAAGGCTAATACCCAAAAGCCGATACTCTGCAATGGCGGCCGCCGGGTCCCGGGTACTCTGCCATCGCATGACCAGGTGCTGAGACCGCTTCGCCAGGCAAGGATCTAGATGACAGACGCCCAGGTAGCACCCGAGGTTGAGACCGAAGCCCTCGCCGCGGCTTCTACCCGCGGGCTGCGGGTCCTCCACAATCTGGGCTGGACCCTCATCTACCTGGGCGTTTTCACACTTGGTTTTGTGGTTCACCAGCTCTTTGTGACCAGCTGGTTCGCCCAACAGAACCAATCCGAGCTGGCGCTCGAGCGTCTCGAGCAGTGGGAGGAGACCGAGATCTCTGAGGTTGTGGTAGTCCCGAGCCAGACGGGTAGCGACGGTCCGGGCGGGTCCGGAGGCGGTTCCGGGGACGGCTCGGGTGGAAACGGGGGAGCGACCATCGACGATTCCGAGCCACTGATCCTCCGCGTCGAGTCTCCGCCAGATCTTGGTGCCGCCTTTGCCCTCATCCGCATCCCCAAACTGGAGCGGCTCGAGGAGGGCTGGAACGTCGTTGAAGGTGTACGCACGGTCGATCTGCGCACCGGTGCCGGCCACATGCCAGACACTGCGCTGCCCGGGCAGCCCGGCAACGCCGTTATCAGCGGCCATCGCACCACCTGGGGCCAGCCATTTCATGAACTCGATGCTCTGGATCCGGGCGACCGGATCGAGGTCGACACCGCGCTCGGCACCCACATCTACGCGGTGCGCGAGATTCGGGTCGTCAAACCGACCGACGTGTGGGTTGCCGACCCCCGCGAGGGTGCCTGGCTCACTCTCACCACCTGTCATCCCAAGTTCTCCGCACGTCAGCGCTTGGTTGTTGCTGCCGAGCTCGTCTTTGGTCCCAACCACGACGTGATCGAGGTGATGTCATGATCCGCCGCATCTGGCGTGTGTTACCCGGCCCGCTTGGGATCCGGATCACTCAGGCGGTGGTGCTCACTGCGGTCCTCTTGGTCGTGCTTCACTTTTTCTACGATTGGCTCGGCACCGTTCTCCTCGATCAAGGAGGCACCGTCGGATGAGGGTGCTCGTCATCGATAACTACGACTCTTTTACCTTCAACCTGGTTCAGTACCTGGGTGAGCTCGGTGCCGAACCGGTTGTGGTGCGTAACGACGCGCTCTCACCCGGCGATGATGCAGCGCAGGGCTTCGACCGCTTGGTCATCTCACCGGGGCCGGGTCGCCCGGAGAGTGCCGGCAACTCCATCGAGTTCATCAAAGCATTCGGCGCGGAGATCCCCACCCTTGGTGTGTGCCTCGGTCACCAGGCGATTGCGGTTGCGTTCGGCGGTTCGGTCGACCTGGCGCCAGAGCCTCGACACGGCAAGGTCTCACCGATCACGCACGACGGCATGGGGATCTTCAGTGACATCCCGAATCCGTTTGAGGCAACCCGCTATCACTCACTGGCGACGGTCGTGCTACCCGATGAGCTGCAGGCCGTCGCCCACTCCGAAGACGGTGTGGTGCAGGGAATCCGCCATCGCCAGCTCCCGATTACCGGCGTGCAGTTCCACCCGGAGAGCATCATGACGACGGCGGGCAAGGACCTTCTCGCCAACTTTCTCGAGTGAGCGGGTCGAGGAGCCGCTAGTTCCCGTCGTCGCCGTCATCGGGCGGTGGCTCTTCCGTAACCACTCCGATCGCCACGGTCACCGTCGAACCATCGTCGACCATGGTGCCAACGGCCGGATCCTGCGAACCGATCAGACCTTCCAGCCCGGAATCTGGAGGTACCTCCACCGTGCCAACGACGTTGAGAGTCAAACCGAGTTCGAGCAACTGGGTCCGGGCATCGTCCTCAGACATGCCGGTGAGGTCGGGAACCTCTACCTGGAGCAACACGCCCAGCCGGACATTGATCTCGTCGCCAAACACCACCTCGGTCCCGGGCGAAGGGTCTTGAGCTGCAATCTTGCCGGCCAGGCCGCTGGCGGCCGTGACCTCCACCGTTTCGACATCCACCACGATGATCAAACCGCGCTCGCTGGCAAGAGTTTGGGCCTCCTCGACAGTCCTTCCGGTCAGGTCTGACAGCGGGAACGGTTCGGGGCCTTTCGATACGTAGATGGTCACCGTCTCGTCGCGCTGCGCGAGCTGCGATGCCGGAGGATCAGTACGGGTGACGAATCCCTCGAGCATTTCGTCGGAGAATTCGTCCTCGACGACGACGTCTTCGAAGCCGAGTCGGGTCAACTCCTCCTCCGCCGTCGTTCGCGGCACACCCTCGAGGTCGGGCACGGTGAGGAAGCGAGGCCCGGCAGAGACCACCAGATTGATCACGGTGCCCGGATCGGCCTCGGTTCCGGCCGGGAGCGATTGGCTGATGACCAGGCCCGCGGCGATGTCCTGGCTGTCCTGCGGGGTCTCGGTCCCCACGACGAACCCGTCGCTCGTGAGGCGCTCGCGCGCCTGCTCAATCGGAATATCTGTCACGTTCGGAATGGGGAACTGCTCCGGTCCGGCGGAAATCACGAGAGTGACCTTCGTGCCCGGTTCGACCTCCTCGCCGGCAGCCGGCTCAGTGGAGATGACCAGGCCTTCATCGACCTCGAGGCTCGGCACCTGTCGGAACGATATGCGGAACCCCTCTTCCTGAAGGAGGTCGGTAGCTTCGCTCTGGCTCAGGCCGTCGAGCGAAGGTACCACCACCGTCTCCGGCTCCTCAGGAGCCGACGGTCCTGAGAGCAGCTGCCACAACATGAAGATTCCCACGGCCAGCAAGGCGATCAACCCGACAATCGCCAGGATGTAACTGGTCTGGCTTCGCTCCCTGTCGGGATACTGCGCCACATGACGCGCAGTCTCGTCGGGTGTCGCTGTGGGCGGTGGAGCGGGGCTGGTCATCAGCCGTGTCTGGGCCGACGGTTGGGTGGCTGGAGAAGGCGCCGGCGTCGGGACCGCGGCCGCAACAGCCTCCTGCTCGATGGTCATCTGATGGGCCACCGTCATTTCTCCGCGTAGGTAGCGGAGCAGGTCGGCTCGCAGATCCTCGGCAGACTGGTAGCGAGCCTCCGGATCCTTCTCCATTGCCCGTTCAACGACGGCCTCCAAACCGGCCGGCACGTCGGGGTTGATCCCGCTGGGAGGCATGGCGTATTCGGCAACGTGCTGGTAGGCCACCGCCACCGGGCTTTCTCCGGTGAAGGGAGCCTGGCCGCAGAGCAGTTCGTAGAGAACTACTCCGAGGGAGTAGATATCGGAGCGAGCATCGGCAGGTAGTCCCTGTGCCTGTTCTGGGCTGAAGTAGGTCGCTGTGCCGATAACCGCGCCGGTGCGGGTCAGTTCCTCGGAGTCGTCGAGTGCCCGGGCGATCCCAAAATCGGTGACCTTCACGCTCCCGTCGGGGGTCAGCATGATGTTGCCCGGTTTGATGTCCCGGTGAAATACCCCGGCTTGATGTGCCACAGTCAGGGCAGCCGCGGTCTCCGCTGCGATCTCGGCGGCACGGCGCGGCAGCAGCAGGCCTTCAGACTTGCGGATGTCGCGCAGCGTCCTCCCTTGGATCAGCTCCATCACCATGAAGTAGGTGTCCTCGTGTTTCCCGAAGTCGTAGATGCTGACGATGTTGGGGTGGTTGAGGCCGGCAGCGTTCTGCGCCTCGCGGCGAAAACGGGAAACGAAGGCCTCGTCACGGGCGAACTGCGGGTGGAGGATCTTGATTGCAACCCGCCGGCCGAGAGCAATGTCTTCCGCGGAGAAGACATCGCCCATGCCGCCACGGGCGAGATGTCCTGTAATGCGGTAGCGGCCTTCGAGCACGCGGGGTTCAGTCACGGTGGCAAATGGTAACGAGGCTGGGGACTACAAGCACAAGTGGAACTCCTAGCTCCCTTCCGTGGCGAGGCCAAAGAACTCGGCAAACACGGCTTGGGCTATCGGCGCAGCCACCGTGCCACCCGTAGCCGCTTCGCCGGCGTCACCTCCCGATTCCACCAATACGGCGAGGGCGATCTGGGGATCCTCCGGGCCCGCGGCAACGGGGCCGTAGCCGATGAACCACGCATGCGGGGCAGCACCAGGCACCTCGGCTGTGCCGGTCTTGCCTGCGACGCGTACTCCAGGTACGGAGGCGCGGCGTCCGGTCCCTGATGTGACAACACCCTCCATCAAGTCGGCTAGCGCCCGGGCCGCGCTCGGCGTGGTAGCTCGTAGCCAAACCACGGGTTCCGCCGACTCCTGCACGATTCCCTCTGCATTGAAGACCTCCTGCACCAGATACGGAACCATGATTTCGCCGTCATTGGCTACGGCCGCGGCCGCCAAAGCCATCTGCAGCGGAGTGGCCTTCACGTCGCGTTGACCGATTGCGCTTTGAGCGACCCCGGGAAGGTCAAACTCGAACTCGGAGGCCGGTGGGATCGAGGAAGCAACAGACGCCAAATCGATCGGGATCTCCGAGTTGAAGCCATAGGACTGTGCCGAACCCACCAGCTGGTCTGCGCCGACTTCCATTCCCAGCATTCCGAAGATCGTGTTGCAGGAGTTGATGAAGGCAGTCGAGAGGGGAACCTCGGCACCGGGTCCGCAGGCCTGTCCGTTGTAGTTCGAGATAGTGGCCGTCGAGCCTGGAAGCTCCAGCTCAACGGGGTTGGGGAATGGTGTACCGGTCGAAGCAACGCCGGACTCGAATGCCGCGGAAGACGTGATGACCTTGAACGTGGAGCCCGGCGGATACAGGGTCTCTGTCGCCCGGTTGATGAGCGGCTGGTTCGGATCGGCGTCGAGAGCGTCTCCCGCTGCGGCCGCCGCCGAACCGACCAATTGGTTTGGATCGAAATCCGGCGTTGAAACCATGGCGAGGATCGCGCCGGTGCGGGGGTCGAGAGCGACCACGGCGCCGTGCTGGGCTCCGAGCGCCGCATGCGCAACCGACTGCAGCTGGTGTTCCAGAGTCAGCCGCAGGCCCTTGGGGCGGACGTCTCCTCCAAGCAAGGCCGATATGACGCCCGAGATGGTGGCGTCACGGTCGGATACCAATTCATCGGACCGGAGGGCCTCGATTCCATGGTTGCCGAACAGCAGGGTCGAGTAGCCGACCGAATGTCCGTACAGCTCACCCTCCGGGTAGCTGCGGCGGAAGCTCAGCGGGTCGTCGGGGTCGGCTTCAGACACAGCAACAACAACGCCGTCAGCGGTGATGATGGTTCCCCGTTCCCGCCCGGTGACACCGGTGGCGACACGCACATTGCGGGGGTCATCGCGATAGTCGGGCCCGACGATGACCTGGTGATAGGTCACCGCGGCTATGAGCACTGTGAAAATCGCGAAAATGCCCATGGCGAGAACCCGGATGGGGCGGTTCATGTGCGTTCTCCATGTGACGTCCTGACGAGCAACGCAACCAGAACCATGTTGGCCAGCAACGAGGACCCGCCGTAGGACATGAATGGCAGTGTGATCCCGGTCACCGGGAGGAGCCGCAGCACCCCACCGAGAATGAGAATGGCCTGCACGGCGACAACGATGGTCAGCCCCGCGGCAAGGAACTTGCGGAAGACGTCACGAGAGCGAATGGCAATGCCGAACCCGGCCGCGACGAAGAGGCCGTATGCAACCAAGACCGCGATCGACCCGGCAAACCCCATCTCCTCGGCGACCGAGGCAAAGATGAAGTCGGTCGATGCTGCCGGGATGAGATCCGGTCTGCCCAAGCCCAGACCGCTGCCGGTGAGCGACCCGCTGCCCATCGCAAACAGACCCTGGACGATCTGGTACCCGGCATCAGCGAAGTCCTCGAAGGGGTGGAGCCAAGCGAATACCCGGCGCTCCACGTGCTCGAAAGTCCGATACGCAATGAACCCGCCGGCCACAACGAGGGCAGCTCCGGTGGCGAGGTAGGCGGCTCGTCCGGTGGCCACGTAGACCATGGTTACGAACAGCGCGAAGAGCAAGAGGGACGCCCCCAGGTCGCGTTGGTAGACGAGCACGGCGAAGCTGGCACCGGCAGCGATGAGAATCGGCCCGAGCTGGCGTGGCTCGGGAAGCCGAATCGGCCCCAGCTTGCGCCCGGTCTGCGCCATGGCAACGTGCCGATCGGCTAGGTACGACGCCAGGAAGATCACGAGAAGTACCTTGGCAATCTCCCCTGGCTGGAAGCTGAGGGACCGGGTGCCCATCGGCAATTCAAGCCGGACCCACAAGCGGGAACCGCTGACCTCGGCCCCATGCAGAACCCAGGTTTCTGGCAGCAGCGGCAGCAATAGAAGCAAGACCGCGGTCGCCAGGAACAGGTAGCGGTACCGCCGCAGGACGACGACGCCCTCGTCCCGCAAGAACAACAACAACGCGGTCGTGACCGCGCCGGCCAGCAGAAGCGACCAACGCTGAATGGCAGCGAGACCGGGGTCGAGCCGGTAGATCTCGGTGAAGCCGATTGCAGCCAAGAACGCGGCAATCGGAAACAGATAGGGGTTGCCTTCCGGCGCCCAGCGTCGCAGCGCCATGTGAATCGAGCCAAAGCTCACGCCGAAGACGAGGAAGGTGAGAGCAACCTGAGCATCGAGCCCGGTACCGGCCGCAAAGTTGACAAGGGCAACACCCATGGCGGCGACGATCGCTGCTGCAGCCAGCAGCGCCGCCTCGGCGTTGCGAGTCACGGCGAGACGTCGACCACGGCGACCGTCGTGTTGTCGGTGCCCCCCGCCGCGTTGGCAGCTTCGACCAGCGACCAGGCGGCATCTGAGGCTGATGTCGCGGCGCGCAGCAAATCCGCCACGTCGGGGTCACGAAGCATCGTGGTCAACCCGTCGGAGCAGAGAAGGATCCGGTCACCCGGCTCGATGGCGATCTCGAGCTCGTCCACGGTGATCGTGTCGGTTCCGATCACCCTCGTTACCAAATGGCGGCGCGGGTGTGTCTCTGCCTGCTCTTCCGTGATCTGCCCAAGGGCCACCAATTCGGCCACGAGCGTGTGGTCTGTGGTCACTTGTTGCAGCTCCTCGTTCCGCAAGACGTAGAGCCTGCTATCCCCAATGTGAGCAACATGCAGAAAGCCGGAGGGGTCGAATAGCCCCAACGTGAGGGTTGTGCCCATGCCGCTGAGCGTGTAGTCCTCACCGATAGCGGAGAGGACGGCGTCGTTCCCGGCCCGTACCCGGTCGGCTGGGCTGATCTCCGCGTCGGCGCCCTCCGCCATAGCGGCTTCGATGGCAACCCGTGAGGCGACTTCGCCTGCCACGGCTCCACCCATTCCATCGGCAACCGCAACAACAACGGCCTCCTCAGTGGAGCCGTCGTCGAAGGGCCGCACGGAATCTTCATTTCCAGAGCGGACCAGGCCGACGTGTGTTGCGGTTGCCCAGGTGAATCTCATTGGATCACAAAGCGCCTATTCCTCGTCCAAGGTCGACAAGATATCGCTCCCACGCGTTATTGCGAGCCAACAGCTGTCGCCATGGCTGCATGCTAAGCGAACGATAGGTTGAAACGGCAGCGTTGCTCGGCTCAAGCGGTGAGGCCGGTTGGTCGACATTTGGTTGATCGCACCGGCCCCGCACGCGTAGAGAACGGAGTACAACTGTTGGCTGTCGACTCGGATCAGTCGCTCTCTCCCGGCACCGATAAGGCGCCGGTGACGTCACGTGAGATGGCTTCGCTCCTACGCGCCACGAGCCGCCTCAATTCGGCCTGGAACCTGGCGGGCATTCTCGACACGCTCTATGACGATTTGCGAGCGCTGCTGCCCTTCGACCGCGTCGAGTACGCCGTTCTCGACGACCGCGGCTATGTCCTGACAACCACTTGGGTGAAGGCCGCCTACGACTCGAATTGTCTCCCGGTCGGGTATGCGTATCGGCGAAACAAACCGATCGATCGGGTGCGCTTTCGCACGGCGTTTATCGACAATGACCTGTCCGGATACGCCGAGGGCTGTGCCCCTGACCACCCGGTTCGTTTGCTCGTCGACGAGGGAATGCGGTCCTCGCTCAGTTGCCCGCTCGTAGTCGCCAATGAAGTCAAGGGCTGCTTGTTCTTCAACAGCAAAGAACAAGGTGTCTTCACCGAGCATCACCTCAAGTTGGTCCAGCCCATCGCGGGCCACCTGGCTGCAGTCGTCGAGCAAAGCCGCCTCAACGAGCAGCTCCAAGTTCGTAACCAGGCACTGCTTGCGATGGAGAGGTCGCGACTGGAGTTCATCGCCTCAATCAGCCACGAGCTGCGGACTCCGCTGACCGCCGTTGTCGGATTCGCTTCCGAGCTGCGTGACCGGATCGATGAATTCACCGACGCGGAGGTCAAGCAGTTCGCCACTGTCATTGCCTCCCAAAGCGCCGAGGTTGCCGCCATCGTCCAGGATCTGCTCGTGATTACTAGGGCCGAAGCAGGACATCTCGATGTCGCCGCCGAGAGCGTCGACCTGGTTGCTGAGGTCAGGTCGGTCGCCCGTTCGGTACCACTCACCGGCGGGGAACAGCAGGTGACCTTTGACCTCGATCCGGCGACTGCGCTGGCCGACCCCATGCGAGTCAGACAGGTCTTTCGCAACTTGTTCTCGAACGCGCTCCGGTACGGAGGACCGCAGGTGCGAGTGACCGTATCCGCTGTCGGGGAGAGCGCGGTCATCGTCGTATCGGACGACGGTGCCGGCATACCGGAGGAGGATCGTGACGCGATCTTCCAGGCCTACGGCAGATCGCACACCGAGCGCCATGGACCGGGCTCCATCGGCCTGGGACTGACTGTTTCCCGCTATCTCGCCGAGGCGATGGGGGGAACGCTGACCTACGACTACCGGGATGGCTACAGCCTGTTCACTTTCCGCATCCCGAGGCTTCAGGCAGACGACTAGCGGACTTCGATGATCGTCTTTCCGATCTGGACTGCATCACCCTTCTGAAGTGCGGTCGGGACGGTAACGCGGCGACCGTTGACGTAAGTGCCGTTCGTGGAACCCAGATCGTTGAGCAACACCGAATCGTCCTGGACACCGATACGGACGTGATACTCCGAGGCGTAGGCGTCGTCGATGTAGATATCGGCGTCCTCAGCGCGACCTAGGACGGCAGGAGCACCAATGGGGAAGCGTTGTCCTGCGATCGTGTCCGACCGGACGACCACCATCTCGCCTCCCTTCTTGGAGCGTCGCACGGACTGTGACGGACCGATGTGTGCACCGATCGACCGACCGATCTGCCACAGGAAGAGGTAGATCAGCGCGATGAAGATCAGTTTCAGCAGGTTGAGGAACAGGGCAGGCACGGTGCTCCTAGAGGACTCTGACGGCAAATGTGACTGGGCCGAACGCCAGCATATCGCCTGTCCCGATCTCTACGGGTTCGCTGGCGACCGATCGACCGTTGATTGTGGTCCCGTTGGCGGAGTCCAGGTCGGCTATCCACACCGAGCCTCCCTCCCGAAACAGGATCGCATGATGGCGAGATACCTCCGCTTCGCTGAGCTGTACGTCGGCCTGATCGGAACGGCCGATCAAGGTGCGATTGTCGCCGACGCCAAAGCTCCGGTCCCCGCGATGCTCAGCCAGTTCGGCCCAGGCGGGCAGCGAAGCCGGTGCCTGGGTTGCTGCGCACTTGATGGACCCGCGCCCGATGGACGGGTCGATCGTCAGCTCGACCGCAATCGGCCCACCGATCTTCCAGCCGCGACCGGCGGCGGTCTCGCTGAGAACACTGCTGAGTTCGATGGCCAGTTGCTCACGGTCGATGCCGGGGGTGAGGTCGGCTTCGTTGACGGCCACCACGAATCGATTGGGGATGGTTGGCCCGGCGACTTCATCTGTCTCGAGGAGGTCAGCTTGACGGATCAGCCGGTTGGCGAGGTCAACGGGGTGCATCTTGCCTCGAAACACGGCCGCCGAGATGCCATCGGCCAACCGCTCCAGGCGACGCTCCAGACTACGTGCCAGACCCATGGGTGGATTGTACGTCCGCCCAGGTTTACTTCCCCTCAGGAGGAGGAGCGTTCACCGAAGGGGAATCGATCCGTCGGAGCGGTGGTACTCCTCGTGGGCGGCGTGGAGCTCCTCCCAGTTCTCCGAGTGTTCGACATCCACCGCGACCCGGTGCGTGGTGGTCGGCCGTCCGTTGGCATCGAGGCTCCGCGCCTTCAGCAGGATTGCCGCGCCGGCGTCGTCAATGCGCCGGTGCTGGGCCATATGCTCGGCCCACGACACCGTCAGGAACAACTCGGAGAGACGGTGCGGTTCAGAAGCATCCCTGTAGAGCCGCCAACGATATGCACCCGTGCGCAGCCTGACGAGACGCACCTCCTGCATCACCTGGAGAAACTCGTCCATATGCTCGTGATCGATCTCCCAGTCGGTCGTGATCAGCACCGGGCCTCCCACGGTGTCAACGTGCTCTGGGTGATCGCGATCTTCATCGAATTCGGGTGCTTCGACTTCGTCGAGAGCCGGGATGCGAAGCATTGGGGCAATCACAAGGCCGACCACGGCTGCGCCCAGACCCAAAACGATGTTGGCGCCGTCGGCGCCGATGCGGTCGGCGATCCACCCGGCGAGGATCGAGCCAAGGGGTAGCAGCCCAACAAACGACAATGTGTAGAGGCTCATCGCCCGACCCCGCACCCATTCTGGCGAAAGCA
This sequence comes from Acidimicrobiia bacterium, assembly GCA_030066875.1. Taxonomy (GTDB): domain Bacteria; phylum Actinomycetota; class Acidimicrobiia; order Spongiisociales; family UBA5794; genus JAAETI01. Next base: position 8,342 of record JASJAS010000041.1, on the reverse strand, counting down.
GCTGGGCGGTTGCGTTCATCGTGGCCAGGGTCCACACCCAAGCGGCGCCGGCGATCAAGAGGGTGAGAATCGCCATGGCGACGGATCCGACGATCCCCAATGCGGTCCCGGCAAGGCCGAAGACACCAATTGCGATTGGCAGCGTCGCTCCGCCCAATCGCTCGGTAACAAATTGTCTGCTGAAGCCCCCGAACAGGGCGCCAAGACCCATGGCTCCCAGCAAGAGACCGTACGCGCCGGCGTCTCCACCGAGCTCCTCGGTTCGGTTGGGGAGAATCGCCTGAACGACGGCCGAGGTCAGCGCAAACATGGCGGCGAGGTTGAGCACTCGCCGGAACTGGGGTGTGAATCGGGCAAAGCGGATCCCCAGTGCGATGGCATTGACCATTGAGGTCTCTTCCCGGTCCGGTGTCGGCATCACTCTGGCCAAAGCAATCAGAACCGTGATCACCCCGAGGTAGGAGAAAGCGTTGAGCGCAAAGGCCAGCTCTGGTCCCGATACCACGATGATCAAGCCGCCCAGCGCAGGCCCAACGGCTCGCGCGACGTTGAACGCGACGGAGTTGAGCGCAACCGCGCTTGCCACCATTCCACGCGGTACCAGGTCGGGCACCGTTGCCTGCCAGGCGGGCAAGTTGAAGGCAAGACCCACTCCGAGTAGCAACCCCAGGGTGAGCAGAACACCGGGGGTGATTCGATCCAGCGCGGTGAGCACCGCCATGGCGGCTGCGGAAGCGCCCATCAGCAGTTGGGCTGCAACCAACACCCACCGGCGATCGAACATGTCGGCGACTGCTCCTGCCGCCAGGGCGAGGAAGAGTAACGGCAGTGTCGCCGAGGCGGCCATCAACCCGACCCACGTGGCCGACCCGGTCAGTTCGAGCATCAGCCACGAAGCCGCGACCGCTTGCAGAAACGAGCCGACGTTCGAGAAGATCGATGCCACCCAGAGGGTGCGAAAACGGCGGATGCGCAGCGGTGCAACTGTTGTGGCCATCGGCGCAGTCTACGAAGCACACCCGGGCTCAGAACCGGATCAGGCGGCGTGCATGGCTAGCTCGCTTGGGCTGCGGAGGTGATACCATCCTGGCCCCCGCGGGCGAGTGGCGGAATTGGCAGACGCGCAGGATTCAGGTTCCTGTGAGGTAACACTCGTGAGGGTTCAAGTCCCTCCTCGCCCACTCAGCTGGCGAGCGCTTCTTGCGGACATACCTTCGATATACCGCGACTATGTCCGCCAGAACCGGGTCTGCCGCAGCCATTTCCGCCGAGACCACGTCGGCCGGGAGTGGTTCCGGCCTGGAGCCAGCCAGGAGCTGGCCAGGTTTTCGCCGCTTGCAGCCACCAAATGCCATACTCCGACTTCGCGGTTCACACGCGCTGGAGACGGCAGCAGCGAACCGCGCCACCACCGGTGGATTGACCACACTGCACCCAGCTAGGCCCGCAGCACATGGCATATTCCGACTATCGGCCGCCTCGACGGTCGCGACGGCGACGCACCTTGGCCGTGCTCGTCCTCATCCTGCTAATCGTCGGTGTCGTCGCGCTCGCGGTCCGTTACCGCACGGAACGACGGGAAAGCATCGACTATCTGTCCACGGCAGAATCGGTGGCCGCCCGGCACTCGGAGATGGCGGAGCGACTGGGCACTCTCCTCCAGGGGCTCGGCCAAGAGGAGCGCCCCGAGGTGATTCAGCGATTGGAGACGCTTGCTGCTGAGGCCAACGACGCGCGCCGAACTCTCGGGGAAGCGGTCGTGACCCGATCGATCGCCGAGGTTGCCGGGCGAATGACCGTCGCCGTCGAGGCTTGGGACGACGCCATCGACTCACTGGATGATGCCATCACCGCGGTGCTCGATGCGGAAGAGGGTGACCTGTCCGGAGACGATGAGCTAGGTGCTGCCTTCGAGTTGCTCCAGCTTGGTGACAGGGCGTACATCAGCGTGCTCGACAGCGTCGCCCGGCTCGACCAGGAACTCGTGCCCATGGAGTTCCCTGTCTTCACGTATACGCAGGACGAGTTCGCCGCGCTCTACAACGCTACGGTGATCGCCGAACGGCTCCGTCGCCTTGGCACCCTTTCGGAGTTGAGCGACGTCGCCGTCATCGCGACAACAATCCCCGAGCCCGTCAGCGAAGGGGCCGCTGGTGTGTATGCCATACCGGCCTCGGAAGACTTCGCCTTGGAAGTGACTGTGAGCAACACCGGCAACGTGGTGGTGGAGCGAGTGAGCCTCGTCATCACCATGCGCCGGACCGCGTCAGCCGAGCAGATTGCTCCACTAGGCAAGGTGATTCCGTCTATCGAACCGGGCGCATCGGAAACTCTGACGTTCGAGGATTTGGATCCCGAGCCTGGTGCGGTGTACACCATTACCGCGGTAGCGTCGCTGGAAGAAGGCGTGGACGACGTGACCGATGACAACACCTGGTCCCTGGTCTTCAAGAGGAACGCGGAATGATCGAAGTCGCTCTGATTGTGGCAATCGTGGCATTGCTGATCGCACTGGTGCTTGCGATCCAGCTCTATAGCCTCCGCAGAAGACTCAACTCGGTTCCGGCTGACGAGAACGTGTTCAACATCCTCCGCGGAGTGGACAACGAACTCGGTCGGCTCGACGCAGTAGCCAACGCCTTCGAGCCGCGGCTGGCGGCGGTCGAGCACTTGATACCTCATGCCATCGTCCACACGGGGGTTGTCAACTACGACGCGTTCGGTGACATCGCCGGCAACATGTCACGTTCAATCGCTCTGCTCAGCTCCGAGGGGGATGGGATCGTCATCTCGATCCTGGTGGGCCGGCTCGACGTGCGGGTATTCACCAAGGAAGTGCGTGACTTCATTGGGGTCGAGGAACTCTCCCCGGAAGAGAAGGCCGCGGTCACCAGGGCGAGCAGCGGTAACCTGCCGCGATCATGATTGATCCACGCATCCTTCGGTCCGATCCCGACACGGTGGCTGCATCACTACAGCGGCGCGGCATCGACCTGGACCTCGATTTTCTGGTGGCTCTCGACGAGCGTCGCCGCTCCGAGCGAACTGCCGCAGAAGAGATTCGGGCGGAACAGAAGAATGCCGGCAAGGCTATTTCGCAGGCGCAAGGGGATGAGCGGGAAGCCGCCATTGCCCGCGCCGGGGAGCTTTCCGACGCATACAAGACGGCGTTGGCGAAGGCCGATGCATCCGACGAGGAGTTCAACGACATCTGGGTTTCGTTGCCGAACCTGGTCGATCCAACCGCGGCCGAAGGCACCGAGGAAGAAGACGCCGAAGAGCTGAGCAGGTGGGGTGAGCCTAAGACCGGGGAATTCCTCGATCATGTCGAACTGGGAGAACGACATGGCTTCCTCGACGTAGAGCGTGCTGCCAAGGTATCGGGAAGCCGGTTTGGCTACATTCTCGGACCACTGGTCCGGCTCGAATTCGGCCTGGTCAACTATGCGCTAGACAAACTGGAAGCTCACGGCTTTACGCCGGTCGTGCCCCCTGTACTGGTTCGCGACCAGGCCCTCTACGGCACAGGCTTCTTTCCCGGAGACCGTGATCAGGTCTACGCCCTGGCCGACGACGATCTCTATCTGGTGGGGACCTCCGAGGTCTCGCTGGCGGCGATGCACACCGACGAGATCCTCGACAAGGAGCGGTTGCCGCTGCGCTACGCCGGATTCTCGACATGCTTCCGCAGAGAATCAGGCACCTACGGCAAGGACACCAGGGGCATCTTCAGAGTCCACCAGTTCGACAAGGTGGAAATGTTCTCGTTCGTCCACCCGGACGCGGCGCAAGACGAGCACGACTTTCTGCTTGCCCGCGAGGAGGAGTTGGTGCAGGGACTGGGGCTCCCATACCGGGTGATGAACATTGCTGCGGGGGATTTGGGTGCGTCGGCGGCGAAGAAGTACGACATCGAGGCGTGGTTTCCGGGGCAAGGTCGCTACCGGGAGATCACCTCGACTTCGAACACCACGGATTACCAGTCGCGGCGGCTCAAGATCCGGTTCCGGGACGATGGCGGCAACCGGCTGGCGTACACCCTCAATGGGACCGCTATCGCCATGGGGCGCTGGCTGATCGCGATTGTGGAGAACTACCAGCAGCCCGACGGCACCATCGTGGTTCCGGAGGGGTTGCGGGATTACGTCGGTTTCGAGACGATCGGCTGATCTTGAGCAACGGGTCGGTGTTCGCCGACATCGCCGGCAAGTACGACGCAGTCAACCGGTTGTTGTCGCTTGGCCAGGAACAGAAGTGGCGGCAGCGGGTGGTCGAGCTGCTACCCGGAGGTCGCATACTGGACCTCGGCGGCGGCACCGGAGCTGCCAACCCTGTGTTTGGGGATCGCGAGGTTGTCGCTCTCGATCCTTCGCAGGAGATGCTGGCGCACAACAACGCTGAACGATGTCTTGTGGGCGTCGGAGAGCGGCTCCCCTTTGCTGAAAACCAGTTCGACGCGGTCTTCAGTGCGTATGTGTTCCGGAACCTGGATTCAGTCGAGCAAACCGTCGCCGAGGTCGCCCGTGTGCTGCGTCCGGGAGGCAGGCTCGGTGTCGTCGGGTTGGGACGGCCCAGGCACAAACGGCTGGCCGCAGTTCATCGTGCCGGGTCGGCGGTGACCCTCCCGCTGGTGGGTGCTGCGGTTCGGGCCCGCGAGGAGTACGTCTATTTGCACAAGTCGCTCGACAAACTGCCGCCACCGGAGGAGATGTTTGCCGAGACGCCCTTGCGGCGGGTGGCGCTGTGGCGCATGGGACCGCTCGGGTTTGTCTACGGGGTCGTCCTGGAGAAGACCTAGCCCCCGGAGTCGAAGCAGGCTTCGACCGACGTGGGGCCCTCGTTGCCGCTCAGATCCACCGCCGAAATGAGGTAGCAGGACTCGCCATCGGTTTGTGCGACGGGCCAATCGATGAAGAAGATCCGCCCGCCGGGCTTGGTGTCCGGCCCGAAGAAGTACGGCTCCAGAACGAGGCCGTACGGCCCGCCCGGCTGCTCGCTGAAGTAGGCGTTGTAGTGATCAACATCCAGTTCGGGGACCGGGTCCCACGACACATCGACCTCTCCGCTGCCGCCGCCAAGACCCACCGTGACGTTCATGACCTGGCTGGGTGGCCCGGGCGTGGAGTCAAAGCACGCCTCAGCCGAACGGGGACCCTCGAGGCCACCGCTGTCGACCGCGCTGACCTGGTAGCAGTCTTTGCCGCTGGTGAGCGATCGAGGGAAGTCGGTGACGTATATCCGGTCGGGGGCTCTGAACGCAGGTCCAAAATAGATGTCGGTGAGGAGGCTCTTGGCTGCTCCGGGCTCGAAGCTGTACCAGACGTTGTAGGTCACCACGTCGGGCTCGACGGCACCGGTCCATGACACGTCGATCTCACCGCTGCCGCCGCTGAGCGTTGCCACGACGTCGGTGACCATTGCCGGTGGCTCGTTGAGAGCCCGGTTCAGGAATGCGGCCATTTGGCCGCGGGTGACGTTGTTGCCGGGGCAGTACATGTCGTTGGTCGGTGGGTTGCAGCCTTGGGTTATGCCTGCGACGTAGAGCTTGTCGATGTCGTCTTCGAAGACGCTGCCGTCGTCGTCGGTGAAATAGTTGCCCGTGCCGCTGTCGGTGAGTTCGAGGGCGCGTACCAGGAATGCGGCCATTTGGCCGCGGGTGACGTTGTTGCCGGGGCAGTACATGTCGTTGGTTGGTGGGTTGCAGCCCAGGGTGATCCCGACGTCGGCCAGCCAGGCGATGTCGGTGTGAAAGGTGTGTCCATCGGGAACATCGGAGAAGTTGTGGCTCGCAGAGACGGGGGCGACCAGTGCGACCGCGAGCAGTGTGATCGCCCAAAGTGTCAGCGTCCGTCGTGCCATGAGAACCCCGGTTCCTCGCGTGTGCTGAAGTGTACGGGGACTGGGGTGCTGAGTTGCGGAGGGAGTGGGATTCGAACCTTCTCCGCCATCGGTCCCACACGTTTGTGGGCCGATAGTGGAGTTCAAGCGCCGGCTCGTGGGCAGTGGGCGTTGCTCGAATCCTCGTTTCTGATGCAAGAAACGGACCCGACAGGGTCCGTCTTCTTGCGTTATGCGGAGGGAGTGGGATTCGAACCCACGAAGCGAGTCACCCCGCTTACGCGCTTTCCAGGCGCGCGCACTAGGCCAGACTGTGCGATCCCTCCTGGAGTTCGTGAAGTTAGCAGCACGGCAACTGGTTACCATTGCCGGTGCCGTGCTAGGTGGGGTACTAGGGGTGCCCTGAACCCGAAACCCTCTCATGCGGGACCGAATCCCCGCCCGAGGGTGACGTGTTTCCGGGTCTAGCACCGGGATGTGTTGATGATGAAGGCCGGGTCCTGCGCGGCGGGGCGCCGTGAACCGGGTCAGGTCCGGAAGGAAGCAGCCCTAAGCGGTTAGCACCCGGGTGCCGTAGGACAGCCTGGCTGGAGTCAACCACCCGGATTGCGCCGGATGCATTCCATCCGACGGCGGGTGCACGGCCGCCTGCAAGGCGGCTGCTCGGGCCAGAGGCCCGAGCTGTCGGTAGCCGAACTCTGCGTAGCGGAATCGGGCAGGTTCCTGCCTGTCGGACTTGGCTAGAGCAGGACCGTGATAAAGAGCGTGACAATGGTCGCATCCGCCGCGATATGCACCAGGATCGGCAGGCGCATCCCACCGGTCATGAACCGCAGCGCTCCGAGTGTGACTCCGTACACGGTGGCAAGACCAACACCAAGCAATCCAGCGGGGAAGCCGGCGACATGCGCTGCACCGAAAGCGATTCCCTGCAGCAGGATTGCTGCGCTCGGCGGAAGTATCGAGAAGGCGGCTTCATAGGCGATGCGTCGGTAGGCAATCTCCTCGGCGACCGCGTTGATCAAGACGAAACCGGCCCCACCAACCCAGAGCAAAGTACGCGGAGAGTCGCGCAGCGTCTCGGCCAACTCATCTGTCGATCCCCCGAAGCTATTGGTCGAATGAGCCCACACGGTAAGGGCCACAGCTGCGACCACCACCGTGGCGGCACTGAGCCACCAGGCGGCTCGGGTCACTCTTCCCGGTGGCAACCAACCGGTCTCCGGGATTAGGCCGCGCCACCGCACACCTGCGACCGCCAACAGGGCGACGCCGATCCAAATCGTCAAGGGAGCCTTGGCCAGAGTCCCCAACGCCAGGATCGCAGCAAAGGCAGCAAGGCGGAGAGTGGGCCAGGAGCGGGTGCGGGCTGCGAGAGCGGCAACAGCCAGGGAGAGAGCCGCGGCCACTGCTGCCAGGCTGAAGTGAACCGCGCCCAGCGGAGCGAGAATCAACGCCAGGAGTGCGCTGAGCAGGTGCCAGTTCGCGACCCGTCTGGCTCGGTGACCCCCGATTGTGCTGGTCCCCTGTGCCATGACTTCACCCTAAGAGTTGCGCCCGATCCCGCAACCCCACCAGACCCTCCATTGGATCAGGTATTCCACCTGGTTACGCTCCTTGTATGACCGACTTCACCGTCGCAATGGACCACGCCTTGGCCGAGGCTCGCTTGGCCTTGGACCACGGCGATGTCCCCATCGGGGCAGTGTTGCTTGATTCCGCCGGCACGCTGGTTGCCGCAAATCACAACCGGCGCGAGGAATTGGGGGATGCCACCGCACACGCCGAGATGCTGGTGCTTTCCGCTGCGTCCCAGGCGCGGGGAGATTGGCGTCTTGACGGCCACACCCTCGTCGTAACCCTGGAGCCGTGTGCGATGTGTGCGATGGCGGCTGTTTGGGCCCGTATAGACCGTATCGTCTATGCCGCTCCCGACCCGAAGGCCGGCGCCGCGTGGAGTCTTTTTAACATCCCACAGGACGAACGCCTCAACCACAGGTGTGATCTGGTCGCAGGGGTGCGAGAAGAAGAAGCGCAGAAACTGCTTGAAGAGTTCTTCTCCGCCCGCCGATGAGTCAATCGCGGGACTGGTTACAATCCGCCGGTCGGCGGTCCCGTCGGCAGCAATGGAGAGATGGCCGAGCGGACGAAGGCGACGGTCTCGAAAACCGTTGAATCTCTTATGGGGTTCCGTGGGTTCGAATCCCACTCTCTCCGCGGCGAGAGGCCCAGCTGTTCGCTGGGCTCTCTTGCTCCGATTCGTGGGCAGTTCCCTCTGCCCATGGGCTCGGGTGAGAGGTGACGGTTTGGCCCTTTGTTGTGGTCGTGAGATCGCGGAGAAGGTTCGAATCCCACTCTCTCCGCGGCGAGAGGCCCAGCTGTTCGCTGGGCTCTCTTGCTCCGATTCGTGAGCACTTCCCTCTGCCGGGAGAGGGAGTGTTGATCTGGAGGGATGGCCGAGCGGACGAAGGCGACGGTCTTGAAAACCGTTGAGGTAATACCTC
>JASJAS010000004.1 GCA_030066875.1 Acidimicrobiia bacterium | reverse complement strand
TCAGCTTTCTCAGCCTCCTTCGACCACGGGTTGCGACCAGTGAGCGTGGACCAACTCCCAACCATCGCCCGTGCGGTGGTGGATTTCTGTCGTGTTCCAGCTGAGCACAACCGCGTTGCTTGCGGGGTCGATCACGTCGACGTTGAACGCGAAGACCGCCGTATCATCGAACAGGTCGACGGACGGGTTCTTGATCTCGTAGCCAAACGGCGGAATCGTGCCGGCGAATCCCATCAGATAGTCCTTGGCGGCCTGATTCTCGAGCTTGCCGTCCGACCAGGAGTCGAAGTAGCTCATCTCCTCTGCGTACCTAGCGACATAGGCAGTGGGATCACTCTCGCCAAAGTACGGATCCAGAGCGGCCTTCTCCCCGGCAACCAATTCCTCCAACACCTCGGACTCAGACTGCGACGAGCCGCCACAAGCCGTGGCAGCACCCATGAGCAACAGTGCCATCGCCAACATCGACCACCGCACAGCTGATACGTTCATGCCATCCTCCTCGTATCCGGATTGACATGAACCAGATTCCCCGCTGGGTGTATACACCGACTTAATGGCCGCTCAATGAGCCGATGACGACTTGGCGATCACGCGTCCCAACCGGTCTGCAAGATCGATTGCTTCCTCGAGCTCGAGCGTCTGCCCCAAACGCCATTCCTGCCGGACCTCTGCCGCGGTGAGCAACGGTTCCGCAACCTTGCGGGCGCCGTCGACCTGGATCGCTTCCGGGGTCATACCGCCGCCTGCCTCGGTGCGCAGTCGATCTGCTGCACCGGACAGTCGAACTGCTTGCTCGGGGTGGTGTGGTGCGGCGAAAGCCGCGACGAGGTCCAACATCCAGACGGTCACGTGAGTGTTGCCGGCATCGACCGCTTTGGCGACCCCATCCAGCGCTATCTCCAATGCCTCAATGTTGCGACCGAGGTGGGACGTTATGCCGGCCAGCCCGGCTAGGCCCGTGAGTGCCAACACGCGATCACCGACCTCATCTGCGATCTCGAGAGCCTCGCGCCACATGTCGTAGGCAGTTGCATAGTCGCCACTCCACCAGATTGGAGTGGCTTCCGCGATCAGCGCCTTTGCTACGCCCTGTCGCGATCCGAGCTCATCAAAGACCCGTTGGGCCTGCTCAGCCAGCGTCTTGCCCGTGTCCAGGTCCTTCTTCCAAGATGCGGAAAGGCTCATGCTGTAGAGGGTCTCTGCCTCTTGGGCCTGATCGCCGAGCGATCGGTAACCATCCAGAAGCTCCGAGTAGATTGCCAGGGCCTCGTCGTAGTCGGCTTGCCAGTAGGCCAAGCCGGCGAGGCCCTCCAGGCCGGCGATACGATCATCGGAAGAGGTGTTCGGGTGAGCGAGCAGTGCTTCGAGCCATTCCCTGCCCTCGTTGAGCTGGTCGGTGCTTTCCCAGAAACGCCAGATGCTGCCGGCGATGGCGATGCCGATGTCCGGCTTGCCGGCTTGGAGTGAGTGTTCCATCGCGGCGCGAAGATTGTCCAGATCCGCGGTGAGCCGATTTCGCAAGGCGCTACCCGGGTGCTCGGTCAACTGCGGAGCGATGCTGAGGGCGTATCGCTGGTAGTAGGTCGCATGACGACTGAGTGCGTCGGGCTGCTCACCAGAACGGGAAAGCAACTCGAGCGCGTACGCACGCACGATCTCGAGCATTGCGAATCTGGCCGGGCCAATCCCGACCGGTCTGTAGAGCAGGCTCTGTCCCAGAAGCGAGTCAATAGCGTTCAACGCATCGGTCTCATCGGCACCGGCGACAGCCGCTGCGGCCTCGAGCGTGAAGCCGCCGTGGAAAACACCAAGACTCCGAAATACTGATTGCTCCTCGAACTCGAGAAGGTCGTAGCTCCACGCCACCGCGTCGCGCATGGTGCGGTGTCGGTCGAGTGCGTCGGTCGGTCCATCGGTCAGGAGAGTCAGCCGTTCCTCGAGTCGCCTCAGCAGCTCACCCGGATCAAGGAGTTTGATCCTGGCTGCGGCGAGCTCGATAGCGAGCGGTAGCCCGTCGACCTTGGCCGCGATGTCGACTACTGCCTCCACATTGTCAGGGGTCAGCTCGAACGCTGGATCGACGGCTCGTGCCCGGGTGATGAAGAGCTCAATTGCGTCGTAGCGGCCGAGTCTCTCGAGATCAGCAAAATCGTCAGCGCGCGGTACGTTCATCGGTGGAACGGGGAACTCTTGCTCGCCGCCGATGGAGAGGGGCGTGCGACTGGTGACCAGGATTGTGAGCAATGGGGCGGCGTCGAGAAGCTCTCCCACACGAGATGCGCCTGCCAAGAGATGCTCGAAGTTGTCGAGGACCAACAAGAGGTTGCGATCGGCAAGGAACGCCTTGAGTCCATCCAACGAAGACTCTCCGGCCACCTCCCTCACCCCGAGAGCGTCTGCCACTGTGTCATCGAAGAGCCTTGCGTTGGCGATAGATGCCAGCGGGACGTAGCACACGCCATGGGGGAAGCTCTCCTTGCATTCGGCCGCAAGCTGGAGAGCAAGCCGAGTCTTCCCCGACCCGGGAGCGCCCGTGAAGGTGAGCAGCCGGACGTGGCTCAACAGCCCGGCGGCGCTCGCCAACTCGGTCTTGCGTCCGACAAAGCTAGTCCTCTGCAATGGCAGTTTCGCGTCGGTCGAACCTGCGGTGGAGGCTCCAACAGTGTGGAGGGCGGGGTCTTGGGCAAGGATGCGCGCCTCGAGGTCGCGCAATGCAGGGCCCGGTTCGATGCCCAACTCATTGGCGAGCACTGTCCGTGCGGTCTGGTAGGCGCGGAGTGCCTCACTCTGCCTTGCCGAACGGTATAACGCCAGCATGAGCTGCTCCCAGTGTCCCTCCCGATATGGGTGTCTTGACACAAGGTCCTGCAGTTCTTCAACGACGCTGTCGTGATGCCCGAGTTCGAGCTCGGCCCAAATCCGCTGTTCGATTGCACCAGCGCGCAGCTCGCTGAGTCGGATTACCTCGTCTCGGACAAACTCTTCATCTGCGAACTCGACCAACATCGGTCCTCGCCACAGCCCCAGAGCCGTCTGCAGCATTCCGTGTGCCTGCTCCGCATCATGGCGAGCAAGCGCCCGCCGTGCATCAGCAACCCGCTTCTCGAAGACAGCAGCATCGAGCTCCTCTGTTTCTACCACCAGCCGGTAACCAGCTCCCACCCGTTCCAGCCTGGTTCCGTCCGCCCCGAGCGCTTTGCGGATCCGTGACACGTAGACATGGAGAGAGTGTCGTGCCGCCTCGGGTGGTGTCTCGGCCCAAAGATCATCGATCAAGCGATCCGTGGAAACAACCTCCGATCGGCTGAGCAAGAGGCGAGTCAGCAGAGCCTTTTGGCGTGGCGATCCAAGTTCGAGCGGGTCCCCATCCTGAAGGACCTCGAGTTCCCCAAGGATTCTGAAGTCCAGCGCCATCTGTGAAGGAGATTACTAACGGGAGCGATTGAGCGCTTTGCGACAGGATGTTGAGCGGGGAGAGCAACGATCAGATCGCCCACGAAACGGAAGTGCAATGGCACCAAACGGGAGTAGTGCTGCCGACGTCTTGCTGCACCAATTGATTGGATCTGAGCTCTTCGAGGGAGGCGAGGTCTTGAATGGTTCCTCGATGTTCTACTTCCCCGGCCGCTCGGGTTTCGCCGGTCACTACCAAGGCCACGCCGCAGTAGTCGGCATCCTGGAGCGTCTGAGCGGATTGACCAGGGACACGCTCGAATTCATCCCGTCGCGCGTGGTGAGCAACGAGACCGAAAGTCGTGTCCTGCTGAGCCGGATCAGAGGCCACCGTCGCGCCAAGAGGCTCGATGCAGAGGCCGTTCACGTTGTGTCGTTGTCACGAGGTGTGGTGCAGGAGATATGGCTGCTGCACACCGACCAGGCGTTGGTCGACGATTTTTGGACCGACGAGACCCAGCACTGCTGACAGCTCCGGTTCAGGGGTCGCTGGCGCCGCCAGCGAGCTGGCGCAGCAGGCGGCAAATCCGCAGCGAAAACCAGGCGCGTCGGCTCTCATTCACCGGGGTTGGCCGATCCGTCGTTCCGTCATTTGATATGCGCCACAGACCATCCCCGGCCTGGTTCTCGACGAACCACTCGATACCTCCCGCCATGTCGAGATCCTGAGCGCTGAAACCAAGCAACACGAGCGACTCCATCGCTGTCAGCAGATTGGGCCACCAGAATGCGAACCGCGTCCAATAGCGCGGTGACTGGTACGACGTGTAGGCGTCTGGCTGGAAGAAGCTCGACTTGAGTAGTCGAGCTGCGGTCAGCACATTCTCGTGGCGGCGATACTGCGGGTGAGCGGCGAAGGCCCGCAGCACCATGTCGGTCCAGTTGTGCGAGAACGGCTGTGTTCGGTCCGGCTGCACCGGCTCCTGAAACGATGAGGTCAATCGGTAGCCGGTGTCTCGGTCGAGGCGGTGTGTGAGGATCGGTATCGTCCAACCGCCATCGTCCTGGCGCATTGTCAGCAACCATTCCAGGCCGGCGAGTGTCCGAGGGTCGCTTTCGTATCCGGCGCGGATCAACAGCCCCAAGACGTAGCCGGTGTAATACGTGGCGTACTGGTTGGCGATGAATCCTCTCAGGTCTCCCTCGTGGCTCTGAAACGAGTAGAGATACTCAGCGGCTTGGGCCAGGGCTTCCGACTTCGATGAGAACTCATATCGCTCGACGAGCAGCCTGACCTGTTTGAAGGTTTCGAGCAGGTCGGTGTGGTTCTCGGGATAGGTTGCCTTCTTCCGCTTCGGGCCCGCCCACGACCCGTTTGAACGCTGCCGCCGCAGGATGCGTTGCGATGCCGGCATCTCCCATACCGAGGCGATCTCGGGTACGGATTGGTCGAGCAGATCTCTTCTGACGAAGTATGCGATTGCCGGATCCTCGCCCGTCAACAGGGCAGCAATCGGATCGTGGTTTAGCCGGAGGTTCCACTCCTCCATCTCGCCCTACCTGCGTAGTCGCCGGCTGATCTCCGCCATTGCCCCGACTCTACGTTGTCGGCGCCCGCTCAGATGGCTTGTTCGCGCCGGGATCCTGAGCGACCTGTCAGGACGACGGCGTGATAGCGTCGATACATACCGCCAAGGATCTCGTATGCCTTCAGTCGCAACGTTCGATTTCCATGTGACTTCGGAATGCAGCCAGGAGTGCGCCTACTGCTGGGGTCCGCAAGGGATCCCCGAGGTCGACACGGCCACAGCGTTGGAGATCGTCACCAAGATTGCTTCGCATGGATCGCGCCGGGTTGTCTTCACCGGCGGAGACCCGTTGCAGCGGGCGGACATAGGTGAACTGATTCGGCACGCGGCGACTCTTGGGCTCGAGGTGGCCGTCTCCACGACGGGGGACAAGCTGACCGCTGAGTTCCTCGATGAATTCGGGGGGTTCATCGATCTGGTCTCGCTCCCGCTAGATGGTGCCAGCGAAGCAGTCTCGAGCCGCACCAAGACAGAGGGTCACTTCGCTGCGGTCATGACTGCACTCGACCTGCTGGCGGAGCATCCCGACGTCGATGTCAAGGTGGCCACTCCCGTCACGAAGCACAACGTCGACGACGTCCCCAACATCGCTCGACTCCTCGATGACCGGGCGGAGCGCCTGCCGGGTCGTCTCTTCTACAACGTATTTCAAGCCTTTCCGAGGTCGATGGACCCGGATGTCGACTGGACGGCCATGGTCGTTTCCGACGCCGATTATGCGGCGATGCGAAATCAAGTCGAGGCCAGTCCACACGGTTTCCGGATCAATTGGCTCACTCACGAGACCCTGGACAAGCTCTATGTCATGGTCTTTCCCGACGGCAGCCTTACCGTTCCGGTCGGTACGGAGTTCCGCAACTACGGGATGTTTCTAGACATCGACGACCTCGATGAACTGCTGCGGCGGACCGACTTCGACGCACCCAAGCATCAATTGCACTCGCAAGGGTGGAGCAGGCTCGAAGGTCTCGGGGCAGACCAGGACCCACACTGACGGGTGGCCTCAGGCAGCCCGGCGATAGGCCCCGGGACGAATACCCATCACACGCTTGAAGGCGTTGCTGAAAGCTGCTTCGGTCGTGTAGCCAACTTGGTGTGCAACACCCGCAACCAAGATCTCACCCTCCCTCAATAGCCGGGTGGCGAGGTGGATTCGCCACCGTGTCAGGTACTGGGCGGGAGTCTCGCCGACGGTTTGGCGAAAGCGCTGGAAGAACGCGGAGCGGGACATGCCGACGAGGGCACTCAGCGCAGCCGCTGTCCAGGCGCGTTCGGGGCTGCGATGGATGAGACCGAGCGCTTCCCGGATCGGGGGGTCTCGCAGCGCCGCCAGCCAACTGCTCTCGCTATCGGAAAGAGTCTCGACGTAGTGGCGTAGGACAAAGACGACAAGAGCGTCGGTGAGGCGGGCGACCACTGTCTCGGTTCCGGCTCCCGGGTGATCCATCTCGTCGGCGATCAACCCGATCATGGTCTCCACCGCGCTCGCCATTCGGCCCCCGTGTTCGCGTATGTGGATCAAGCGGGGGAGCATCGAGAGCACAGGATGGGCAGACCCGTTGTCAAAGCTCACGGTTCCACAGATGAGCGAGGTAGGCGCGCCGCCGCCATCGACGATCAGCCGTCCGCGGCCGAACTGGTCGACCGTGTTGAGTTCAGCGATCGGCAGAGTCTCGCTTCCGGGCTCGCTGGTCATCAGGTGATTGTCGCCGAACGGCATCATGACGACATCGCCGCGCTCCAACCGGATCGGGCTGCGGTCATCGACCAAGGTCACCCAGGCGCTGCCGTTGACCACCGCGTGGAACATACCGGATGACGTCTTGCCGGATTCGACTCCCCAAGGCGCGGTAAGCGCCGCTCTGGAGAACACGGAACCCTCCATGCGAATGGACTTGAGGATATCGGTTAGCGCGTCAGCCATATCTGCTGCAGACGATTCAATAGAAATTGTGGACGATTAGGTATGTCATCGTCTCTAGGTACAGACTAGGTTGCCGTCAGGGCACAAGCAATAGAAACTTGGAGGTAGCGATGAACAGGGCAAGGTGGGCCGCGTTGGCAAACTTCTTCCTTCCGGGTGCCGGCTACTTGATCGCCGGGGTCAAGCGGGACATCGCATTCCTGTGGCTGGCTGGCGCAATCACACTCACCTTCGTCGAGTTCGGCATCCGCGATTCCGAACCGGACCTCTACTGGGTCATGTTTGCCGCGGTGTTCGTCATGAACATTGCGTTTGCGGTCGATGTCTATCGGCTTGCCAGTGAGGACGTTTCGACCTCGTAACCGGAAGCTGCACGCTCAGCGGGTGTAGAGCCCCATCAAGGTTGCCTGCGCCAGCACGTGGCCTTCGAGCGCGGTGAGTACGTCAGCCTTGGTCGCACCCGCTGCCAGGCCGAGTTGGCTATCGAGGGCAAACACGTTGAAGAAGTAGCGATGAGTCCCCCCGGGAGGACATGGTCCGCCGTACCCGGGACGCTCCCATGAGTTGACACCCGCGGTGCCCAGCGACGGTACGTCCTCCGGGATCTCCTCGCGAGGCTCGATGTCATAGGCGACCCAGTGATCCCATACGCCGACCGGGGCATCAGGGTCATCCATCAGGAGAACCATGGCCTCGGTAGCTGCGGGTATACCGGTGATGCGCAGGGGAGGGGAGATGTCGGCTCCGTCACAGGTGTAGCGCTCCGGAATTGCTTCTTCGTTGCTGAATGCGGTGGATGTGAGCTGCATGCCGGTCTCCAGGTCCGATTGGGTTTCCGTCGTCGTGCTTGGTTCGCTGCCGCTATCGGAGCATCCGGCGCTCAACAGCACAATCACCAGCACGGCGAGCCGCCAATTCGCGCGTGATGCCAACGTCTGATCCTTGGTCGAGGTCCGCTTCCCAACTTTATGCGATGAGCGCCTAGGGCAGTTGCATCAGTTGCACGATGTTGCCGTCAGGGTCCTGCAGCGTGGCAATCTTTCCGCCCCATTTCTCGGACTGGGGAGGTCGCAGGGCCGCGGCACCGCGTTCCATGGCAGCCGCATACGCAGACTCCACATCGTTACACCGGAGGTTGATCATTATGTGCAACGGGTCGCGGTTGGCTTCGGCGAGCTCTGAATGGACGGCGACGGTCAGCCGCTGCGTGCCGAATTCGAAGTTCACGAATCCGAACCGATCCGAACGCGGCGTCAAGCCCAGCACATCGACATAGAAGTCCCTCATCTCCGGGAAGCGATCCTTGCTTGTGAAGACGAGCACACCGGCAAGTCCGTCGATCATGGATCTGACGCTAGCGCCGCCGACGGCAATCACCGCAGGTTCTCGTTGCGAAACCGGGGTGTCTATCGATCCTCGATTGCCGTTCGTCGCTCGGCCGCACCGACCATCCGTCTCACCATCAACCGCCAGATCGGCGCATGGAACGGGAGCAGTCCCCACCAGTAGATCCGGCCGAGGAGCCCTCGTGGGACGAACCAGGCGGTCTGGGTGAGGCGAGAGCCGCCGTCGACCGGCTCTGCCCACCACTCCAACCATGCAGTACCGGGTACCTTCATCTCGGCCTGCAGCAGCAAGCGGCCGCGGTGCGGCTCTATCTCGGCAACCCGGAAGAAATCCAGCGATTCTCCTGGGCGAAGCTCCTCGGGGTGGCGCCTACCCCTCCGCAGACCCACGCCGCCAAAGAGCTGATCGATCCAGCCCCGTATCGTCCAAGCCCAGTTCATGGCGTAGTAACCGACATCGCCGCCGATGCGAGTTACAGCCCAGAACACATCTTCAGAGCGAGCCCTCGAGTTGGCGACCCGCCGATCTGTCAGCATATGAGCCCCGGCCCATGCAGGATCTCCCGGAAGGGGCGCTCCTGGAGCCGTCAGCGCGTCAGACCATCTTGTTTCCACCTCGGAGTGCGATACCGAGTACAGCGCCCGCTCTAGCGCCTCGCGATACGAGATCAGGCCCGAAGGCTCGAATCCGGGCGGCGAGTCCCCGCCAACGACGACGTCGTTCTGCAGGCTCTCGATCAGAGGGCGTGCGACGTCCACCGGGAGGGGGGTGACCAGTCCGACCAGCGGCGCCGATAGCCGGGCGCTGAATACGGGCAGCGGTATGACCAGGCGCTTGCGCAGGCCCGCGACCTCGGCATAGATCTCCATCATGTCCTGGTAGGTGAGGCAGTCCGGGCCGCCGATCTCGTAGAGCCGGTTCACGGGTTCGGGATCATCAAGGACCGAAACGAGGATCTCGAGGACATCGCGGATGGCGATCGGCTGACATCGAGTCTCGACCCAGCGAGGTGTCATCACAACCGGGAGGACCTCGGTGAGGTGGCGGACCATCTCGAACGACAACGAGCCGGATCCGATGATCACCGCCGCCCTCAACTCGGTGACCGGCGTGCTGCCGGCCGCAAGCACCTGTCCCACCTCTTGGCGACTTGACAGGTGCTCGGACAAGTCGTCCTCCTCGGAGCCGAGACCGCCCAAGTAGACGATCCTGCCGACACCAGCCCGGTGGGCAGCGTCACGGAAGTTCTCGGCCGTGCGTCGGCCCTCTTCAGCGAAACGTCTGCCCGAGCCCTTCATCGAGTGAATCAAGAAGTAAGCAGCGTCGCAGCCGTCGAGGGCAGCGTCGAGGCTGTCGGGGTCGCGCGCATCGGCGGTCGCAACCTCGACCCGGTCGCGCCAGGGATCCAGGGTCAGGCTTTCCCAATCTCGCACCATGCAGCGGACGTTGTGTCCCCGTTCGAGGAGTCGGGGAACAAGTCGACCACCGATGTAGCCGGTGGCGCCCGTGACCAGGACCTTCATGCGCTGAATCTACATGGCTATCGCATGCTGGGCCGGTCCCGTGCCGACTCGGTCACCGACCGTCATCCGGCAACGGCCACCAGCTGCGCCGTCCGCGTGGCTTGCCGAAGTTGTCTGGCCAAGGCTCGCCCGCCAAGGCGCCGGCTTCGTCGCGAGCGGCGTGCTCCAGCAGGTCCTCGAGTGAATAGGACACGGTATCGATAGCGGCCATGACATCCCCGAGCTGTTCGTAGCGGGCGGCAAACGCATCCATCGGGAAGTCGGCCAGCTCGGCGACCGGCACCTCGTCCCAGGTGAGCGGGGCGGAAACCCAGCCCGTTGGTCGCACCGAATACGCGCTTGCGATGGTGCGGTCCCGGCTGTTCTGGTTGTAGTCGATGAAGACACCGTGTCTGTCTTCCTTCCACCACTGCGTGGTGACGATTTCGGGACGACGCCGTTCTACCTCCCTGCCGAAGGCCAGCGCCGCTTTGCGTGTTTCGAGAAATGAGTATGCGGGCTCGATGCGCACATAGATGTGCATGCCCTTCGATCCCGATGTCTTGGGAAACCCAACGAGACCAAAGTCGGCGAGAGTTTCCCGCACGGTGAGAGCGACCGCCTGCACATCAGACCACGTAGCTTCCGGCGTCGGGTCTAAATCAATCCGAAGCTCGTCGGCGTGCTCGACGTGCTCGACACGGCTCGGCCACGGGTTGAGGTCTACACAATTGAGTTGAGCCATCCAGATGATGTCGTAGGGGGTCCGTGGCACGAAGTAACCGGCTGTACGGCCGGACGGAAACTGGACGAAATACCTCTCGCCGGCCGACTTGGGGGCGCGCTTGCGGTAATAGGGTTTTTGGCCGACGCCGCCGGGGAAGCACTTCAGCATCGTCGGTCGCCCAAACACGCCGGCGAGGGCGCCGTCGACGCAGGTGAGGTAATGCTCGACGAGGTCGAGCTTGGTCCAACCTTGCTGAGGGAACATCACCTTCTCGGGATGCGTGACGATCAGCTCGTCACCGGCTACGTCGACTGTGACTTCAGCCATGTGTTGATTCTGGCAGCGAGCTATACCGACAGAGCACGATCGAGCAGATCATCCACTGTGGCCAGACGAGCATCGTCCCAGCATTCGAAGTCCACGAAGCGAGTCTGACCGGACCCGTCCAGATACGGGGCTTCTCCGAGCATGTGGCCGTGTTCAAACAGAACGCGGACCGAGTCTGCTCGTGGGAAGATCCCGACAACGTAGCCAAGGTCGACGTGGTGGAGGCCGACGCCGTGCCAGCCGGCGTACACCCGCGTCTCCGACCAGTCTGTCGCCGCAGCGAGATGGCCGAGGAGCCGGCGGGTCAGCGCAGCAATCTCCGTCGTGTGCTCATCCAGGAGCTCATCGATGGTCATGGCCGAACGTAGGCCGGCGTGTAGGTTGGCGACATGCTGCCATTCAACCATCCGCACAGGACCGCCAATGAGATCTCCACCCTGCTCTCTTTTCTCGATTTTCAGCGAGCAATGGTCCAGTGGAAGCTCGAGGGGCTAGACGAAGAGCAGGCAAGACGACCGATGGTCGACTCCGGAACGAGCCTGCTCGGCATTGTCAAGCACCTTGCTTGGGTCGAGAAGTGGTGGTTCAACGCCTACATCGGGGATGCCGATATCGAGTTCCCTTGGTCTGAGGAGGATCCGGATGCGGATTGGCGAATCGAGGAGGAAGACTCGATCCAATCGATCTTGCAGCTCTATACGGATGCGGTCAGGGATGCCAACGAGGTAGTCGCGGCGACCGACAGCCTCGACGTCGTTGGAAGCCAACTGGAGGATCCGCGCTCGCTGCGGTGGGTACTGGTGCACATGATCGAGGAGACGGCCCGCCACCTCGGCCACGCCGACATCCTGCGCGAGCAGCTCGACGGCACCACCGGTTACCTCCCGCCCATGGACTGATCCCCACCCCACGACTCCGCAATCAGGGGAGAGCGGGGGAGAATGCGGAATTCGAGCGGGTTTCATGCGAGAATCTGTCCACACTCAGAGAAAGAAAGCTGATGTCCGGCAACGCCTCCTTCACCTACAGAGACACCGCCATCGTTTCGATTGCCCACGTCGATGCCCCCGAAGTAGTCACCTCCGACCAGTTCGACGAACGACTAGCCGAGACCTATGAACGGGTCGGGGCACAGGCGGGGCTTCTCGAGAATCTTGCAGGGATCAAGGAACGGCGCTGGTGGCCCGAGGACTACACATTCACCGAAGCGGCCGCGGCGGCGGGGGCGAAGGCGCTCGAAGCCAGCGGAGTGCGGCCGGATGAGATCGGGCTTCTCGTCGACACGTCCGTCTGCCGCGACCGGCTGGAGCCTTCGTCGGCGGTGACCGTGCACCACCTGCTCGACCTTCCGAGTTGGTGCATCAACTTCGATCTCGGTAACGCCTGCCTCGGCTTCATGAATGCCATCCAGCTGGCGGCCTCCATGATCGACTCCGGCCAGATCAACTATGCCCTCATCGTCGACGGGGAAGGCAGCCGCTACACGCAAGAAGCGACCCTGCGGCGGCTGACTAGCCCCGATGCCACCATGGCCGACCTGTTTGCCGAGTTTGCCACGCTAACCCTCGGCTCCGGGGGCGCCGCTGCCGTCATTGGCCGCCACACGGACAACCCGGGGAGCCACAAAGTGATCGGCGGCATCTCCCGGGCCGACACGAGTCACCACAATCTGTGCGTCGGCTCGCTCGAGGGCATGCGGACCGACACCAAAGGTCTCCTGGATGCCGGGCTCGACGTCTCGAAACTGGCTTGGGGGGATGCCGATGAGTGGGGCTGGCTCGAGGCAGACCGCTACATCATGCATCAAGTCTCTCAAGTCCATACTTCGCTCATCGTCGAGCGGCTCGGCATCGATCCGGCCAAGGTTCCGCTGACCTTCCCGATGCGGGGCAACGTCGGCCCAGCGTCCATCCCGATCACGCTATCTCTCGAGATCGGCAAGCTCGACGCGGGCGACCGCGTCATCCTGATGGGCATGGGCTCCGGGATCAACGCCGCCGGTACAGAAGTCGTTTGGTGAGTCCTAGCCCAACCGCACCGGCAATGCTGCCTCCGGTTGGGCTGGAAGGTCTCGAACCGAGCTGGTCGCGCCTCATCACCGCAACCGACGCCGACGGCGTTGAGCGAACCTGGCACGTCCTCGACAACCGGGTGGCCGAGCCAACGTTGACGGTGCTGTGTGTGCACGGCAATCCCACCTGGTCCTACCTGTGGCGCGGCATGCTGGCCGGCGCACCACCGGATGTGAGGGTCATCGCCGTCGATCATCTCGACATGGGCTATTCGGACAGAACCGGGACCCTCCGCCGCTTGCAGCAGCGTGTCGACGACCTCAGCGCGGTGAGCGCCGCTCTAGATGTCACCGGTCCAGTGGTTACGGTGGCACACGACTGGGGCGGCCCAATCTCGCTGGGCTGGGCCGCCCAGCATCGGCCGCAACTGGCGGGGATCGTCCTGATGAACACCGCGGTCTACCAACCGGAAGGGTCGCCCGCTCCGAGGTTGATCCGGCTCGCCCGCAGCAAGCCGATCCTCGACCAGCTGTGCGTCCGCACACGCGGGTTCATCGAAGGCACGCTGCGGCTGACCAAAAGGCGAGTCTCGAAATCGGTACGCACCGCCTACCACGCTCCCTACCACGGCGCCTCTCGCCGTCAGGCGATAGGGGCGTTCGTCGCCGACATCCCGTTGGAACCGGACCATCCCAGCCAGTCCGTGCTGGAGGCCATCGCTTCTGAGCTCGACGACATGGCCGATGTCCCGGCGCTGCTGCTCTGGGGCTCCGCCGACCCGGTCTTCTCCGACCTGTACTTGCATGATCTCCAGAGACGCCTTCCCCGTGCGGTCGTACACCGTTTCCCAAATGCGAGCCATCTGCTACCAGAGGAGGTGGACGTCTCGGCACCCGTGTTCGAGTGGATTGCAGATCGGGGCGGGCCGAGCGAGCCAGCGGATCGGGATCGGCTACAACGGCCACAGCTTTGGCACGAGATCGACCGGCGCCGCGGAGACGGGGAACTGGCCGTTGTCGAGATGGACGGCACGACCCCGGAACGGTCGATCACTTTCGCTGAACTGGCGGCGGACGTAAGCCGGGTGGCGGCCGGCCTCGCAGCCCACGGGGTGGCGAAGGGAGAGCGGGTAGCTCTGCTGGTTCCGCCTGGGATCGACCTGACGGTGTGTCTGTATGCGTGCTGGCGGCTTGGCGCAGTCGTTGTCATCGCCGATGCCGGGCTTGGTGCACGGGGATTGACCCAGGCGATGAAGAGCGCTGCGCCCTCGTACCTCATCGGTGTGAGGCGGGCCCTTGCCGCGGCCCGCTCATTCGGCTGGCCCGGCAAGCGGATCTCGGTGGATCCTCTAGGCAGCACCCAGGCACGCTTCTTCGGCGTAGAGGCGAGCCTGGATGACGTTCGCGAGCGAGGTGGCGCGGCTGCTACCCCGGAGCCGCCGGAAGACGAGGACGTGGCTGCCGTAGTGTTCACCTCCGGTGCGACTGGCCCGGCAAAGGGCGTCGTCTACAGGCACCACCAAGCGCAGGCGGCGCGCGATGCGATTGCCGCGATGTACGACGTCGAGCGCGACGACAAGCTGGTGGCGGCTTTTGGTCCTTTCGCCCTGTTCGGTGCCGGCCTGGGTATCACCTCGGTCATGCCCGACATGGATGTGACCTCGCCGGGGACACTCGAAGCGACTGCGCTGGCTTCTGCCGTGGCGGCAGTGGATGCCACTCTCGTCTTTGCCTCACCGGCTGCCCTCAAGAACCTCGTCGCCACCGCAGGCGAGCTCACCCCCAGCCAGCGAGCCGCGCTTGCCGGCGTCCGGCTCGTCATGTCGGCCGGAGCGCCGGTGCCGGCGCAACTCCTCCGCGAGGTGTCACGGGTGATCCCGAACGCCGAGCTGCACACTCCGTATGGCATGACCGAAGCACTGGCGGTGGCCGACATCGGTCTCGTAGAACTCGACGAGGTGGGTGAGGGTGAAGGGGTCTGCGTCGGCCACACGGTTGCCGGCGTAGAAGTAGCGATCAGCCCCCTCGATGATTTCGGGAATCCCGCCGAGCAACTCACAACCGAGCCGGAGATAGTCGGTGAGGTGTGCATCCGGGCACCGCAGACCAAGGAACGCTACGACAAGCTGTGGATGACGCAGCAAGCCAGTGCCCAGCCGGAAGGCTGGCACCGCAGCGGTGATGTGGGTCGCCTCGACACAGAAGGCCGGCTTTGGATCGAGGGCCGGCTGATCCACATCATCACCGCCCCGACAGGGGTGGTCACGCCGGTCGGCATCGAACATGCGGCCCAGTCGATTCCTGGGGTTACCCAGGCTGCAGCCGTTGGCGTGGGCCCTACCGGGACGCAACAGGTCATTGTGGTTGCAGTGCTGGACGATCCAGGTCGCCGAGCCGGGTTGGCCGATCTCGATCTGGCGGATCGCATTCGCGATGCGGTCAGATGTGATGTTGCTGCAGTTCTGGCCGTTCCTGCGCTCCCGGTCGATAGGCGCCACAACTCCAAGATCGACCGTAGCCGGGTATCCGCCTGGGCCGAGAGCGTTCTTGCCGGCAAGAGGATCGGCCGGATATGAGGGTGCTGATCACCGGCGGTACCAGCCTGCTCGGGCGGGAGGTGGCCCTGACTCTTCAGGAAAGAGGCGACACCGTCCGGCTCTTCCAGCGCCGCTCTGCGACGGGAACCTTCGACGAGCATCTCGGCGACATCAACGACCCGGCAGCAGTAGACGGGGCCGTGACCGGGATGGACGCGGTTGTTCACGTGGCTGGCCGGGTGGGGATCGTCGGATCCTGGGGCGAGTTCCATCAAACCAATGTCACCGGTACTGCCAACTTGCTGGCGGCTGCGCAAGCGGAGGGAATCGATCGGTTCGTCCACATCTCGTCACCCTCAGTAGCGCATAGTGGCGATTCCCTGGTCGGCGCCGGGGCCGGGCCTGCCGATCCAGCGAACGCTCGCGGCCACTACGCCAAATCAAAAGCCGAGGGTGAGCTGCTCGCTCTGGCCGCCAACTCCTCGAACTTCCCGGTACTGGTGCTGCGGCCCCACCTGATTTGGGGCCCAGGGGACACCCAACTGGTGGGCCGGATCATCGACCGGGCTCGGGCGGGTCGCTTAGCGACGGTGGGCACCGGAGCGGCTCTCATTGATACCACCTACATCTCGAACGCAGCTGCTGCCGTTGTGGCAGGTCTCGACGCGACGCCGGACATCGCTGGTCGAGTCTTCGTCGTTTCCAACGGCCAACCCCGGCCCGTAGCCGAGATGATCGCCCGGATCGTGCGTGCAGCAGGTCTCGAGCCGCCCACGATCAGGGTGCCGTTTCGGCTGGCGCGCACCGGAGGGCTGGCCGTCGAGCGGATCTGGGACCGCATCGAGCGGGAGGATGACCCGCCGATGACAAGCTTCCTCGCCGAGCAGCTCGCCACAGCCCACTGGTTCGACCAGCGGGAGACCCAAGCTGCCTTGCAGTGGCGACCGGCGGTGAGCATCGACGAAGGCTTCGCCAGGTTGCGGGAGTGGTATTCCCAACAGTAGCGACCGCAGCGCCGCTACCGTGAGTGTTGGCTGAGGAGGAGGCTGCATGGTCCGGGTAGCCGCGGTACAGGCGGGGTCCTTGGTTTTCGACACTCCGGCGACCATGGACAAGTTCGAGCGGCTGGTCGTCGGCGCCGCCAACCAGCGTGCCGAAGTAGCGGTCTTTCCCGAGGCGTTCGTCGGTGGCTACCCGAAGGGCCACGGGTTCGGAACCGTCGTTGGTTCTCGCACCGAGGAGGGACGGGATTGGTTCCGCCGCTACTACGAGAGCGCCATCGACCTGCCCGGTCCTGAGATAGAACGGATGGGTGCGCTTGCGTCCGATCACAGCATGGCGCTGGTTGTCGGCATAGTCGAGCGCGACATGGGGACCCTCTACTGCACAGTCGTCTTCTTGGGTCCGGATGGGACGCTTTTGGCAAAACATCGCAAGCTCATGCCCACCGCTGCGGAACGGTTGGTGTGGGGATTTGGCGACGGCTCGACAATGCCCACCGTCGACACTCCAGTCGGCAAGCTGGCTGCTGCGATCTGTTGGGAAAACTACATGCCCATGTATCGCGCGACCCTGTATTCCAAGGGGGTTCAACTGTGGTGTGCTCCCACCGTCGACGACCGGGAGCGGTGGGCGGCGACGATGCGGCACATTGCGCTCGAGGGCCGCTGCTTTGTGGTTTCGGCCAGCCAGTTCTCGACGCGCGGCGACTACCCGGCGGATTATGACACCGGATACGGCAACGACCCCCACACGGTCCTCATCGCGGGAGGAAGCTGCATCGTCGATCCCCACGGTGCGTTCTTGACAGAGCCCAATCGGGAGGGGGAGACGATGTTGATCGCCGACATCGACCTCGGTGAAATCACCCGAGGAACTTTCGACTTCGACGCGGTCGGGCACTACGCCCGGCCCGACGTATTCCAGCTGCATGTGAACGAGGCCGAGCAACTGCCAGTGGTCATGGCCGACTGGGAGCTGGACGAGTGACGCTGCTCCGCTTCGTCGTAGTCGCAGATTCCCACATTCGGTTCCCCGACGACGATATCGCCACATACCCGTCGAACGCTCTATTGGTGGACCGCAACCGTCGGGTCGTGGAGATGTGCAACCGGCTGAAGCCCGAGTTTGTCATCCACCTAGGAGATATCGTTCACCCTCTGCCCGTCGAAGACGGTCACGAAGCGGCGGTGCAGCTTGCTGCCGACGTCTATGTCCAGCTCGAAGTCCCCATCCACTATGTGGCCGGGAACCATGACATCGGAGACAAACCCGATGCCATGGTTGCTGTACCGGCTGTGGCCGAGGAGAACTACGGGGTCTTCGAGCGCTACTGGGGACGACCGTTCAAGTCATTTGACCAGGGAGGATGTCACTTCGTGATCCTCGATACGCCCGTCCTCAACTCGGGGCTGGGCCGGGAGCAGCAACAGCGCAGCTGGCTGGAGGAAGACTTCGCTGCGGCCTCCGCTGCCGAGCAACGAATCTTCGTCTTTACCCACTACCCGCCTTTTGTGCGCGCCGCCACCGAAGACGAGCACTACGACAACCTGGGGGAGCCCGCCCGTGGCTGGCTGCTGGATATGTGCGCTAGATACCAGGTCGAGGCGATGTTCTCAGGCCACGTGCACAACTTCCTGTTCAACCGCCATGAGGGAACCGATCTGTACGTCGTGCCGGCGACCGGCTTCGTCCGTCCCGATTACTCGGAGCTGGCGGCCGTCACCCCAGAGCGGGAGGGGGGCAGGGACGACCCGGCGAAACTCGGCTTCTTCGTGGTGGACATCGACGAGATTGGCCACAACGTCCGGCCGGTGCGTACATTCGGTGCCACCAACGTCGGAGGGCTGATTCCGGCCGTGACTGCGGCAGTGGTCGAGCCGGGCTGGGAGTGCCCGCTCGGGGTCACCCTGCGTCATGGGTGGATGAGTGTGGTCGATTTCCCCACTGCCGGCCTGGACGAGTTCCGCCGCAAGCGTGTCCGCAACGACTCGCTGTTGCCTGCACTTTGGGAAGCGCGTATCAATCGGGTGCGAATCCCGGTTGAGGACCTAGCCCCCGACGAGGGGATGAGGCGAGTTCGCCAGCTGGCCCGACGCGGGTTGCGCTGCAGCGTCCGTTCCGCCGGGATCCCCGATATGCGCACCATTGCCAGGGTCGGCGCGGTTGCTGAGCTGTTGGAGCGGTGGGAATTGGTGCTGTGGCCACACCAGTTCGAAGCCCTCTATGAGCTGCAGGCAGAGCTGCCAGACGAACTGACATTGGCGGTGAGTCCGCTCGTGCCCATCGGTGAGGAATCTTCCGGTGCCCATCACTTCGTCACTTCCGGGTTCGAGATCGGGGACCTCAGCGACCTCCTCCTGCCGGAGCGGGTGGGGGAGCTGGTATTCCGCGCCCCGGCCGGCGTCGCACTCGATGAGGTTGTGGATAAGTCACGGCAACTGGCTGCTGACAGGGGACGCAGTTCCGTAGTCAACGTCGAGTTGCCGCGCGGTGGTGAGAGTGTGATGTTCGATGACGACGACGCGGTCGCAGAGCTCATCGAGGAGGCCGTCGCTGCGGCATTGGCCCGGCCGGAGGCAACGGTGTTTCTCGACGGCTTTGTCGATCACGACCGCAGCTACTACCCGCACCATGGCCTCGTCGATCGACACAGCAACCCGCGGCGGGCGCTCTACCGGCTGATTGCCGCATCCTCGGGCATGGCTCGGCTCTGACGGACTACGGTGGCCGAATGAAGAAGGGATACGCAATTGTCCTTCTCGATGTTGTGGACGACGAGCTGTACTTGGAGTACGCCCGCCGGGCAACCGAGATCGAGGCCTGTCACGGAGGACACCCGCTGGTCGTCGGGGATGCCGACGAGGTTGTCGACGGTAGCTGGCCCACGCAGCGGGTAGTGGTTCTCGAATTCCCCTCGATCGACGCCGCCCGCGCCTGGTACGCCGATCCGGAGTATCAGGACATCATCCCGCTTCGCCGCCGGGCGACGACATCTAGCGTCCTGCTCATCGAAGGCTTTCTCGACTCCTCGCGAGAAGTTCCCTCTTGACCTCAACCGCATTCTCGATGTAACCTAGTTTGTAGCGCAAACTAGTTTGCAGCATTCAGAGGTGATTGTGATGACAAACGGGTCCGACACCAACGCAATCGAGCGACGCGCCCGCGCTGCGAGCTATCAGGATGGTCTGTTGGAGCTCTTCGCAGCGGCGGTGCTGGTGATCATCGCCATAGCCTGGATCGCGTCGCCTGCGTTCGTCGGCATTGTTGCCGCCTTCGTCGTTCTGTACGGATGGAAGGCGGTGGAGAGAGCCAAGCGACGCTTCACCTATCCACGGATCGGCTATTACCAGGAGAAGTCAGAAGACACGGGGAGTATCGCCAGGGGCATGCTTCTCTTCGTTGGCGTCGCGATCTTGGTGATGGTCGCCGCAGTAGCCATCTACGGTGACTTGGGTGATGCCGACGACTGGCGCAAGGCGGCGCCGTTGCTTTCCGGAATGACCCTTGCCGGCGCGTTCTGGTACACCGGCGATAGATCGAGCCTGCTTCGCCATCGGGTGGTTGCCGGATGGTCGATTCTGACCGGCGTCCTGCTTTGGGCATTCTCCTCGGGTAGCACGTACGAGGCGGTCGTCTGGCATCTCCTTCTCTTGGCACTGCCGCTTTCGGCCATAGGAACTTGGGCCTTGGAGCACTTCATCCGGACCCACCCATTGCCTGATCGGTCGACCGATGCCTGATCTGCCACCTCCCATCGACCCCGATCGCCTGATTCACGAGCCGGGGAGGCTGGCGGTGCTGGCTGTGCTCAACGCGGTTGAGGAAGCGGACTTCCAGTTCCTTCTGCAGCAAACGGGGTTGACGCGAGGGAACCTCTCTTCACACACGTCGAAGCTCGAAGTCGCAGGGTATGTCGAGATCGAGAAGGCCTTTGTCGGGAAAGTTCCGCGAACCGTCTACCGGCTCGCCGAGCCGGGACGGGCAGCGTTGGACGACTACCGGGCCCACATGACCGACGTGCTCGGGGCGATGGATTAGTCGGCGCGTACACTCGACCCATGCAATCCGCAGCCATCGTCGACCCAACGGAATTTCTGCGACGGACCGAGAAGCTGCTGTCCGACGAGGCGCGTCACAACCTCATCTGCGGAGTCGTACGGACGCTGACGCGTTCGGCGGATGCCTTTCCTGAGTATCGCCTCTTCACGGTGAGCGATGGTGGAGAGGCTCTGGCCGCCGCCATGATCACTGCTCCTTACAACCTGGTGGTCGCCGACTCCGACAGCGACGACGCGCTCGGTGAGTTGGCCGCAGCCGTGCGGCGAGACGGGGTTCGGGTGCCGGGGGTCATGGGTAACAAGCCGACGATCGGCCGGTTCGTCGAAGCATGGGAACGGCTGACCGGCGGCGTTGCCAGCCTGCAAATGAGGCAGGGGGTTTGGGCTCTCGAAGAAGTCACGCCGGTGCCTTCGGTCCCGGGCGGGCCTCGAGTAGCGAAGCCTGCCGATCACAGCCTGGTCATGCGCTGGTCGCAGGACTTCCACGCCGAGGCCCTGACCGACGATCCCGCAGGCAGTTCGGGTGCCGAATCTCATCTCCAGCGGGTGGTCACCCGTCGCCTTTCCGGGAAGACGTCGGAGCTGTACTGGCTTTGGGAGGTCGATGGCACGCCGGTGTCTCTGACCGGGCACGGCAACCCTACCGGGCGGGGCATCCGTATCGGTCCGGTCTATACCCCTCCCGAGTTCCGGCGGAACGGCTACGCCTCGGCCTTGGTTGCAGCCGAGTCGCGGTGGCTACTCGACAGCGGCTACGAGTTCTGCTTCCTGTACACCGATCTCGGCAATCCGACGTCCAACGCGATCTACGAGCGCATCGGGTACCGCCAGGTTGCTGAGGCGGAGGTTTACGGTCTCTCGCCCTAGAGGGCAGAATGAGTGGTGTCCTCGCTTCGGGAGACGCCATGATGCGACGCATGCGCTGGGTCGTCGTTTGTGCTCTGTGCGCGGCCTGCACATCGACGCCAACGGCAAGCACTGTGCCTGCCGATCTGTCTTCGTTCACCACAACTACGCGGGCGCTGGAACCCGCACCGGAACCGGACGCCACCGACTTCCGCTCGGTCGCAGACGGCATCACCCGGAAGCTGCTATTGCTGCAGCCGGAGATGGTCACCGAGTTGGGGGCGGGCGGGGTCATCGATGCTGATGTCAACTACCGGCTCGCCGATCTGTCGTCAAACGGTCGTGCCGCGCTGGCTGCCGAGGCGGAAGCGGGTTTAGCGGCAATCGATGGCCTTGATGGAGCAGGCTTCGACGATGTGGAGTGGTTGTCCGCCGAGATCCTGCGTTGGTACCTCGAGGACATCGTCGCCATGCATGCTCACAGCGATTTCGAGAACCCCGTGAACTTCATCACCGGTGTCCACTCTGGCTTCCCCGAGTTCATGGCAGATGTCCACCCGATCGAAGCTGAGCAAGATGCCGAGGACTACGTCGAGAGGTTGCTGGCGTGGCGGGTGCAGCTCCACGACTTGGCCGATGCGCTGTATCAAACGGCTGAGCTGGGCATCATGCCGACGCAGCGTTCGCTCGTCATTGCCAGCTACCAGCTCGGCGGCATCATCGCCGATCGCGATGCGGCAACCCATCCACTGGTTATGGACCTGGAGGAGAGGGCCGGTGACCTGGCCGCTGTCGACGCTGCCTGGTTGGCCGATGTGGTAGGTCGCGCTGAAGCAGCCGTCGAGGATCTGTTCCCGGTATTGGAGGATCTCGATGAGGCAGTCAATGCCGTCGGCGGACGATCGGATCGGACCCCGGGTGTGTCGAACCTGCCCGGGGGCGATGAGTATTACGCCGCGGTGTTGCGCCACCATCTGAGCATCGACCTGCCCCCCGAGCTGGTTCACGAAAGAGGCCTGCAGGAAGTCGATCGGCTGATGGGGGAGTTGACCGTCGAACTTGGCCAATTGGGCTACGACGCCGAAAGCGACTTCGGACGGGCCATGCTTCAGGTGGCGGGTGACGCCGGGGCGATGCCGACAACCAACGAGAGCCAGCGAGCCGCAGTGTTGGAGCACACAGCCGAGACCGTTGCCCGGGCCGAGGAGGTGTT
Organism: Acidimicrobiia bacterium; assembly: GCA_030066875.1. Lineage (GTDB taxonomy): Bacteria > Actinomycetota > Acidimicrobiia > Spongiisociales > UBA5794 > JAAETI01. Next base: position 32,911 of record JASJAS010000004.1, on the reverse strand, counting down.
CGCCGATATGTTCTCGGTGAAACCGGAAGCAGATATCGAGGTCGTGCGTCCCCGCCCGGGACGTGAGGGCGGCGTTGGTGCGTACTACCGCTCGCCGCCGATGGATGGGAGCCGGCCTGGGGTTTACTACCTGTCGTTGGGTGGTCCCCAGTTCTACACGCTGACAATGGACACGACGACCTATCACGAGGCAATCCCGGGGCATCACTTCCAGCTGTCGGTACAGCGGGAACTGGGGCGATTGCCGCTCCACCAGCGCGTGTTCGACTTCACCGGATACGCCGAGGGGTGGGCGCTGTATGCGGAGCGGCTGGCCTACGAGGCAGGGCTGTACGAAGACGATCCGCTGGGCAACGTCGGCAGGTTGCAGATGGAGCTGTTACGGGCCGCACGGATGGTGGCGGATACCGGGATCCATTGGGCGGGGTGGAGCCGGGACGAGGCAATCGAGTACCTGACCAGTCTCGGGTTTCATGCGGACCAGGCGACGCCGGAGGTGGACCGCTACATCGTGTGGCCGGGCCAGGCGCCGGCATACATGGCGGGAATGCTGGAAATCCTGCAGCTGAGGGATGAGGCGGAGGCGCGATTGGGGAATGCGTTCGTGCTGGCCGACTTCCACGATGTGTTGCTCAGTCACGGCTCAGTGCCGCTGCAGCTACTGGATGAGGTGGTGGAGATGTGGTTGGAGGGGGTTGGCTAGGAGCCCCCGAAGTCTCGACGACTCGCTAGCCCTCTTCTTGCAGCCGTCGGATCAAATCATCCACGGCCCGGTTGCCGACCGATTCGCCATAACGCTCGTCGAGCAGCGCCTTCATCTTGGCAACTATCTGCTCACGCTCCTGGTCCTCGGTCAGCGTCGAGGCCTCGACCACCTCGGTGCCGTCGATCCACGGCTTCGTGTCCGACGACCACGGCATCAAGACCAGCCACGACCACACCGTCTTGCTGTCCCCGACGCCGGTCTTGCGCACCAGACCCACCGTCGAGTAGGGCAGCGAGATCCAGCCCATCCGGCGGATGCCGTCGCGGCCATCGGGCATCCCGGCGGCGTCTGTCGTGCTCATCGTCGTCCTTCGTCAGCAGTTGCGCCACGATAACGGCGTCACTTTTCTACGGGGACGGTTCAGCCGGGTAGTTGGCTAGCTGCAGTCGAAGGCGCGCAAGTCCTGCGAGGAGTGTCGTTGTTCTCCTTCGACCTCTAGCGCATTTGTTCAAGACGGCCCTTCCGTTCTTGCGGATCTGGGCGGTGCATGAGGCCGCCCCCGTACGCAAGAACGGGAGGGGGAGACGGGTGGGCGCGCTAAGTTCGGGCCGATGGGCACCGATCCTTTCCCCGAATACGACGAGTGCGACGCCTTGGGACTCGCCGAGCTCGTGCGATCGGGAGAGGCAAAGGCGGCGGAGTTGGTGGAGGCGGCCATTGCCCGGGTCGAGAAGCACAACCCACAGATCAACGCCGTCATCGACAAGCAATACGAGGCAGCGCGCACGCTTGCTGAGGACGGTGCGCCGGAGGGGCCGTTCCAAGGCGTTCCTATTCTGATCAAGGACCTGGCGTTGGTCGAGGGCGATCTCGCCACCATGGGCTCGGTGCTGCTGCGGGACTTCCGCCCTGGGGTCACCAGCGAGTACATCCGGCGGGTCAAAGCCGCCGGGTTCATCCCCATCGGTAGAACCAACTCGTCCGAGTTCGGTCTGCTCCCGACCACTGAGCCGGTGTTGCACGGCCCCACGCGGAACCCCTGGAACACCTCGCATTCCTCAGGCGGTTCGAGCGGCGGAGCGGCGGCGGCCACCGCAGCCGGATTCGTTCCCATGGCTCACGCCAGTGACGGAGGCGGCTCGATCCGGATCCCGGCGTCGGCGTGCGGGGTTTTTGGACTCAAGCCGAGCCGGGGGAGGATGCCGCGATATCCGGCTTCGCCCGCCGACTACCTGTCGGTTGATCTTGCGGTGAGCCGTTCGGTGCGGGACAGCGCAGCGCTGCTTGACGCCGCACACAAAGGTATGCCGGGAGCTGCCTACCACGTGCCAGCTGCTGAAGACCCATTCGCCGCAGCCGTCACGACAGATCCGGGGCGGCTGCGGATTGCCTTTTCCGTCGATGACTTCCGGGGACGGAGGGTCGACGCCGAATGTGTCGATGCGGTTGAGGCAACGGCTGCGGCCCTCGAGGATATGGGCCACGAGCTTGTCGAAGACTCCCCGCCGGTCGATGGGGAAGTCTTGGCCGAAGCGTTCCTTATCGTCTGGGAGGGCATGGCCGAGAGCGTCTTCAACCTCATCCTCGAGGAAGCCTCCAAGCTGCGTTCGGGCCGGGCATTGCGGAGAAGTGTCGGTGACTGGCGAACACTCAAGACCATCGCCCGGCTCGACAAACGCAAATCTGGAATGGATGCCTTCGAACCGTTCACCTGGGGTCTCGCCCGGCGCTCGTATCGGCGAACCCCCGCCGGTCTCGAAGCCGCCAAGGTCGAGTTGCAGCGCATTTCCCACCAGGTCGGGGCCTTCTTGACTGCATACGACGGTCACCTCACTCCGGTGCTGGGCTCACCCCCGCCAAAGCTGGGGGCTATCGACCAAACCGCCAAGTGGAACGACCTGGTCGAGCAACTCGTCAACTACGTCGCCTTCACTCCGGTTGCGAACTTCACCGGGATGCCGGCGATGTCGGTACCGACCCACTGGACTGAAGCCGGGCTCCCCGTCGGCACCCACTTCCTCGGCCGCCATGGCGCCGAAGCAACCCTGCTGTCCCTTGCCGGCCAGCTCGAGCAAGCGATGCCGTGGGCCGGCCGTCTACCGCCTCTCTAATCGGGCGAACCAAACATGCGAGCGTATGCGGCGCCAAAGCGCAGGTAGTGATCAACACCGTCGCTCTGATAGCCGATCTCGGGTTCCGTCAACTCCCGTACCGGCTTTGCCGGGATTCCCATGGCCAGGGTCCAAGGGGGAATACTCTTGCCTTCGGTGAGAATGGAGCCGGCAGCGAGCCAAGAACCCTCTCCCATGGTGGCGCCGTTGAGGACCCGGGATCCAATGCCAACCAGGCAGTGGTCGCCGACGGTCGCTCCGTGGACGATGGCAGCATGGCCGACTGTGACGCGTCGCCCCAACGTCGCCGGGAATAACTCATCGACGTGTACGACACAGTTGTCCTGGATGTTCGTCTCTCTGCCGATCCGCACTGCATCGAGTTCAGCCCGTATCACAGTGCCGAACATAATGACGGCCAGGGCATCGACGGTGATATCACCGTGCAGCACCGCCGAAGGGGCGACAAAAGCTGTCGGGTGAACCTGTGGATCAGGAATGGCGAGTTCGCTCATGAGGGAATGAAAGCGAGAGCCGGCCACTTGAACAAACTGAAGTCAAACAAGAGGCAAGACGCATGACCCATCTGCTACCGCTAACTCCGTTGCCGGACGAGTGGGAGGCAACCCGAGCCACGCTCCATCTCTACGCCAACGCGGTCGGGGTGATTCCTCGCGCACACGCCGTCCCCAACGACAGATGGTGGCACATCAGTCTCAAGGTGCGGCCGACCGGGCTGACCACAGACACCATGCCGCTTCCCGGCGGGGGCACGTTTCAATTGCGAATGGACCTGCGCAACCACGAAGTGGTTCTCGAAACAAGCTCAGGGGTGCGGCACGCGCTCTCGATGGCGGCCGGATTGACGGGCGCCGAGTTCGGGGATCAGCTCGTTGAACTGGTGGCGAAGCTCGGGGTCGAAGGCGACTACGCCCGGGAGAAGTACGCAAACGACGAGGCCCGGGTCTACGACCCCGCGGCCGCTGCAGCGTTCTTCAGCGTGCTGGTCAACATCGATCACAACCTGGAGCTGCACCGCTCGGCCCTCGAAGGACCTGTCGGGCCGCTCCAGATCTGGCCGCACGGCTTCGATCTCGCCTTCGAGTGGTTTGGTACCAGAACCGAGAAGTATGAGGAGCATGGGGAAACCAAGGAAACCCCGGCGCAGCTCAACCTGGGCTTCTACCCGGAAGGACGGGCCTACTTCTACTCGAATCCGTGGCCATTTGACCTGTCCTTGACCGAGCAGGCCCTTCCCGGGCCCGCCGCCTGGCACACCGAGGGTTGGGAAGGCTCGATCCTCTACTACGACGAACTACTGGCGGCGGAATCGCCGGGAGAGCTTCTGCTCGACTACGCCCGGGCGGTTTTCGCGGCTGCGGCGCCGACGCTGTCGGCCGGTTGATCCCGCTAGCGGTGCTTCTCGACCAACGGCGCCGGGAGAGTTCCAGCACGTAGCTGGGCATCATCGGACGCAATCTGCGCCAGAGTCGCGCTCTGCAGTTTTTCGGTAAACGCATCACGTGCGGCAAGCCAGATCCAATGGATGGCGCAAGCTCGTTCCCAGTGGCAAGGGCCACCGTCGAGAGCGCATGCGGGTTCCTCGGCGGGGCCTTCGAGCGCTTCGATGATGTCGTGCAGTGTGATGGTGTCGGGCTCCTTGGCGAGCGCGTATCCGCCGGTTCGACCGGGCTGCGAACTGACCAGGCCGGCCCGGCCCAACTCCTGAAGCACCTGGCGCAGGAAGCCGACGGGAATGTCCATATCGCTCGAGATCGCCGGTGCTGCCTGCCCTTCCGGATGATGCTGGGCGAGGTTGATCAGCGCACGTACTCCGTAGTCGGTTCGGCGAGTAGGGACAATCTTCATGGCGGGCAGTGTAGGTGTGGCTCCATCGAGTTTGCAGCGCATAACTGCAGGTTGGTTCCAGGGGCGTCAAGCCCAGTCGAGAATCACCTTGGCGCAGTGGCCGGTGCGCATCACTTCGATGGCTTCATCGAATTGCGATACATCGAACTCGTGCGTGATCACCGGGGACACGTCGAGACCGGTGTGCAGCATTGCCGTCATCAGATACCAGTCCTCGAACATGCGCCGCCCGTAGATGCCCTTCATGGTTAGGCCCTTGAAGATGATGGTATTCCAGTCCATCGGCGCCTCCTCAGGCGGAATGCCCAATAGAGCTACCGCCGAGCCGTGGTTCATGACTTCGAGCATCTCGTGCAAGGCGCTATGCGATCCCGACATCTCCATGCCGATGTCGAAGCCTTCCGTCATGCCAAGGTCGCGCATCGTCACTTCGAGGTCTTCACTGGCGTTGACCGCTCTGTCGGCACCCATCGTTGCCGCAATCTCGAGCCGGTAGTCGTTGACGTCGGTGATCACGATGTAGCGGGCGCCCGAGTGGCGGGCAATGGCCACCGCCATCATTCCGATCGGTCCGGCCCCGGTTATCAGCACATCCTCGCCGACCAGGTTGTAGGAGAGCGCAGTATGGGTGGCGTTGCCCAGCGGATCCAGGATGGTTGCAATGCGATCAGGGATCTCGTCCGGGATGGGGAAGGCGTTGACCGCAGGGATGACGAGATAATCCGCAAACGCGCCAGGCCGGTTGACGCCAACGCCGACCGTATTGCGGCAGAAGCGACGGCGGCCGGCGCGACAGTTGCGACAATGGCCGCAGGTGACGTGGCCCTCGCCGGAGACCCGTTGTCCGACTTTCATTCCCCGGACCTCCGAGCCGACCTCGTCGATCACGCCGACGAACTCGTGCCCGATCTGCATCCCGACCGGAATGGTCGCCTGCGCCCATGCGTCCCAGTTGACGATGTGCAGATCGGTGCCACACACTGCCGTTTTGCTGATCTTGATACGCACATCGTTGTGGCCAATCGCCGGCACGGGGATGTCCTCGAGCCAGATTCCGGGCTCGGCCTTCGCCTTGACCAGTGCCCTCATCTCAAATGACTCCCAGTTCGCTGCCTACCTTGGTGAATGCCTCGATGGCTCGATCGACATGCTCATCGGTATGCGCTGCCGACATCTGCGTTCTGATTCGCGCTTCTCCGCGAGGAACAACCGGAAAGGAGAAGCCGATGACATAGATGCCTTCTGCCAGGAGGCGGTCGGCCATTTCGGTCGCGACCCGGGCATCACCCAGCATCACCGGAATGATGGGATGATCGGCACCCGCCAGAGTGAAACCTGCGGCCTCCATGCCCGCCCGGAACCGGCTCGAATTGTCCTGCAGTGTTGTCCGAAGGGTGTCCGATTCGCGCAACAAGTCGAGCGCTGCAATCGACGTAGCCGTGATCATCGGCGCCAGTGAATTGGAGAAGAGGTAAGGCCGGGATCGCTGCCGCAGCCACGCGATGATCTCCTTGCGACCGGCGGTGTACCCGCCCGAGGCGCCGCCCAGAGCCTTCCCCAAGGTCCCGGTGATGATGTCGACCCGTCCCATTACCCCGCAGTACTCGGGCGTGCCGCCGCCGTGGTCGCCGACGAACCCGACTGCATGCGAGTCGTCGACCATCACCATTGCTCCGTAGTCGTCCGCGAGGTCGCAGATCGCAGCTAGGTCGGCGATGATTCCGTCCATCGAGAACACCCCGTCGGTGGCGATGATCTTGTGTTCGGCGTCGGCCGCGTCCCGCAGTTTCGCTTCCAGGTCGGCCATGTCGTTGTTCGCGTAGCGGAAGCGCTGCGCTTTGCACAGCCGGACCCCGTCGATAATCGAAGCATGGTTGAGCGCGTCGGAGATCACCGCATCGTCCGGACCCAGCAATGTCTCGAACAGCCCGCCGTTGGCGTCGAAGCATGATGAGTAGAGGATTGTGTCGTCCGTCCCTAGGAAGGAACTCAGCTCCGTTTCGAGCTTCTTGTGAATGGTCTGCGTGCCGCAAATGAAACGCACCGACGACATGCCGTAGCCGTACTTGTGCACGGCCGCGGCGGCTGCATCTACGAGGGCTGGGTGGTTGGCCAGGCCGAGATAGTTGTTGGCGCACATGTTGATCACCTCAGTGCCGTCATCAAGGGTGATCACTGCTTGCTGAGGTGAGGCGATTCTGCGCTCTTCCTTGAACAACCCCGACTCGTGGAGTTCCTCGGTCCGGGCCTCGAGTTGCGCGAGAAATGCTGCGTCCATATCGCCTCCCGCGCTGATTCTATCGAGCCGGTGCCGATTCCCTCCGGCGGGAGGCGACCGACTCAGTCGACGTTCGGTCGGCGTCCGGGTGAAATACGATGGACCCGTTCTTGTCGCGCATCGGGCCCTCTTGGGTAGGCTCGGCTGTGGCCTCGTCGCGAGGTCTGTCTCCTAGAACGTCGAGCGGATCGAGAGAGCGGCGCTGTGGTCTTTGTGGTTCGGCTGCGGGAAGAATCATGCTGTAGCGATTCCAACCGAGCGCATATCCAGCCTCGAGTGTTGCCCCCACCGCATTGGTCAAGGCCCGGCTGACCGGAGACACTGTGGACAGCCCGTATCTGGACCGGTCGTCGCCGTCGTCCGCAACTGTACAGATGACCCGATCGCCGTCTCGGGCAACCGAGACGTCAATCTCCTCGGCCCGGAACTCGATTGCCCTCGAGATGAGGTTTCGGATGACTATCCGGAACACCGCCGGATCGGTTTCGGCAAAGCTTTGCGGTCCGCTCGTAGCAATCTGCTGACCGGCGCGGATGAACTGAGCCGTGACGTCCTCTATCTCGGTGCGGATGCCGACCGCTGATACCTCGAATGTTGTCGAACCGGTCTCGATGCGGACCTCAGCGATGGCATCTTCGGCGAGACCCTTGGCATGGTGGGCGTGGGATGTGACCAGCCGCACGTTCTCCAGAGCGGTCATCGGGTCGATGATCCCGTCGGTGAGGAGAGAGTCGGTGATCTCAACGATGCGGTCGAGAATGGCGATCTGCTCGCGCATCGATTCCTGAAACGCTTCGCTTGAGTCCAGCCGTGCCTGACGAATCTCTGCGATCTCTTGGCGGAGGATGCGTCGGCGCCAACGCTCGTGGGCAATCGAGACACCGCGGTAGATGACCACGCCCAGCATCCACAACAACGCGGCGGCTACGAAGAGCGTTTCTCGTAACGAGCCGGTTGAGTCGCGAACAGCCAGAGCAAGGGCAAGCGGAGCCACGGCTATAGCCGCTGCCATGCCCGCTACGAGTATCCCTATCCAGCGCTGCCGGCTAGGACGCCTGTCTGCCATGGGGGATGATCGGCCAGATCATCGATTATCCCGAGAATCATTGTGTGCGGATCATTCGGTCTAGTCACTTCGGCCGGGGTGGCGGGCGCTAGACGATGCGTCGGTCCGATGCCCAGCGGGCAAGCTCGTGTCGGCTGGAGAGTTGGAGCTTCCTCAGCACCGAGGACACGTGGGTTTCGACGGTCTTGATCGATATCGAGAGCTTGCGTGCCACCTGCTTGTACGCCAAGCCCCGGGCTATGAGACGCAAGACCTCCTTCTCCCGAGGAGTCAGCTGATCCAGTTCGGGATCGCTGGCGGGGGAAATGGCGCCGCCGAACGCATCTAGCACAAACCCGGCGAGACGAGGTGAGAACACCGCGTCGCCCTCGGCCACGCGTTTGACCGCATCGACCAACTCGGCAGGCGCTATCGACTTGGTCACGTAGCCACGGGCGCCGGCGCGGATCATGGCGATGACGTCCTCGGGCGAATCCGAAACCGACAGGGCGAGGAATTTCGTGTCGGGGTGCGACTCGAGCACGTTGCGGATGACGGTTACGCCGCCCCCACCCGGCATGTGAACGTCGACAAGGACTACATCCGGTTCGCTGCGTCTGATGGCCCCAATTGCCTCATCGACATCTCCGGCGGTTCCGACGATCGGGAACTGTTCCGAGAGTTCGGTTTCGACGCCGGTCAGGAACAGTTTGTGGTCGTCTACGAGAAAGAGATTGATTTCAGTCATGGGTACCTCTGGGGAGCATAAGCCGTACTTCTGTGCCCTCTCCCGGTTCGCTCGTGATTTCCGCTTCGCCGCCGTGACGTTTCATCCTGCCTTGGATCGAGTCGACAATGCCGTGTCGATCGGGATCGATTTGCCCCTTGTCGAAACCGGTTCCCTGATCGGTGACGAATACCTCGACCGCGTCCTCACGGACCTCGGCAAACACAGAGACCTTGGTGGCGCCGCTGTGCTTGGCGGCGTTGGTCATGGCCTCTCCGGTCGCAGCGACCAACGCCGCGCTACCGGCGGCGAGCGGCATGTCGCCGACGATGACGACCTCCACCGGAACGTCCTGTTTGGCCTCGACACTGCCGGCGGCGTTCTGGAGAGCCTGGCGCAAACCGGTCGCGGTTCCGTCCTCGCTTCCGTAGAGCCAGTTGCGCAAATCACGTTCCTGAGCCCGGGCCAGCGTGACCATGCGCTTCGGATCGTCAGAACGCTGGATCAGCGCCAGGGTCTGGAGGACCGAGTCGTGGAGATGAGCCGCCATGTCGCTGCGTTCGTCGGATCGGATGCGGTTGCGCCGTTCCTCGCTCAGGTCGCGCGCCAGTGACGTCACCCACGGCCCGAAGATAATCGTGAAACCGGCGGCAGTCAGCGCTGCAGCCGTGACGGCGGGGCCCATCGACTCGATCGCGTCGATTCCGCTCGAGAAGCTGGCGAAACCCGCCAACAAGAGCAGGGCGCCGACGGCGATGCGCATTCGGCTGGGAGCGATGCCGGATTCGGTTGCGTCGAAGAGATTGGTTCGGTCCCACATGGCGGCACCGCCGAAGGCGAGCAGCGTCCCCGACCAGACAACGCTGTCACCGAACCACAGATCCAGGCCACGGAAGAAGACCATCAGGCCAAGAAACAGCAGGGAGAGGGCTACAACCTGTCTCATCGCGGCCGGTTCGGCGGGCTCCTCGTCCGACTCGATGGCGATCGCCGAGCCAATGAGGTAGAGGATGATCCCGGCTCCGCCGGCCAGGGACAGCGAGACGAACGCGGCCCTAACGTAGGCATCGGGGACCCCGACCCGATCGGCGATTCCGCCGGCCAGTCCGAGGATGACCCGATCCGTTGGCCGGCGCACGACAAAGCGGCGAACCCTGTCGAGCAGGCCCGGGTTCGCGGAGTCTTCTTCTGTGGTTCGTTCGCCGGTATCCATTTAGCTTGATGTTGTCACAGGATGGCCCGCTGCGACAACCAGGAGTGTCCCCACGGTTACTTCGGGGGTCTCAGGGTGCGATCAGGGTATTTCCCGATAGGCTGTGCCGCCCCAGGATGGCATCTTGAGGCCATGAAAAACACCGAACAGACCGAGCATCAGTCGCAGACGCCGCCACGGCCGCGCCTCGAACGGCTGCGCAGCGACCGCGCCGTCGCCGGCGTGGCGTCCGGTCTAGCTCGCTACCTAGGTGTCGATGTCGCCTGGATCCGGATCGGCTTTGTCGTCCTGGCGCTGTTCGGTGGCTCCGGCATTCTGCTGTACCTCATCGGATGGTTGGCGATCCCCGAGGAGGGAGAGCACGAGTCCATTGCCGCCGACAAGGCAGGTGACCTGCGCGGTGTCAGCAGCTGGGTCGGTATCGGGTTGATCGCCATCGCGGGAATGATCGTTCTCGGCAACACGGGGGTTATCAGAGGCGAGTTGATCTTCGCGGCTGCCCTGGTAGCCGCCGGCGTTCTGCTCTACCGCGGCGACATCGGACGTTCCGCCAAACCCCAAGGTGAAGAGCCACCTCCGGTGCAGTTCGCATCAACCACACCGCCTGCCGCTGAGGTCGAAGCTGTCGTACCGACGTCGTCCGCCTTGGTGGAAGATGAACCCCAAATCGAAGACACAGGCTGGGAGGATGAACCCTCCTGGAAGGACTCGTCGTGGCGGAGCGACGAGCCCAGCTATCCGGTGACTCCGCCGCCTCCGCCCCCGCCTCCCGACCCGGCATTCCAGCCGCGGCCCCGCGTTCCGAAGGAGACCTCTGTGCTGGGCAGGTTTGCGTTGGCAACGGCGCTGATCGTCGTCGGCATCATGGGTGTTGGCCACTCCGCCGGGTGGTTCGAGTTGACGTTGCGCCACTATGCGGCGGCAATCCTGGTTGTCTTTGGCGGCGCCCTGCTTATCTCCAGTTTCTTCGGCAGAGCACGCTGGCTCATCGTCGTGGGGCTGATCATGGCGCCCCTGCTCATCGCCATGGCCCTGCTCAAGGTGCCATTCGAGGGAGGTTTCGGCGACGTGCGGCACGTGCCGACCAACGCGGCCGAGGTCAACAACGAATACCGATTGATCGCCGGGCAGATGATCCTCGACTTGACGGACCTCGAACTAGCCGACGATGAAGTCGTGACCCTCGAGGCCAGCGTCGTGTTTGGCAGGCTCGAGGTGAAGTTGCCGCCTGGACTCGGCGTCGATGCTGTGGCCAAGGTCGACGCCGGCGAAATGTTCCTAGACGGACAACGCGGGAGTCGTCTCGGCCAGCCGGACTCCGACAACATCAACGTGCAACGCAATCGTGTCTACGAGGGAACCGGGTTGGTTGAGCTGGAGGCGCACGTCGGGTTCGGGGAATTGGTCATCGATCAAGTTGTCGATGTTGTCGAGGAGGTCACACCGTGAAGCGACACCCGTTTGACCCCGTCTCCTTCATCTTCGGCGTCTTGTTCCTGGCAGTCGGTATTCCGATGATGTTCTCGGAACGCGGCTTTGTGCTGTTCGAGGGTCGCTGGGTAGCGCCGGCCGTCCTGATTGTGGCTGGAGCTGTAGTTCTCGCAGCCTCGCGCCGCAGATCCGCTGCCGAGGAATCGGTGTTGCCGGACGCCTCTGTTGGCCCCGACATCGATGAGTTGATCCGCTAGGCATCCTCGCGGCGCACTACTAGAAGGCCATTCTTCGGGCTGGCGCGCATGGCAAAGTCGAACCGGTCGACGGTACTGCACAGCCGCACGTCATCGGCGTGGGTGAACTCGGCCCGGTCCAGGTAGCGGGCCCTGTCGGATGTAGCGACCTGGCGACCGACCTCTTCGGTGTCGGCGTCCTCACCCAGGAGCTGCGCTGCAATGAACCCGGCACACGCTTCATCTTCTTCTGCAGCTTCGATCCCTCCGAGGCCGGCGGCAACGATCGTCACCTGGTCTGCTTCCCGCAACGCCCGGGCCGTTGCCGAGCCAACGACCAGGCTGGCGACGTACAGCGGTGCTGCCCCCGCAACGAGAGCGGCTCGAGCGCATCTTGTGCCTGAAGAGCTGCGATGCACGACGGTCTTTCCGGCAACGCTTTCGGGATCGGCGAGTATCTCGCCGGGGGAATTGCCGAGATCGAACGCAGGCGGACGCACGCCGCCGACCTCGCCCATGAGGATCGTATTCGCCGTTGATGCAGCCAAGGCGGTGGCTTCGTCGACTTCCTCAGCAAGCACTATCCGGCGCGCACTCGCGGCGAACGCATAGGCGGCTGCGGAGAACGCTCGGAAGACGTCGACTACCACCGTGGGTCCAGAGGCTGTTGCCGCCCCGGCAAGGCCGAATGCGTGACGGATTTGCACGTTCCGAGTATTGCCGGTGCCCGATCGGGGGAGAAACGGGCCTGGTGGGATACATCGCATACGACGTGGTTCGTCTTGGAGCCTGGTCACCAGATACGTACTCTCTGAGGCGGCCGGGGATGAACCGACGGGGGAAATGCGTTGAGGGCCATATGAACGACATTGCAACACTGCTGCACAGAGACGACACCACCGTTGCCATCGTCGGTGCCACCGACGATCCCGCCAAGTACGGCTCGGTGATCTACCGCGACCTCAAGCGGAAGGGCTTCGAGGTCTACGCCGTCAACCCAAACCGCGACACCGTGGATGGCGACCCTGCCTATCAATCACTGGAAGCACTGCCCAAGAAGCCAACCATCGTCAACATCGTGGTACCCCCTTCAGTAGCGCTGCAGGTGCTCCGCAAGGCCGGCGAACTAGGCCTTTGGAATGTCTGGGTCCAGCCGGGAGCGGAAAGCCCGGAAGTGATGACGTACCTCACCGAGCATGACTTCAACTACCTGGCTAACTCTTGCATCATGGTGCAGAGCAGGATGCGGTCGGGCCTATGACCCAACCTGTGGCACTGAGCACGACCGTTTGGGGCGAGGGGCCGCGACGGGCTTTGTTGCTGCACGGGCTCACCTCGGCGGGTTCGACATGGTGGCGTGTCGCTGAGGGATTGAACGAACTGGGTTTCACGGCCGTCGCCCCGGACCTGCGGGCCCACGGCACCAGCCCTGCAGGAGATGACCTCTCTATCGAGTCGTACCGGGACGACGTGCTCTTGCTGGGTGGCGGATGGGATCTGCTCGTCGGACATTCGCTCGGAGGAGCCGTCGCCGCAGCTGCCGCCACGGCGCAGCCCGGCTTTGCCGGCCGGATCGTGCTCGAAGACCCGGCCATCGATTCGGATCGGACGGCCCGGTTCCTGGCCGAAGGGCCGGAGCCGTTGGCACATCCCACCGTCGAGGCCATCGCTGCCGAGAATCCGCACTGGCATCCGCACGATGTCGAGCTGAAAGTTGAGGCCCTGTTGCAGTGCGGCCCCGAAGTCTCCGATCGGACGATGGCCGATGCTTCTCCGTGGGACGTGTGGCCCGCCATTCTGAATTCCGTGATCCCGTTGCTCCTCCTAGGTGCCGACCCATCGTTGGGCACACTGGTTTCCCCGACCAAGGGAGCTGAGGCAGAATCCGAAAACGATATGATCGATTTTGTCTCGCTGGAGGGTGCCGGTCACTCGATGCATCGGGACGCCTATGACCGATTCTTTGCTTTAGTGCGCGGTTTCGTGGAGCGCTAACAAGTGCACGACACAGACAACCAAGGGGTAGGTGACGGGTGGGGGGCGCAGCCGGCTCTGCTCGAAGAAATGGTCGGCGATCTTCCTGGTGTCTCGGCCGCTGAAGTCGATTTGCGAGATGACGGCTCCCCGCACATACGGGTTTGGCTGAATGGTTCGGTGACCAGCGAGGAGGTCGGGGAGCAAATCCAGTCGATCCTCGAATCGCTTGAAGCCGGGGTCTCCGCCGAGCCGGGGATTCCGGCCCGACGTGTTGGCCTCGGGCGGGGGCTCGGAGAGTTGCTGGAAGAGAACGGTCAGGCAGAAGTACCGCCGCATTTCAGTGGTCTTGGAGGTCAGCCGGGAGCAAGGACCGTTCCCGGGCTCGTCCTGGTGGCGGTGGAAGAAACCGCCGGTGGAGTTTCGGTTCGGGTCGCGGATTCCGAAGGGGGGATTGCGTTTTCACCCGTAGAGAACCCTACGTCGCTCAACCAGGCGGTCACCGCGGCAGTCGCCCGGCTTTTGCAGCATCGCCCGGCGCCACGGCTTGACGGTGTCGAGGTTCGCACGATCGCCGACGAGATGGTGCTGACGGTTGTGCTCGTACTCGACGATGGTGGGAAGGTGGCAGGAGCCGAACTGGTACGAGGCGGATTGCCGTTCACGCTGGGTCGAGCGGTGTGGAAAGCCCTTGCAGCCGTCGATTGAGTTCGCCTGCAAGACTGTTCCGATGGACATCTCCTGCCCCCAATGCGGAGAAACCGAGGCACTGACGGGATCACGCCGCGAGGATGCGATCACTCTTGTCTGCCAAAGCTGTGGTCAGCGTTGGGATCGCGATCTGAACCCGAGCTGCGGGAAGTGCGGTGGGAGTGATATGCAGGCCGTGCCGTTGGCGATCCTCGAGAAGGGGAGAGGCACCCAGCTTTCCGTGGTGGGCACGAGAACCATCCACCTGTGTTCTGACTGCGACGCCGACACGTTGCGTCGTTACCACGCCAATCGCCCGAATCCGCTGATGCCGGACGATATCCCAACCGCCGGCTTGTGAAGCTCAGCTTGTGATCAACTGGTCGACCGGGGCATGGTCGTCGGTGAGAATCTCGGCATCGCCAACGAATCGGGTGACCTCATCGCCGGCTATCACCACGCTGGAACTGTCACGGTCTTCCAGTTCCGTGGCCAGTGCATCGATATCCAGTTCTGTATCCGAAGCCACCAGAACGAAGTTGCCGCCGCGTTGCCCCTCGAGGTATTCCGGTGGGGCCACGACCGCGACGTGATCGAACACCGCGGCGAGCGTTGCAGTCTGTGCCCGGGCGAAGCCAAGCGGTGGGTAGTCGATCAGGTTCAGCACGTAGAAGCCGCCTGATTTGAGCCGGGACCCGAACTCTTCCGCGAACTCTCTGGTTGTGAGGTGCCAGGGAACGGCGGGTCCACCGAAGGCGTCACCGATGACGACGTCATACGTGTTTTCGGGCGTATCGCGGAGGGTCACCCGAGCATCGCCGATGCGAATATCGAGGGCCGAAGGATCAAGACCCAGTTCGCTTTCTGAGATCTCGACGATCGCCGGGTCCAGTTCGAGGACAGTATTGCGGCCTCCCGGACGGGTGAAAGCGACGTAACGCGGGAACGTGAAGCCGCCGCCGCCGATCGAGAGGGAGCTGGCCGGTCCCTCCGGCAGCTGGCTGTCGAGCACAGCCCCGAAGATCTGGGCATATCGGAACTCCAAATACTCGGGATCATCCAAATCGACATAGGAATGCAACAGCGTATCGAGCCAGAGGACCCGGCCGGTAGGGCGGTCCTGGTCGATGTCGACGTTGACGCAGTAGTAGGCGGTCTCGTGCTCACACCTCGACGGTGCCGAGTACGCCAGGAAAGCGGTCAGGCCGACGGCGATTCCAACAAACGTCAGGACGGATGGGGCGAGCCGGTCCCTGACCCCCATGCCGACCCCGGCGATGACGAGCGCTGCCCCGACGACGAATGTGATGGTGCGGCTGGGCCAGGCAGCAACGAGAACGAACCCGGTGACGAAGGTCCCGAAGATCGCACCGGCGGTGGCGATGGCCGAAAGCCGACCGACAACGGCTCCGGTTTCGTCGAGGGTCTGTAATCGGATCTTGACGACGGTCGGCGTGACAGCAGAGAGCAGCGCGGCCGGAAGAAAGAAGCTGACGGCGGCCAGGATGACGATGTCGAGAGGGGAATTGGACGACGATGGCCCAACCCTGGTGACGATGGGGTAGGTCAGAAATGCGAGAATTCCGCCGCCGATGAGGACGATGGGGAGGATGCGCTGCGGGGGGTAGCGATCGGCGAGGCGGCCCCCCAGCCAGGAGCCGATGGATATACCGGCGAGTACTGTGCCGATGATCCCGGTGAAGGTCTCCAACGTGACACCGACGTAGGGCGCCATCATCCGGCCCGCCAGTATCTCGAGGACGAGTACGGCGGCAGATGTGAAGAAAACGAGCGCCCGGGCGGTGAGTGCGGACATGACCGCCGAGTATCGCAGACCGGTTAGAGTTGCGGATCGCTTGGGGCGTTTAGCTCAGTTGGCTAGAGCGCTTCCCTTACAAGGAAGAGGTCACTGGTTCGAGTCCGGTAACGCCCACGCCGGTCGCCGGGGGCGACCTAACGGAGTTTGCTTCGCAAACTCTCGCGCCGAACTGCGTCTTCTTTCAGGAACTGTCTAGTTAGGCCCACTTGTTGTGATCCTGACAAGGCTCTTGCAGGCCGCGTGACGACGTAGCCGAGCGCCGATGTCCCGACATGGGCGGCTAGGACATGCCGCCGACTATCGTCGACCGCATTCGACGGAGGGAGCGTTCATGCTTCGTGGCGACGTTATCGAGCTTCGACTCGTTCGCGAGAGTGACCTAGCAGCTCTCTTTGAACTGATGTCGAACCTCGACACCAGAGGCAGCTACTTCCCGCTCGGCGTGATGAGCGAACCGACTCTGCGAGCAGAGTTCAGCAAGAACGGCTTCTGGAATCAAGAGGAGGGGATGTTGCTCTTGGTGACCGAGGACGGTGAGATCGTCGGAGAGATTGAATACTTCCCGATCATCCACTATTTGCAGGGCTACGAGATCTCGTACCAACTGTTCGGCACGCAACACGCCGGGAAGGGCTACACCACCGAAGCGGTCAACCTGTTGGTCGGCTACCTGTTCGGTCGCAAGCGGGTGAACCGGATGCAGTTGAACATCCACCCCGAGAACGCTGCCTCAAAGAGGGTGGCTGAGAAGTGCGGCTTCACCTTCGAGGGAATCATGCGTGGCTGCTGGTTCCACCAAGGCCGGTACCACGACTTGGAGGTCTGGTCGTTGCTCAGGGACGAAGCAGCAACCTAAGTATCGCTTCATCAATTGCCGTTATCGAGCATTGAATCAGATTGCTCGGGCAATGTGCCGCCCACCTGTGGACGTAGGCGATTAGGCGATGTTTAGATCCGTCAGCTCACAGGAGTGCTAGACTATTCATTCGTGGATGAACTATTCCGGGACGACCACCGATCAAAGCCGCCGCTCGCCAGGCTCGGGATCGCACTGAGCGATCCCATCCGTCAGACGATCCTGCTGCGTCTGTCGGACGGTCCTGCCTTCCCGAGCGAACTCGCCGAGCTTGCACAGACCAGTCGGTCCAACCTGTCGAACCACCTTGCCTGCTTGCGAGGGTGTGGCTTGGTGGTTGCCGAGCGACAGGGACGACACATCCGTTACGAGCTTGTGACGAGACGACTGGGCGGCGCACTAGCCGACATCGCAACCGCCATGGAGGAATCGACGCTGGAAGGCGCACATGGTCGTTGAACTCTCCAGGCCGCACGCCGTACGTCGAGCTCGTACGCTAAACGCCCTGACCATCGGATGGAACACAATCGAGGGTCTTGTTGCCATCGGAGCCGGTGTCGCCGCAGGGTCGGTAAGTCTTATCGGTTTTGGGCTCGACTCGGGGATCGAGGTGTCGGCAGCGGTCGCCCTCACCTGGCGCCTTTCGCGGGAGAATCGTGACGACTGCCGAGAGGACGACGACCGTCTCGCACAGCGTCTCGTGGCGATTTCCTTCGCCGCCCTTGCGGTATACGTTGCGTTCGGGGCGTCGTCCAGCCTGATCGTAGGCCGCGCCCCCGACGCCTCGATCGTTGGGGTCGCTCTTGCAGTCACCTCCCTGGCAGTCATGCCGGTCATCGCCCGGGCGAAGCGTCGGGTTGCCCCTGTCATCGGATCGCGCGCCGCAGCCGCCGAGGCTACGCAGACCGATCTCTGTACGGCGCTATCGGCGGCACTGCTTGTCGGACTTGGTCTCAACCTGCTGTTCGGCTGGTGGTGGGCCGACCCCGTGGCCGCTCTAGTGATTGCCGGGATCGCCGCATACGCGGCTGTGACGACGTGGCGTGCCCCATCGCTCGCTCACACCTGCTGTGTGTGAGACGATCTCAGCTGAGGCGGGCGCCGAGTTGGTCGCTGTCACCCGCCCCGTCGCCAGACAGGTCTAGCTGAGCGACCCCCCTTTTTTGTGCCCGGTCGACCGCGGCTCGCACTGCCAACACAACGAAGAAGAGCGCAATCGGCATTATCGCCATGGTCGCAGAGCCGGATATATCGGCATGAAAGCTGACAATCAGGCCGGCGGCGACGGAAAACACACCGATCAGCGCAGCAGTAGCCATGATCGTAGGGAGTCGTCTCGCCAGTAACGCGGCGGTTGCCGGCGGTCCAACAAGCAGGCCGAACACCAGCAGCGTGCCGACTGTTTGGAACGAGGCAACGATGGTAAGCGTCATGAGGCTGAGCATCAGAGCGTGGTTCAGTTTGGGCCGGAACCCGAGCAACTGTGCTTTCTGCTCGTTGAAGGACAGAGCGAGAAACGGGCGGTAGAAGATGATGGTCGCAACGAGTGCGACGACCGCAACACCGGCGAGTACTCGAATGTCCCCGGCTGTCACTCCTAAGGCATCACCGAACAGAATGCCAGTCAGGCTGCCCTGATAAGAATCGGTGCGTGAGATCAGGATCACCCCGAGCGCAAGCATGCCGACGAAGAGCAAGCCGATCGAGGTGTCCTCGGAGAACGTCGTCTGCCTCCGAACGAGGTTGATGCCGGCAATCATGACTGCTGCGGCGAGCGCTGCGCCGAGCATCGTGTTGAAATCCAGCAAGACTGCGAGCGCAATGCCCGGGATGACGCCGTGCACCAGGGCGTCACCCAAGAAGCTCATCCCGCGTACCACCACCCACGTACCGACGAGCGCCAAGCCGACCGACGCCAGGGCACCACCAAGCAGCGCCCGCTGCTGGAAGGCGAAATCGAAGGGTTCGATCAACCAGTCCATGCACCCCTCACGTTAGGTCGATGAGCTTGGTGGCAGCTCCAAAACGCAAGGCTGCTGGCCGGACCTCAATCGATCCGGCCAGCAACCCGGGAGGGTTCTGGGTCACGAAAGCGCGTCGGCGATTCGTGATGCGTTCGTGCGTACGTAGTCGATGTACGTCTCGGCGCCGGCCTCAGGTTCACTGAGCGACCCTGTGAACAGCTCGACGACTGCGACGTCGTCAACCTCGGCGGCGACTGCCTCGGCGAGCGCCGCCGGCTCTGTTGTCTCGGTGAAGATGACGTTGATGTTCTCATCGACCAGCACCTCAACGAGTTCGGCGAGTTCTGCCGAGCTTGGGTCGGCGAGAGTCGAACCGCCCGGGATGACGGTACCGACGACCTCGAAGTCATACCGCGCCGCGAAATAGCCGAACGCGTCATGGTTGGTAACGAGCTTGCGCCGCTCCTCGGAAACCGCGGCCAGCGTTGACACAACCTCGGCATCAAGTGCCCGAAGCTGGTCGGCGTAGGCTGTTGCGTTGGCCATCCAGTCAACCGACGAGTCGAGGTTGGCGAGTTTCTCGGCGATCAGCTCAGCGGCTTCGGCGACCCGCAGCGGATCCATCCAGACGTGAGGATCGTGCGATCCGTGGTCGTGGCCTTCGTGGTCGCCGTGGTCGCCGTCCTCGTCCTTGTGGCCTTCTTCGTCCTCGTGGTCGTGGTCACCTTCTTCGTCGTGGTGTTCGCCCTCGTCCTCGTGGTCGTGGTCACCTTCTTCGTCGTGGTGTTCGCCCTCGTCCTCGTGGTCGTGGTCTCCCTCTTCGTCGTGGTGTTCGCCCTCGTCCTCGTGGTCGTGGCCGTCCTCGTCCATGTGGCCCTCTTCGTCCCCGTGGTGGCCGGTCTCCTCCCAGACGAGGTCGATTGCATCGGCCCCATCGAGCGGACCGATCTCGACCGTGTAGGTACCGGGCTCGAGGTCGAACGAAGCAACCAGAGCAATGGCCTCACATTCCTCGCCGACCGCCTCGATGGCTTCGGCGGCGAGCTCGTTCCCCGCCCCATCGACTAGAGAGATCGGCGCGTCGGCGCTGAGGAAGAAGCTCAGCTCGCTCTCCTCGTCCCAGTCGAGGGTCACGCTGGCTGATCCGTCGGCCAGCTCGATGGAGTACCGGGTGTGATCGTCGGGGATCGCACCACCGGTGCTCACCGCAGTGGGCTCGTCATCGAAATGCAGGCATGAATGGGCGACCGCACTGTGGTCGTCGTGGTCGTGGCCGTCCTCGTCGTCCTTGTGGCCCTCTTCGTCCCCGTGGTCGTGGCCCTCATGGTCGTCGTGGTCCCCGTGGTCGTGGCCTTCTCCCTCCCCATACTCAATCGGGTTGAGCTCACCGGCGAGCTCCAGGATGTTGGCGCCATCGGCCTCGAGGCTCTCGATGACATCTAGAAGCCCCTCTTCCAATGCGAGGCCGTTAACAACAACCAGGTCGGCCTCCTGCATCATTGCCGCCTGTGCAGCCGAGAGCTGGTAATCGTGAGGATCGGCACCGATCGGTAGCAGCACCTCAACGTCGGCGCTATCTCCTACCACGTTCGAGATGACGTCCCCCCAGATGGTCGTTGACGCGACCACCATGAGCCTCTCGCCGTCCGATTGCGCGGTCCCGCTGTCCGAGGCTTCGGTTGTGTCTACCGAGGCTTCCGTTGTATCAGACCCTTCGCTGTCTCCCCCGCAGGCGGCGACGAGCATGGCCAGCACCATCAGTAGTGCAAGCAGTCTTAGCCGTTTCATTGGTATTCTCATTTCCTTGCCTATAGTGGGAATTGATCTCAGTTTTGCGAACGGACGATACTCTAACGAGAATCAATATCAAAAGGAGCGCCATGACAACGCCAACCATCGATCGTCAGATCGAACGCCGCCTCGCCGACGCCGATGTTCGGTACACAAGGGGTCGCCGAGTCGTGATCAGCGCGCTCGCTGAAGCAGACGGTCCGCGGTCGGCCGCCGAATTGAGCCGGGTCATCGGCGAATCAGTACCTCTCTCGTCTCTATACAGATCTCTCGCCGTCCTCGAAGAGGCCGGGGTGCTCGCCCCTCATTTCTCGTCTCCGGGACTCACCCGTTACGAACTGGCAGAGTGGTTGAGCGGGCACCACCACCATCTCGTGTGTATCTGCTGCGGGATTGTTCAAGACATTGAGGTTGCGGATGGTCTCGAGCAACGCCTGCAGGAGATCGTTGCCGATATCGCAGGCGGCGTATCGTTCAGCGAGCTGAACCACGCTCTCGAGATCGAGGGACATTGCGCCGGATGCGCATGAGGGACGACGCTTTCGTTGCGACCGACGTGGTGCTCGGCTACGGAACGCACGTCGCAGTGGATCGGTCGAGCTTCACCATCCCGCGACCGGGCATCACGGCAATCATCGGGCCGAACGGATCAGGCAAGTCAACGATCCTCAATGCCATCGCCGGTCTTCTTCCCCCGATGTCCGGCTCAATCGAGGTAGTGAACGACCGGAACGGCCGGAACGGCACCTCCTATGTCCTCCAGACCACCAAAGTCGCCTCGAACCTGCCGGTGACCGTAGAAGAGGTGGTAACGATGGGCCGCTACGCCACCGCAGGGTGGTTCTCCCGCCTCACCGCCGAGGACAAGGCCCAGGTGCGAACGGCGATGGACCGTACGGGTGTCACGGCGCTCCGCCGCCGCCACCTACATGAACTGTCCGGGGGTCAGCGCCAACGGGCGTTTCTAGCGCAGGGTCTTGCGCAGGACCACATCACTCTGTTGCTCGACGAGCCGCTCTCCGGGATCGATCAGCCAACCGCCCGCGCCATTGATCAAGTCATCCACAGCGAGGCCAAGGAAGGCTGCGCCGTCGTCGTCTCTACCCACGATCTCACCGAGGCGCAGGTAGCTGACCACGTGATTCTGGTTGGAGGACGTGTCATTGCGTCGGGGCCTCCAAACGATGTGATCACGCAAGACAACCTGGCAATGGCCTACGGCGGAGCTGTGCTCCACCCGGAGAAAGGCATCCACGTCATCGACGATCCGGCGCACGACGGTGACGCCTGAAGTCGACGGCGAACAGTTCGTTCCCCGTCACTGAAGTATTCGACTCCTAGACAGTCACGCGACCGTGGTAGTCGCAATGGTCCCCATGTGCCCGATGGAGGTGGCCATCTACCAGGTAGCCGACGTGATCGCCGTGAGGAATCACAGCGTGGCCGCAGTTGTCGCCGTGCACGTGATCACCTGCGTGCTCGTTGCAGAAGTGCTCGGGCGTGCAGCCGTCGGGATGGTCGGCATCGACCGCCAACACGTGGTTGTCGACACCGCTGGCGGTCACATGGTGGAGATGACCGTCGTGCAGGTAGTCATGGTGGTCGTCGTGGGCCACGAGCTTGTGCTCACAGTCGAGGCTGTGCACATGGTCGTGTGCAAGGATCATGTCCTTCTCCGTTCTCCCCCGACTTCGAGGGCATGGGCTAGGCCGACCTGCACGAGATTGATCACGTGTTCGTCGGCCAGCGAGTAGTAGATGTGTTTACCTTGTCGTCTGGCGTTCACGAGATTGCGCTCGCGGAGCACTCGCAGCCTCTGCGACACGGTGCTTACCGCGGCGCCGGTCACTTCGGCTAACTGGGTCACGCACACCTCGCCGTCTCGCATGAGATCGAGGATTCGCAGCCTCTCGGCGTCTCCAAGAGCCGACAGCAGCAGAGCGGCCTCGGCGAGGCTGGCATCGTCGTATTGGCCCTCCGGAGGAGGCGGGTGAACCTCATCGACTGACATGCTCCAACATTACATCAATCGATGGATTATGCAAGCGTGTACCCCCGAACCAGTTCCTTCCACAGCTCAGTCGATGCAGGCTCCGTCATGCGGTCGGCGGCACGATTGCGCTCCGCTAACGATGGTCCCCCTGGCTGCCCTCAGGGCTTGGTCCGCAGATCGAGCGCTGACACTGCGGCGCCGTCGAGCGCGAGGCTATGCGTGCATTCCCCGGCGGAGAAGAGAGCGTCCTGAACTCGAACTGCGTTAAGCCGGATCAGCTCAGGTCACCGTCGAACTCGAGATCAGGACGACGCCGGGCTGCGGTTCGGTGACATCGACGGGCTGACCGGCCAGTGCGGTCCGGATGTCGGCGGCCGTCACGGTATCCCAGGAGATGGCGTCGTGCACCGAGCGAACCACTCGTTGCTGCCCGTCGATGACCTCGAAGAGGCCCTCGTACCGACCTGGGCCCGGCATGTAGTGGGTCACCCGGTATACGAAGCGACCGACGGTACGTTCATCGACAACGGGCTCATGACCTTGTTCGGGGACTTCGACGCCCACGGTGAGCAACGCGTCCCGCCCCGGCGTCAGGCTGGTTGCGATCCATTCGAGGAGGCGGGTTCGTTCCTCATTGGTGAGGTGCCCGAGCATGTGCGCAACGAGGACGCCGTCCACTCGTCCGGGAAGCCCGTCGAGCCCCTCCGGGACGGACTCGGCCAGCACAGTCACGCGCTCGAGCACACCGGCGGTGTCGAGACGCGCCACCATCATCGCCCGCATCGTCGCGTTCGGCTCGAGAGCGATGATCTCGGCGTCGGTGACCTCCGCCAGCATCGCCGAGCCCAGCCCGCTGCCGGCACCGATGTCGACGATCACACCATCGGGCCCGATGCCGCCGAAGGTGTCCCCGACCACACCGCGCAATCGGTCCCACGCGGCGGGCATATGAACCTCGTGCAACTCGGCCGTTGCGTCGTAGTGATGAGACTCCATATTCGAACAGTAGCCGACCATGTAGGAATGATTTGCATTCTCATGTTACGGTCTGGTCATGAACGATGAGGTACTCGGAGATGGGGCATCCCCAACGATCGCCGCACCGCAACGGGAGCAGCTTGGATCGGACAACGGAGGACGGCTGGTGGTGAGCCGCATGTCCCCGGTCGCCAACAGTACCTCGGTTCTGAGGGGTCGGTTCCTCCTGCCGGCCCCGGCTGGCGGGCGCCACACGGGGGGACGGGCCGGGTGACCCGCACCGATGCCGAGGTGGTTGTTGTCGGTGCGGGTCCCGCCGGTCTGGCGGCTACCGTCGCCCTGGCCGCCGCCGACCCGGGCATTGTTCGGAACATGGCAGTGGTCGACCCCTCCGGAGGCTGGCTCACCGATTGGCACGATCGTATGGCCCGTCAGGGGATAAGGCACCTGCGATCCCCGATCACGCACCATCCGCACCCCGACCCCTTGAGCTTGCAGCGCCACTGTGCGCGGGTAGGCCTACCACACGTGAATCGCGACGGACGCCGCCTCCCGAGCACCGCCGGGTTCGAGCACTTCGTGGCGGCGATCATTGATGAACACGATCTCCCAGGTGTGGTGCCGGCTGCGGCGGTCGACGTGGCGGTCTCGAGGGACCGGGTCACCGTGCACCTTGCCGACGGCGCAGCCATCGCCTGTCGGCGACTGGTCGTTGCGACCGGGATCGGACGGCCCCATGTCCCACCGGGGGTGCCGGATGACTCGCGGATCCGCCATGCCGAGGCTATCAATCTCCGCGATCTGCCTCCACCCGGGACCCGGTTGCTGGTGGTTGGCGGCGGGCTCTCGGCTGCCCATCTCGTGCTTGGCGCGGCTGCCGCCGGCTTGCCCGTCACCCTGGCGTTGCGCAGGAAGTTCCAGGTCCGTCACTTCGATGTCGACCCGGGGTGGATGGGACCCAAGTATCTCAGGGGATTCGCAGCCGAGCCCGACCGGGCCCGACGGAGGTCTGCGATTGCCGAGGCCCGGGGCGGCGGGAGCATGCCCCCGTGGGCTAGGCAGGCGATCGCCGACCTCGAGCGAGAGGGAGCCATCGAGGTCCTTCGCCACAGCCCGCTGGTCGCCGTGGATGCCGGCCAACGGGGGGTGCGGGTGCGGCTCGGTACAGTCGAGCGGGAGGTGGATGCGGTCTGGATGGCGACCGGTTTCGAACAAGACGTCTGCGCCAACCCGCTCCTCGCCCGGCTGGCCGCTCGAAACCCGATCCCGGTCCACGCCGGTATCCCCGACCTCGACGACGATCTTGCCTGGGGCGGGACCCCGGTGCACGTGGTGGGTTCACCGGCGGCGCTTGTACTGGGCCCGACCGCCGGCAACCTGCATGGCCAGAGGCGCGCGGCTCACCGGGTGGCCAAGGCGGTCGTGCCCGGTTTCGCCCCGGTGGAGGAGGTCGCCCGCCACCTCCGTTGAGTCCTCGGCCGGTGCCGTAGGACTGCTAGTGAGGATCAGGAAACCGGAATGAGTCCGGCATCCCACTTGCGGTCATGTTCGTCCGCATCGAGAGTGGTCGTCCTCGTGGCGCCTGTGGTGTCGATGTCGGAGTCTGCGGTGTCGTCGGAACCCTGATCCTGGGGCGACGCTGCGAAACCATCCGGGATCGCGAACTCGATGTGATAGTCCCCGGGCATCAGACCGACGAAGGAGTACCTTCCAGCGCCGTCGGTGATGGTGGAACCAACCTCGGCGCCGCCCGCATCGAACAGGCGCACGGTGATACCGCTGATGGCATTCTCGTCGGGGTCCTGGATGCCGTCGGCGTTGAGATCCTCCCAGGCCCGACCACCGATCGCCGGGACCGGAATGAGTCCCGCATCCCAGCTGGGGTCATGCTCACGCGGACCAAGAGTGGTCGTATGCATGACCCCTGTGGCGTCGATGTCGGAGTCTACGGTGTCGTCGGCACCCTGATCCCGGGGTGACGCCGTGAATCCGCCGGGGATATCGACCTCGACGTGATACTCGCCGTACCACAGGTTCCGGAAGGAGTACCTGCCGTCATCGTTGGTGGTCGTGGAATCGATTTCGGCGCCGTCCGCATCGAATAGACGCACAGTGATGCCGCCGATGCCTACCTCGCCTGGGTCCTGGATGCCGTCGGCGTCTCGATCCTCCCAAACCAGGTCCCCGATCGCCGGGACCCAGTCTGCGTCGTTTTCGCCAATGACGGCGACGTGAAGGTGGTCTTGGTGGACGATGTCGCTGAATGAGCGGCGACCGCCCCCGTCGATGTCCCAGGGGCTCCCGATCTGAGTCACCTTGGGGTTCTCCCACAGCCATTGCAGGAGAGCTCGTGTGGGGGAACCTTCTTCCCGGTCGTCGATGACGTTCTGGGTACCAACTGCGTAGATGTCGACGGCCCGCCCAACTGAGTGGTGGCTGACCCGATCGGTCTCGTAGACGTGATAGGGGTGGCCGGTTGTCAGCACCACCACGCGGTAGGGGGTGATCTCGGCGATGTCCGTCATCAGGTCGAGCAGGATCGGCGAGATCCCACCAGCGAGGATGTCGAGGCGAGCCGAGTCGGGCATCTCGATCCGGGGATCCGCAGCGACGTCATGGGCGAGGAGGAGTTCATCGAGGCTGTCGAAGACGCCGCCAGCTGAGGCGAGCGCGTCGAACTCCCAACCCGATTCACCCTTGATCAGGCGGACGTCCAGGGTTCGGACGACGGAGAACTCCGCTGTGGAGCCGGAACCCACCGTCTGGCGTGTCACCACCATTACCGAAACCCGATCGTTTCTCAGCCCACCCATTTGGGGATACACGATCTCGCCGCGAGACCACCGCCCGTCGTGTGTCAGGGGGCCGCTCGCCTCGCTGAGAGGTGGGAGACCTTCCAGGCCGACGATATCCACGAGCCGCTGCTCCGGGCTGTCGAACTCCTCGTATGTCGTGAGTGCGTAGGCGATGTCGGAGGCGAGCTGCTTCGCTTCACGTTCCACCTCTACCTCGGGTACGACGTACCGGGGGTTGGGCGCCGGTGGCTGGGCGACGACCGCGGTTGTGGTGGTCGTAGTCGTGGGAGCGGCCGTTGTGGTCGTTGTCGTAGTGGGAGCGGTGGGGCTCGTGGTGGGTGCGCTCGCGTCAGGCGTCACCTCCGTCTCGGATTCGACTGTAGGCGTCGAGGACGGCGAGCATCCCGAAACGAGAAGGGCGATGGCTGCCAGGCCGACGAAGTTGGTTGCTGAAGCGCCTAAGACTCGACGCACCGGTTCTCCCTATGTGCCGGTGCACCTACCACGGCACTGGCTCGCGTAACGCCACAGTATGCACCAATCCGGTCGTAACTCACTTCAGTAACCACCTATCGGTGCAGTCTGGGCTAGTAGGACATGCTCGAATCACGCATCAGCATGTGAGCGACGTGGCCCGGAACTCGAAGGGGTGAGCCGCTCGTTCCTCCGGTGCTGGTCACCTGGGGCGTACGCCGATTCCCAGGAACGCCTGATTCACCAATAGGACCGCCCCGTCCTCGGTGACATGTTCCGCGGCCGCCTGGGCTACCGCATCCCAAATCTGTTCGGTCTTCTGCGGATCGTGTGCCTCGATCAGGTCTTGCAGTTGAGGAGCAAGCCCATCCATCGATTGGGCGTATGCGCTCGGATTCGGCCACCGCATGCGCGCCGGGAACCCGACAACGGACACATCCGCAAACCCTGCCCCGGTGAGGACCCGGTTGAACTCGTCCGGGTCGGCGAGACCGGCGGGATAGGTAGGTTGGGGGATCCCTAGCTCGGAGAGGACCACCGTCCCGACGAGTGCTCTCATCGGGACACTGGCACCCTGACCCCACACGGATGCCACGAAACGTCCCCCCGGAACCAGCAGGCTCTTCACCCTGATCGCTGCGGCCAGAGGATCAGCGAGGAACTCCCAGGTGAAGCCGGATACACAGGAATTGAAGCTCGCCTCCTCGAGGTCCAGTTCGCCGACACCGGCAGTAACGAACTCGACGTTGCTGAAGCCCGCTTCCCTGACCCGACGAGCGGCGACATCCAGCATCTCGGGAGAGAGATCCGTCGCTACGACACTTCCGTGCGGCCCTACCTGTTCGGCCAGCACGAGCGTCTGCTCTCCACCTCCAGCCCCGATCTCCAGGACCCGGTCACCCGATGCCACCGCGGCGGAATCGACATAGCGGGCGGTGTCATCGCGCTGCATTGCCTCGCCCCACCGATCCCAGCCATCCGCAGCACGACGAAAGAACTCGCGCGTTCGAGCTGTCACATCGTCAGCCATCGCAACCTTTCGCCGACTCAGGCCGATCCTAGTGCCGGGAGGTGCAGATTTGCGACTGGTTCTCATTATTGGCAAACTCCACGTACCCGCTGCCTATGAAGGAGGGCGTATGGGGTGCCTATCGAAGAACCTGTCCCGGTCAACGATCCTTTTTGGACTCCTTTTGCTGCTGGCCTCGGTTATGGCCGGCTGCTCAGACGACTCGTCCGATGCAGGATCGAGCGACACGGTCGCAGAGACCTCCAGCACGACGCTGGCGGAGACCACAACCACTACCGCCGCCCCCGTTGCAGCTGCTGATGACGAGGAGGGTCACGATCACGACGAGGAGGGTCACGACCACGAAGGCGAGGGTCACGACCATGATGACGAGGGTCATGACGACGACGCAATGGTGGAGGCAGGCGACCTCACGCGAGGCCGTCTCGTGGCCGCCTCGGCAACGCTCCCCGAGGTCTACGTCGTGGACCTCGATGATTACGACGTGTCGACGATTCCCGTTACGGCTGAGAACGCGATCATCCAGGGTACGGGAGGGATGAGTCCGTACGTGTGGATGGTGCACTACTTCGACGACGCCGTTGAGGTGGTGGACGTCGGGACCTACTTCGCCCGTCACGGAGACCACTATCACATCACCACCGCCGAGCCCGGGCTTCACGAGTTCTCGATGACCGGCCCCAGTCCCGCCCACCTCGTTACCCACGACGGCTTGACGGCCGCGTGGTTCGACGGCTCCGGTGAGATCAGCTTGATCGAAGAGGCCCAGCTAGCAGGCAGTGGGGAAATCGACGTCAAGACCCTATCGGCGAACATGCCGCACCACGGCGTTGCCGTTCTCCTTGGGAGCAATCTGATCGTCACGACAGCGGAGATGGTCGATGAGGCGCCGAATGTCAACGGTGCCGTCGCCTACTGCTGGATCGACTGCGGTGACGACTGTGGCACCCAAACTAGTTGCCACGTGGAGACAGAGCCGTTCTACGAGACAACCGACACATGCACCGCCCTGCACGGAGAGGCCTCCTACGTCCAGGCAGGCGGGAAGGAATCTCACATCGCCTACGGCTGCAACGAGGGAATCCTGCATATCCGCAACGACACCAGCGGCATGACCTCCGAGGTCGTCCCCTACCCCGAGGGAGCGCTGCGGCCCTTCTTCCTCAAATCCCACTCGGAATCGCCGGTGATGGTCGGGGCGGCTGGTCCAGGGTTCGTGGCATTCGACGTGAACGCGTCAATCGTCACCAGCCACAGCCTGCCCGCCTCTCAGATGACGTTTGCGTTTGAGGACAGCGAGCACATCCTCGTCCTGGCTGCCGACGGGGACCTGTATCGGGTGTCCATCGACGACTTCTCGGTTGAGGGAGAGCCTCTGTCACTCGTCCCCGCATTCGGCGAGGGCGACACGGCAAACGTGTTTGTAGCTGCGAATCGGCTGTATGCACTCGACAGCCGCGACCCGGGTGTCGTGGTTGTTGACCTCGAGACCTGGGAGGTTGTCGACGCCGGGATCATGTTGCCGTCGGCCCCCAATACCTTCTCGTTCGGTGCGGTTGGTGCTGTTTCGCCCGACTGGTAAGCCGAGCGTTGAATGGCAACAGAAAGCTGTGGGGCGGACGAGTGATCGTCCGCCCCACATTCAGCTTTGCCGCACAACCGACGCCTGACGCTAAGCGGTCACCCGCTCAACGAACGTCGCCAGTGCAGCGATGACCTCTTCCCGGTTGAGTTCGTTGACCAACTCGTGACGCGCCCCCGGATAGACCCTTACCGTTAGATCGTTCGTCGGCATCTGTTTGACGGCAGCCATCGAGGTCTCATAGGGAACGAACGGGTCGGAGTCGCCGTGCAGGAACATCACCGGCATCGTGATGCGATCGAGTTCGGCGTTGAACCGATCGAGGGCGGCGACCTCGGCCTCGAGAAGCGGCCGTTGGTACGTCCCGTGGTAGACCAAGGGATCTGAGGCGTACTCGGCCACGGTCTGCTCGTTGCGCGACATCCCGGCCGGATCCGAAGACTCGTCCGGTATCCCGTGCTCGAGCACCTCTCGTGCCCAATGCCAGTCACCCAACACCGCGCCCATGAAGGCCACGCCCGCAAGTTGATCGGGGTAGCGCTCAGCAAACCGTCCGGTCAACAGACCCCCCATCGAGTGGCCGGCCATGACCACCGGCAGGCCTGGGTATCGAGCTCGGGTGGTGGTCACCAGGGTGTGCAGATCATCGACCACGTGCTCGAAGTCAACGATGAGCGCCCGTGTCCCATCCGAGTGTCCGTGACCGATATGGTCGGGAGCGCAGACCACCGCCCCTTGGGCGGCGAGCACCTCGGCGACGTGTGCATACCGTCCGCCGTGCTCCGCATAGCCGTGGACCAGCACGACGATTCGTTGTGGCTCGCCTGACGCCGTCCACATCCGATAGAAGATCCTGCCTTCGCTACCTGAGAACGAGCCTTCCTCCATCGGCTACTCCGATCATCGATTGCTGATCAACCTAGCGGCTCTGGCTCCCGACGATCGGGGTCAGGATTGCCTTGGGACTCGACTCTGGTGCGACGAAGACGAGCGGCCGAGCCTACCCACAGCAGGTGTCGGCTAGAGAGGGGGCTCTCCAGGTGGTGATAGCGGCGTAGCTCGCGATCGCTGCGATCACGAGGGCAGCAACGGGGTCGGCCCACCACCAGCCGAGTGTCAGGTTGAGGCTGAGGCCGAGCAGCAGAGCTGCTGAGAGTGCGGCGCATAGGTCCGTTTGTGTGGCTTCAGCCATTGCAGCCTGGGATCCGATCGCCGGGGCGACCTTGCGCTTGGCGCGGGCGATCACCGGCATGACCGCCAAAGACACTGCTGCGAGGGCAACACCTACAACAGAGGCGTCCGGGGCTCGCCCTCCGACGAGGTCGGCAACGGCGTTGACCGAAACGTACGCCGCCAGCAGAGCAAACGAGACAGCCACGAGCCGTTGTGCCAGCCGGTCATCATCCTGGCGACAGTCGTCTCGCTTCTCCCGGGAAAGCCGCCACGTGAGCGCGATGGCTGCCGACACTTCGATTGCCGAATCGAGGCCAAACCCGACCAGGCTCACCGAACCGGCCGCAATCCCGGCGGTTATGGCGACGATGCCCTCGACCGTGTTCCAGCCGATCGTGGCTACGTTTAGCCACCGGGCCCGGCGCACAGCGACGGGTCGGCTTATGTCAGTGACCATGTCCCACCGCCACAGATGCCTCAGTGACCGCTTGCTCGATCGTCGCAAGCGCTTCGCCTAGCCGTCCCGTCACCAATTCGTAACGCACATTTCGACCCTGCCTCTCAGCAACGACCAAGCCGCATCCCCGCAGACAAGCGAGGTGGTTGGAGAGATTGGAACGGCTTGTGTCAACGAGTTCGGCTAGTTCGCTCGGGAACGCGGGTCCATGCGTCAGGCGAAGCAAGATTGTCTGGCGGATCGGGTCGCTCAATGCTGTCCCGAGTCGCTCCAAAGCAAGCGAGGGTCTCACGCAGTGAGAAAACGGTTCATCCATTGCTGAATAGTACCATCGCTGATGCCTAACGGAGACCGGCGGGACGATAGGATCAATAGACCGGCCTGGAGTGAACGTGGCAGAGAGAAGGTACCCAACGAGTGCCCGGCGCATCGGCTACGGCGTGGCGGCCGTTGCCAACCTGATCTTCCTCCTGATCGTCAACAACCTTCTCGATTGGGGTTGGTTCTCTTGGTTGACAGAGGACTTCGAAACCTTGCTGCCGATCATCAGCCTCTCGCTGGTTGCGTCGATCTTTGTCAACCTCGCCTACATCTTGTACGACGCGAAGTGGTTCAAAGCGCTATGTGAAATCGGGCTGGTCACTATCAGCCTCTGGGTCGCTATCCGCACCTGGCAGGTGTTCCCGTTCGACTTCTCGGCGTACAGCATCAACTGGGAATCGATCACCCGAGCCATTCTGGTGTTTTCGATCATCGGCATGTCGATTGCGCTCCTCGCAAACGCAGTCAAGCTCGTCTTGGCTGTCGTGCGTGTCGCCGAAACACAGCAGGCGGCCGCTGACCAGAGCACGCCCGATCCAGACTGAGCTCACGTCTGCGCTCGAGCTTTCGAGTCGCCTGCAGTCCGTCGCGTCTACCTGCGCCCCAGATGCAGCTTTCTCTGTGCGAGGTGTTGTCAAGCGGCCAGCTCGCGCAGCACCGCTACGACCGCTTCATGGACCCCGACCGCAACTGCCTCGGTCATGCCTTCGCCGTTGGCAAAGTCCGTAGCCTCGATACCGATCAAGACCAGACCATTGGGCAGCTTGCCGAGTAGCCTGCCGAGTTCGATTGTCTCGACCAGCTGAACGAGATGGCTCGACTGCCCGATACCCATCTGAGCGGGGAGCTCGGCGTCGGTGAAGCGGTGCACGGAGCCCGGGTCGGCGCCGGTGACCACCGCGTCGACCATCACCACCTTGGGGGCGCGCTCAAACGCATCGATCAGCCGGGTCGGTTCGCCGTCGCTTTCGACAAGCTCGACTTCGTCGCCAACGCGCTCACGTAGCTCGTCGAGAACCGCAATCCCGGCGATGTCGTCCCGGCGCCAGCGGTTGCCGACGCCGATGACAACAACATCAGCCAAGTGGGGTGCACCGACCGGCGACACTAGGCGCGCTCAGACCGGGCGCACCGGCTGACGCCGGTCCGTCCGCAGTTTCTAGCGGAAACTGCGACGTGCCGTTCGCGGCACGCACGTCCATCGACGCATTTCGTCCAATGCGCCTTCGTCCTGCGTCCTTGCCCCCAACGCCCCTGACTCGTCCTGAGCATCACCAGCGTCACCGGCCGGAGCACCTACTCCGTCGTTATCCGCTCGATGTTCAGCTTGAGGAAGTGGGTCGCACACGAAATGCACGGGTCGTAGTTGCGGATCGACTGCTCCAGCACCCACGTCAG
>JASJAS010000040.1 GCA_030066875.1 Acidimicrobiia bacterium | reverse complement strand
ACTACGGCGCACGGAGATGCCTCGAGCGAGCTCACCGCCGACGAACTGGTGTCCTATCTGTCCTGGCGACGTCGCCAGCATCGGCTGCTGCGACGTGTCTGATATGGTTCGGAAGAGGTGTGATGGCACAGGCGCTGCGTGACGAGTTGATGGCGGTCCCTGGGATCGCGGGCGCCGAGGTCGAGAGCGACGAAGGTGTTGCGGGGGTCCGGGTTCAGCTCGCCGAGGGTGCCGATCCAGAAGAGGTCGGTGCGGCGGTGCGCCGCATCCTGAGCCAACACGGGATGCGGGCCCCGGAGCAACCCGAGGCGGATCACCGCGATGCGCACCAGCCCGCAACCGAGCAGTTAGAGGCGGGGGCCGCCGGTGGACCACCGCCACCACCCGGCGCACCCGGTTCGGTCGTGAGTTTTCCGCTCGTCGGCGAACATGCCAAGGGGGCAACGACGGCCGAACCAGCTGCTAGTGACCTGCTGCTCGAGAGCGTTGCAGTTGAAGAGACTCCCCAAGGTGTCGCCGTGTTGGTGCGCGCCGCCGACGGCACCCGAGCCGCATCGACGCCGGAATCCGGCATGGCCGGCCTGGATGCGGCGGTGGTGGCCGCAGTTGCGGAGCTGACCGGCGCTCCACCGTTACGGCTCGTCGAGATCATCGAAAGCACGAGCGGTGAGTGGCGGGTGCTCACGGCTGTCCTGGCCCTGGAGGGAGCCCTCGCGGAAGAGGAACCGCCGTTGGTTGGTTCCGCCGTTCAGACCGGGGGTCGGGCTTACGCCGTGGCTCGCGCTGCCTGGGAGGCGGCTACGTCGCGGGTCTGACCTGGCTCTGCGGAAGCGCCTCAGGGCGTTTCGGCGGGATCAACTCGATAACCACGTCGGTGGCGTCGTCGATGCGAACCACCTGGGGTTCGGCGATCGCCGCCTCGGTCTGGCCGAGGATCTCGTGGAACCTCGCGGCCTTGGCTAGGACATCCCGAGTGAGCAGCCTCACATGATCGGCCGGCGGATCGGAGAGTTGTGCGATGTCGATCTCATCAGTCGATAGCACCGAGACGCCGTACCGGCGCAGGTCCCACATGATGATCTCCTGGCTGACTTTGTCCGACGAGAACGTCCGCAGCGATGGTACGACGACGGCGTCGACCTGACCGGCAGAGACAATACCGACGATCGACTGCAGGCCTTCGCGGCCTACGGCATGACCGGGCGTGCGCACGTCCTGACAAAGCGCAACGAGTCGGTGGCCGTTCTCGACTATCCAGCGTCGGATCTGCTCGGACTGGGCAAAAGCCGGTTCATCGTCGGCGGACGCCTCTCGAATGTAGCCAACGACACGCAAGGCGCTCGCCTTTCTCTTTGATGGTGGCCACGGACAGTTTTGCAGCGTCACTCATGGTGTCCAACGACCTTCGTGGCGCTGCCGGCGCACATGGTGCGAAGCCGCGCGGTCCGCTGTTAGCCTGCCCGCCATGAAGGCCCTTGTGCTGAACGCCTCATACGAGCCGCTCTCGGTGGTGCCGGTGAGAAGAGCGGTGGTCTTAGTGCTGCACAATCGGGCGGACGTGATTGCCTCGAACGGCAAGGTGTGGCGGAGCGAGCGAATCGACCTCGCCTCCCCATCAGTCATTCGTCTTCGAAAGTTCGTCAAGGTTCCCTACGCCCGCCGGGTGCCTCTAAACCGACGGGCCGTCTTCATGAGGGATGCCGGTCGATGTCAGTACTGTCACCGACCGGCCGAGAACATCGACCACGTGGTACCCAAATCCCAGGGCGGCACTCACACCTGGGAGAACGTCGTCGCCAGCTGCCGCCGCTGCAATACGAGGAAAGGCGGCAGGACTCCCGAGCAAGCCGGCCTGGAGCTCAGGCACAGACCGCGGGCTCCGCGCCGCCATAGTTGGGTGCTCGTGGCAATCGGGACAGAGCCGGATCCGGCTTGGGAAGAGTATCTGAACTGACCTGAGCAGTCGATTTAGGCGCGTGCGTCGCTGCCATCCCGCAGCACGAGCACCGGACGCTTGGCCAGGCGGGTGACTTTGGTGCCGGTGGACCCCAGCAGCCCCTCGAAGAAGCCGGTTCCGTGTGAGCCGATGATGATCAAGTCAACGTCCAGCTCTGCCGCAATGCTCAGGATTCCCTTGTCGGCCGAACCCTCAACCACCTTGCTCGAGGCATTGACACCGGCGTTCTCGAGGACAGCGACGACCGGTTCACATATGTCCTGGCGCTTGCTGTCGAGATACTGCTCGATGATGGCGTCGTCGCCGGGCCACGAGCGTGGCTTCTCGGGGGCACCGGCCGTCACTGTTTCGGAATCGGTCATGTACAGCATCGGCGGCTGCTGATCGGAGAAATGGTCTTGCAGATCCTGGAGCAGGGCACGCGGTACTTCGATCACGGTGAGGACTGTCACCATCCCGCCAGCGCCGGCCAAGGGTGCACTGAACTTGGCAACTGCGGCGGCATCGAGTTGGCCGTCGGTGGCGACGAGTACATGCATAGGAGCTCTCCCTGCCGTTGGTGCCGACAGCGTAGCCAGAAAGAGGCGGGCTCTGCCGAGATCTACCCAGGTACGTCGAGGCCGGCGGCGATTGCTCGCAGAGCGGGAGTCTCGAGTCCGGCAGCGTCGGCGTGGCGGAGTGCCCGCGCCAATCTGGCAGGTGCACTTCTTCCCATGGAACCATGTTCGGGATCGGCGTCGAATGCTTCGACCATGCCGGCGATGAGTTTGTCCGCATCGAGGGTCCGCCCTGTCAGCCACTCCTGGATCGGAACAATGTCCTTGGCGACGGCTTCGGCGACTCCCCGGTGGTTGTACCAGAGGTCGTGCACGGTGCCTTTCGTCACCATGCCGGCAATGTTGGCGGTGAGGATGTACATGTTCTTCCGCACGAGTTCGTGGAGCAGCCTTTCTTCATTCGGTAGTGCAACTGCCGCGATGTCAATCGCGCCAAGAGCGGCCACCAGGATGTCGGCTCGGGGTCCGTAGACCGGGGTCGGGATGATCACCTTCTCAGCTCGGCCGGGTTTCTTTTCGAACCAGACGACCGCCACTGTGGGGTTCTCCAGGCCGTGGGTGCGCCAGTTGCGGGGGAGTAGCTCGTTCTGCAATAGAACGGTCGTGCTGTGCCATCGCTTGGGGAGCCTCTCCAGGGCGAGGTCGAGGTCGGCTTCGCCAACAGCGACGATCGTGACGGTCGGCTCGGGCACAGTCTCCGCAACGCCCTCGAGGTCGGTTGCGCGAAGGATCGGGACGACGGGCTGGCCCGTGCGCAGCAAGCCGCGGGCAAACGAGCCGCCCATCTCGCCCATGCCGATCACCACTGCTGGGTGTTTCAGATTCATGGGCCGCAACGGTAGCGCGCAAAGGTTGGCTACCTCGCGCCGGAAGTTGGCCGCCTTCCGACGCAATCGGCCTAGTTGAGCGCGCTGTGGAGCCGATCGATTGCTTCTTCGATCCGCGGAGTGGGAGCCGCAATGGTCATACGGGCAAACCCTGCACCCGCCCGCCCGAACCAATGACCGGGGCTCAATGCCAATCCGGCAGCAGCGAGCCACCGGGCTAGTTCGGGTACTTCCAGCTCGAGTCCCCGGAAGTCAAGCCAAGCGAGGTAGGTGGCTTGCGGTCGGACCAGGGTGATCGGTTCAGGCAATCCGTCGGCGAGAACAGCGACGTTGGTCCCAATCAGTTCGAGGAGCCGATCCAACCAGCCGCCGCCGGAGCGGTATGCCGTCTCGAAGGCCGCCATCGCAAACACGTTGTTGCGGGTCAGGTGCAGGCGGGAGCTGGTGCGGCGGAAGCCCTCGCTGACAGCCTCGTCGTCGGTGATCAACAGCGTGTCGCACACTCCGGCGAGTCCGAAGGTCTTGATGGGTCCGTGCGTGGCCGCCCACTTCGCCGATACGTCGGTCGCTGCCCTTGCGAACGGGGAGAACGTGCTGGGGGGCAGCGTCAGGTCGGCGTGGATCTCGTCGGCTATCACAAAGACGTTGTTGGCTGCGCAGATCTCGGCGACCCGTTTGAGGTCGGCCGCGGTCCACACCCGGCCTACAGGGTTGTGCGGATTGCACAAGATCATGGCGGTCGTCGTCGGCTCGGCAGCCTTGGCTTCGAGATCTGCCAGGTCCATCTCGTAGCCCGTGTCGGTCAACCTGAGTGGACTCCGGATAACAGTCCGCTCGGCCGCGACGACGAGCGGCTTGAAGTCGGTGAAGACCGGGGGCTGCAGAATCACCCCGTCGCCGGGTGCGGTGTGCTGTTCTAGGAGAACGCCGATCGACGTTCCGACGCTCGGACTCACCGAGGTACGGAGATCTGAGCCATCCCATCCGTGACGGCTCTGCATCCAGTTCCAGAAGGCCCTTTCGAGCCTCGGCGACCGGGACTCGTAGCCGTACCAGCCGATGTCGGCTCGGTCGCGCATTGCGGCGGTGACGGCGGGGGAGAGATCGACATACGGCTCGGCAATCCACAGGGGGAGCAGGTCGGGGTTGTCGCCAAAGAGAGTGGCGAGGCGACCAGAGTCTGTGGCGAGAGCGTCCCGGGTGAGTTGTGTCATGGGCCGTGCCTACGAACCGTTGCCGCCGGAGGCCGGCTCCAGAATCACAACGGCCGTCTCGCCGGAGCGCCGCGCCGCATAGTCGTCCAGGTTCTTATCGATCTCGCGCCACCGGTTCCACAGCCGTGACCGTTCCTCTCCCTCTGCGGCCCGGCCCCTGGCCTCGCGGCGACCGTCGGGGGTGTGGATGGTGACTTCTGGATGTGCTTGGAGGTTGAGCCACCACGCGGGTTCGCCTTCGCCCCACCCGTTCATCGCCATCGTGACGAGGTTGGGCCCATCATCGAAGTAGCCGAGGATGACACCCCGTTCCTGGCCGCTGCGTCGACCGATGGTGGTGACATGCATCATTCCGTAGCTGTCCCCCTTGGCGCGCCGTAGGCCGAACCGTCCACCGCTGAGGCGGTACAACCGCTTGTGGGTTGACCATGCGAAACGGACGAACCAGCGCGGAGGAAGCCAAGCGCCCTTCTTACGATCATCAGACATGCTGCGCTCCTTGTAGGTGCTGCACGGTCAAGGCTAGCCAGCGGTCCGGAGCGGTCGGTATGCCGAGACAGACCCTACGCCCGGCAGCCGGGGGTTATCGTTTCCACCATGGACGTATTGCGGCTGCACGATGCCGGCGATATCAGATTGCATACGGAACCTGAGCCGATCCCGGGAGCTGGTGAGGAACTCGTCCGTGTCACCGCAGTTGGCCTGTGCGGTTCAGACCTGCACTGGTTCGAGGAGGGAGGTATCGGCGAGGACCGGGTCGATGAACCGTTTGTACTAGGACACGAGATGGGCGGCGTCGTGGCCTCGGGAAAGCGTCGGGGGTGCCGCGTGGTGATCGAACCAGCCAGCTCTTGTGGTCGGTGCGATGTCTGCCTCAGGGGTCACGCCAATCTGTGCCAGCTTGTGCAGTTCTGTGGCCACTATCCAACACCCGGCGGCCTGTCGACATTCATTGCCTGGCCGCAGCATCTGCTGATACCCGTTCCCGACACGATCGAGGGCGACGACGTGGCCCTTCTGGAGCCCCTCGGGATAGCGTTGCATGCAATCGACCTGAGCCACTTCGA
This sequence comes from Acidimicrobiia bacterium, assembly GCA_030066875.1. Lineage (GTDB taxonomy): Bacteria > Actinomycetota > Acidimicrobiia > Spongiisociales > UBA5794 > JAAETI01. Next base: position 8,575 of record JASJAS010000040.1, on the reverse strand, counting down.
GGCCGGGATGACAGCAGGTGTCTACGGCTGTGGCCCAATCGGCCTGTTCATCATCCGGGCGTTGCGCGCAGCTGGAGCTGGACCGATCCAGGCTTCCGATCCATTGCCCCATCGGCTCGAAGCCGCACGTGACTCGGGAGCCGACGACACTCGGCTTACCGGTGTCGATGGTCAACCCGACGGTGTGTACGACTGGGGACCCGTCGACGTCGCCTTCGAAGCCGCCGGCGAGGATGCCGCGCTCGAGACCGCCCTCCGCACAGTACGCACCGGCGGCCGCGTGGTCGTGGTAGGTATCCCACCTGACGATCGCAGCTCCTTCCCTGCGGCCTTGGCTCGGGAGAGAGGCCTCACAATTGTGCTGTCACGCCGGATGAAGCCGCAGCACATGCATGCGGCTATCAAACTCGTCGACCGCGGTGCGGTCAGCCTCTATGGGATGATCACGTCTCGGTATGCGATCGGTCGGGGTCCGGAGGCGTTCGCCGAGCTGGTGAGCCGTTCGGGCCTGAAGGTTGTCATCAAGCCGTCGGAATGAGGAGTGACAGTGAACCCGGAGGTTGACGCATACATCTCGCAGTCGGAGATGTGGCCGGACGAGATTGCTGAGCTGCGCCCGATTCTGTTGGCATCCGGGCTGACCGAAGAGCTCAAGTGGCGCAAGCCTTGCTATAGCCATGAGGGCAAGAACGTCGTCATCGTTCAGGAGATGAAAGAGTTCCTTGCTCTCATGTTCTTCAAGGGCGCGTTGCTGAAGGACCCTGCAGGCGTGCTCGAAGACCAGGGACCGAACTCCCGATCCGCTCGCCGGATGCAGTTCACGTCGGTCGCGGATGTGGGCCGCCTGAGCGACACCGTCAAGGCCTATGTGGATGAAGCCATAGCAGTCGAAGAGGCGGGTTTGGAGGTCGGCCCAGCGCCCGAACTCGTGTTGGTCGAAGAACTCCAGAGTCATCTGGAGGGTGATCCGGCGTTGCGAAAGGCGTTCGAAGCGCTGACACCTGGCCGGCAACGTGAGTACAACCTGTATGTTTCGGGCGCCAAGCAAGCCAAGACCCGGGCGGCACGAGTGGAGAGATACGCCCAGAAGATTCTGGACGGCAAGGGTTTGCGAGATAGGTGAGGCATCCCATGCGGAGCGCGACGGACCACTCCGGGTCGCCGTTGATGGATGGGGAAGACACCCAGTAGGTCTGCGAATCGCTGGTGTTAGGTTGGGACGATGAGTTTGCGTTGGCAGTGCATGAACGTCGACAGTGTCGATCCCATCCCACTTGCAAGATGGTGGGCGGACCTGCTCGGCTGGCGGATCACCTACGAGGAACCCGATCAGGTTGTGCTCGAACCACCTGAGGGGTCGCCAGAGGATGGCGTTTCACCCGACATGCTGTTTCTTCGGGTTCCCGAGGCGAAGCAGGTTAAGAACCGACTCCACATTGACCTCCGCCCTTCTGACCAGTCCCAAGAGGTCGCCAGAGCGGAGGCGCTTGGAGCTCGCCGGGTCGATGTCGGCCAGACCGGCGCAGCGACTTGGGTGGTCATGGCCGACCCTCAAGGAAACGAGTTCTGCATCCTCCAGGCGTTCGCAGCTGAGGTCGCGACTTAGCCAGAGGTGAAATCGACTGCGTCAATCCGCTGCCATTTCGCGTGCGAATGCCCGTGCGTCTTCCAGGTCCTTGATGGTGGGGCGTTTTCGGTTGACAAGGAACATGAACTCACCTCTACAGAAGTATCTTCCGGCTACTTCAGCCCCCTTTGCCGCTACCGCTTCTTCCAAGGCTCCAACTTCTCGCCCCCTGCCTTCTCCAGAGGTGCCAAAGAGAGCTACCTTCCTCCCGGCGAAGTCGTTTCTGTCGATGAACCGCCTAAACCCCAAGCCGCGCAGGGGACCGTATAGCCCGGCGCCTAGGAAGACAAAGGAGTCCTCGGCCAACTTGTCTTTCGTTTTTACGTTCTCGGCGGCGACACCCAATTCAGCGGCAATGGCGTCTGCGACCTTCTTGGTGTTTCCGGTCAGGGAGTAGTAGATGACCTCGAACATTCGGGTCTGTCCCCTGTTCTCGATTCGCTCAACGCAGCATAGGATCCCGGAGCTTGGCTGGATCGCTATCTGGGAGCGAGTGTCGAACGTCCGACCGTTGGTCAACGCCTGCGTGCCACCAGCATGCCTGCTCGTACAAAGAGTCCGGTCGTGTCGAATCGGTCATCCTCGACGGCCTTGCGGTTCATGCGGTCCGTCGCAGCAACCCCTGGATCGGAGAGATCATTGATCCAAGTGGTGCCGGTACCGAAGATGTTGTCGATGACGAGGAATCCCCCCGACGCAACCAGATCCGATGTGACGTCGTAGTACTCCGGGTACGACTCCTTGTCTGCGTCGATGAAGACCAAGTCGACAGACCCCGGGCCGACCTCGCTTGCGATCACCGGCAGAACGTCGCGAGCAAGGCCGCGCCGCACCGAGATGCGGTCGGCCACACCGTGGCGGTTGAACTCGGCCTCGGCGAAGTCGGCGTGGGCGTCTACTGCCTCGATCGTGATCACCCGGCCATGCGGCCCGAGGCCCTCGAGGAGCCACAGTGCCGAGTAGCCGCCGAGTGTGCCGATCTCCAGCGCCAACTCCCCGTTCGTGGCACCGGCAAGGAGGGCAAGAAAGCGGCCGATCTCCCCTGTGATCGCCCACGTGGGAAGCCCGGCGGCGTCGGCTGCTGCTTTGTTCGCTCGTATGTGAGGCGGCTCAACTCCAAACACCTCTTGCGCATATGAACTGGCGTGTGTCCAACGCTCCGGAGTCATGGGCATGGTGCCACCCTACGGGCTAGAACACCGCCCTGTGATCCTCAGCGCCCGTGCCGCCATCTTCCCGACATCTTTCCGCCTCGTGGTGACGGGGGAGGTGTTGCGGGGCCGGCCGAGGATTGCCGGCTCTGTGCGCCTCCGGTTACCTAATCCCAGTCGGTCGGATTGGCGCCTATCAGCCACGATCAGTCGGCCCCGCCGTATGTGGCGAGGAACTGGGCGAGTTGCTCCTGGTTCGGGTGACCCCACCCAAGACAGAAGGGGTGGCCAGCAGGATCGGCGTACACGCGGTGTCCTTCGTTGGATTCCGGGTCCGTTGCATCCTGGAGAAGTCGAGCGCCGAGGTCCATGGCGCGATGATGCGCTGCCGCCGGATCGGTCACGTGGAAATCGACATGAACTTGTTGTGGTTCTCCGTCAGGCCAATCCGGCGGAACGTGGTCCGGCGCACGTTGCACGCCGACGAGCCAGTTCCCCTGGCTATCGATGACGCAATGGAACTGCGGGTCCTCGTCGACCACGATCCCGTCCAACATGGCAGCCCAGAACGCGCTCTCCGTGGCTACGTCTGCAGCATCGAATACCACGACATGGCGTATCAGGTTCATAGCGTCATCCTACGGGCGCTGACGAGCGCGCGGGCAGTCTTGCGGCTAGCCCAGCACCACGAGCAAGACAGTCACGACTACCACGTTGCCGAGCAAGACCCACCAGGAGTCGCGCCAGCGCGGAAGCTGCGGCTCGTGCAGCGCCTGCGGCAGGGCTGAGGTCAAACTCGGGATCGTGATCGAGCCCCTGCGCTGCACAAGCAGATAGTGCAGGGTCAGCAACACCAAACCAATGAGCGCTCCCACCGAGAGCATCCCCCAGAAGAACGGGCTTCGCGGGTGAGGGATCATCGAGAGCAAGTGATTGTCGAAGAATACCGTTGCCGCAACGAGAGCTCCGACTCCGAGCACAGCCGTCATTATCTCGGGCATGACGGCTGCTCTCATCGCCTCGCCGAAGCCGAGCCCGCTCTCCTTGCGCAGTGCAGGCAGGCGCACCAAGAAGAGCCCGATGACGACGGGTAGCACGAAGACGGTAGCGATCGTCAGCAGTGGATTCGCTTCGTCGCCAGAACCCAAGAGGGCTGGAATTGCGACTATCCACGCCAGTGCGTAGCCCGACATGGAGGCTATCCCGGCAACAGCCGCGCGGTGCAACAAGCTGGCACCGCCACCCTTCCCTCGAACGAGCACTCCCGGCACAACCGGACCCATCACTGCGGCCGCCGGGAGAGCAGTTGCCCAATACCTCACCGGGGCCTTCGCCCGCCGGGCGAGGTAGTAACCCACCACAACGACAGAGACCGCCGCGATCAACAGCCACACCATGATGACAAGCGCCAGAGTCGCAAAGCTCGCCGCGCTGACAACGGGGGGGACTGCCGCAGCGGCCGGCGCCGTATAGGTGTAACTGTTGTCGAGTCGCAACCGCGAGGTGGGAAAGACCTCCCGGTTCACCTCGGCCAGCACCGCCGCCTGCTGCAGGTCACCAGAGCTAGCCAGCGCCTGTCGATACGACCACAACTCGAGCTCGAGAAACAGCCGGGTGTCGGCATCCTCGATGCCGCCCAGCTGATCTATCAGCGCGTCTTCGGTAGCCATCCAGTCGATGGTGGGGACATCGAAGACCAGCTGCTCAAACACCGTCAGCATCAGAGTTGAGCGCGAAAGATCCCCAGAACCAATCCCCGGAAAAGGCGTCGTCATGTTGTCGGTGTTCGCCAAGACAATGAAGGTCAGCCCTTCGTCGGGAAGCTTCAGATAGAGCGCCGAAGTCGACGGCGGCCAGCGACCTGTGTGCCACAACATGCGGTGGCCTGCCCACTCCTGCACATACCAGCCGAGCCCGTAGGCGAAATCAGAGCGGCCCTCTACTGTGGTCACGGCCGGAGAGAACATCTCAGTCATGGTGGCTGGCGACAGCAACTCGCCGCGGTCCAGAGCGATATCGAACGCCGCGAGATCGGCGACGCTCGACAACATGCCCGCCGCCGGACTGTGGATCAAGTGATACATCCCAGGGACGATCTCGTACTCGTCGCTGAGTTGATATGGCGACGTAAGCCGGTGATACACATCCGGATAGTGGCTAAACGAGTCACCCCACCCTGCCGACCGGGCGAAGTCCTCGAATCTCGTGTTCGTGGCGTCATCCCAGCTGTCGATGGGGTTGAGAGCCGTATCCATCATGCCGACCGGCAGCAGAATCCGTTTTCCCAGGAGTTCCGCAAACGAACTCCCGGTTGCGCCCTCGATGACACCGCCCAGCAGCCCGTAGCGGTTCCCGTTGTAGGAGTGGGTCTTTCCGGGAGTGCCTTCCGAGGTGTGGGTGAGCAGGTGCCGGACCGTCACGACAGCGCTTCCGTCGGCAGACACGCCGTAGTCCTCTATCGGCGCATCAAGGTCGACTGTCCCCTCCTCCACCAGCTGCATGACCAATGTGGCAGCAACCGGCTTGGTAACTGAGGCAAGGCCGAATGGTGTGTGCGGAGTGGCAGCTACCTTATGGCCGATGTCGGCGTACCCAAACCCCCGTGCCCATACGAGTTCCTGGTCTTGGACGAGCGCTGCCGCCATGCCGGGGATCCCGAGCGCTTCACGAACCACCTCGAGCCGGACGGTCAGTTGGGGGTAGTGATCCTCAACCGGCGGCTCGGATAAGTCGGTGGCGGTTCCGGAGACCGTCGACAGCAGAAGAACGGTACCTAGGAAGAGGCCGGTTGATTTCACGACGTCCACTTCAGCTGCCCCCTGCCCAACAAGCGTATGCCTGTTGACCCATCACCAATAGGGTCAAATGGCCCGGGAAGATCAATCCGACAACCCAACGGCGATCTCGACCAACCGAGCCGCGAAACGGGACGACACAAACCCGACTCTCGGGCGCCCGTGCCCCCATCTTCCCGACATAGCCTTCAAGCTTCACGTCGAGCAGGCTGATGCTCCGCTCGACATTGCCGGCTAGGGGCACCTTGCCGACTCGCAATAAGCGATCGTGTAGACGGGGCGGCGCTAGCGAGTGATGATTCGACTCCATTCGGCGTCGCTCGCGACCATGAGACCATCCACCAGACTCAGAGCGCTGTCACGTCCCACGCCCCAGTGGATGAGGATGGCGTCGTATCCGGGTGCTTCTGTCCAGCGAAGAAGGACTTGGTCGACGAACACCTCGGAGATTGTGTAGACGGTTACCTCGCGTCCAGCAACCACAGATCGGTCCGACGGGTGACACGCAAGACAGATCACCACATCTCGAGTGCTATTGCGCGTCACACCCAGCCCGCCGTAGCGGCACATCTTGGGGCGGGAACAAGAAAGCCAATTGATCAGCACCCGTGCCACCGTCTTCCCGGCATATGGTTCCAGCTTCACCTGGTTGCCTGCTTGATTGTCCGCTCGTGATCGTCGGTGTTGATCGAGGCCCATCCTGACGGTCGTTCAGCCGACTATGGTCGGCGGTGAAAGCGCAGACGTCCGCTGCAAGCCAGAGACGACCACAACACTGCGGTCAGTTGCGACTCTCCCGGCGGCGGCGGCGATAGGCTGAACACGAGTGTCAACGCCCCAAATCCAAGAAAGGCTGCAGCAGCTAGTAGACCGCCAGGCGGCCTCGAAGCACATCCGTAGCGTTGTCGTCGGTGTGCAGTCCGCCGACGGTCGCATCGATGCTGTCTCAGCAGCCGGCGACGCTCACGCGAACAGCCCTGATTTGATGACTCCCGACACGCCGTATTTCCTGGCGAGTATCACCAAGATGTATACGGCAACGGTGGTAATGAAGCTGGCCGGGTCGGGAGAGGTCGATCTCGACGCTCCGATCTCCACGTACCTGGCAGCCGATCTCCTGAGTGGAGTCCATGTCGTCGAAGGAACGGACTACAGCGACCAGATCACAGTTTCTCAGCTTGTCGGTCAGACCAGCGGTCTAGCCGACTACTTCGAGGGCAAGCCCGATGGCGGTGCCAGCCTGGTCGACGACCTGAAGCGAGGTCGCGACCGGTCGCTGGACATCGACGGCGTTGTTGCCATCGTCCGCCGCCTTTCACCGGAGTTTGCCCCTGGCGCAGGCAAGAAGGCGTTCTACAGCGACACCAACTACGCCCTCTTGGGAGCGATCATCGAGACGGTCACCCATGACACGGTCGCCGACAACTTCCAGCAGATGATCTTCGCCCCGCTGGGTTTGGCCAATACCTATGTCTTCGGCAGTGCATCGGAGCAGCCTCGGCCGGCTGCTCTGTACTTCAAGGATCGTGTTGTCGACATCCCGCTTGCGATGTCCTCATTTGCACCTGACGGCGGTGTGGTATCGACGGTCTCTGAGTCCCTGCGGTTCCTGCAGGCGTTCTTCGGCGGAGAATTGCTCACCTCGGATCAACTGGAGCTCATGACAAGCCGCTGGAACCGGATCTTCTTCCCGCTGCGGTACGGGTACGGCTTGATGCGCTTCCAGGTGCCCCGTTGGATGTCGCCCTTCCAGGCTCCGCCTGAACTGATCGGGCATTCCGGCTCAACAGGATCCTTTGCGTTCCACAATCCGAAACGAGACCTCTACGTGGCCGGCACGGTGAACCAGATGGACCGGCCTAACCGCCCATTTCGGCTCATGACTCAGGTGATGGGCCTCGTCGATTGAGCGGGTCGATCGGTCGCACATGACCACGTTGCCGGACCCTCAGCACTCCTGACCTTCCCGTGTGCAACAGAGATCTGGATTCCGGCACAAGCGTCCATTACGATCGAACGTATGTTCGATACGATCGCGTCCGAGAGTCCAACCCTGGATCATCCTGCCGCCTCGCCAGCGGTTCCTGAGGGCTTGAGGTCGGTTGCACCTGGTGAGGAGCTGGCGCGGCTCCTGGCGCAGGTGGAGTGGGACAGGCTGACGCCTCGTGAGCTTGTCGTGGTTCTGCAAGCGCAGCAGCGCCAAGTTGCGCACTATCAAGCCGGGCAGTATTGGACGGTCAACCAGGTCGTGTCGGCGTACGAGGATCTCGATTGCGATGACCCGGTGGGGCTCGCGGACGCCGCAGCCGGCGCTTCGGCTGAGGTCGGGGCCGCACTGCGGCTGACTCGGCGCTCGTCCGATCTCGTCACCGAGCTCGCCGTTGGCCTGCTTAGGAGGCTTCCCGTCGTGTGGCGTGCGCTCCTCGAAGGCGACATCGACTTGCCTCGTGCTCGGGTGTTGGTCAACGGAACCTGTCACGTGGATGCCGGGGCTGCCCAGGCCGTCGTGGAGATGATCATGCCGGATGCGGGCCTGCTCACCACCGGCCAACTCGGCGCCAAGCTTCGCAAGCTCTGCATGGCGGTAGACCCCGACGCCGCCAAGAGACGCTACGAAGCATCGGTCTACGAGCGGAGGCTCGTTCTCGAAGCCAACGACACCGGCACCGCCAACCTGCTCGGTCTCGACTTGCCTCCCCACGTGGCTGCGGCCGTCAAACGACAGATCAACCTGCAAGCCCGCCGACTCCGCCGCAACGGTGATGACCGCACCATGGATCAGCTTCGAGCCGACATCTATCTCGACCTTCTAAGCCGTCACACCCAAGCCGACCCTCGATCGAGTGGCGGCCGAGCGCAGGTTGATGGCGGTGTGCACTTGGTCGTAGACGCCGAAACCCTTGCCGGCAGCGACGATCATCCGGGCGAGATCCAGGGATTCGGTCCGGTCATTGCCGACATCGCCCGCCAAGTAGCCGAGCACCAACGCCACACACCCTGGA
>JASJAS010000039.1 GCA_030066875.1 Acidimicrobiia bacterium | reverse complement strand
GTTGACGCTCACCACTGCATCACCAAGCGACGCAGTGCCTTCAATGACATCTGCCAAGCCGAGCCGGGGCGCCACCGAGCCGATCAGCATTGTCGTCAAATCCTGACTGGAGAAGTCCGCGTCGATGACGAGTACCCGATTACCTCCAAGAGCGGCGGCGAAGGCGGTGTTGGCGACCGACGTGGTCTTCCCTGCGGATACTTGGGGCGATGTGAACATGACCGACGTGAACGCTGTGGCCTCCTCGGCGAACACCCGGTCTCGCTGCAACGAGATCGCCGCAGACACAAACCGGTAAGACTCAGCCGAAGCGCTAGCCGGAGCCTCCACCACCGGCAGATTGGTAGCCAAGCGCTCCTCCATGAAGCTGGGCACGTCGGCAACGAGCGGGATCCCAAGCAGTCTTTCGGGCTCGCTCCGGGAGCCGAAGCGGCGTCTCCCTCGAGATAGGGGTAGGGCGATGGCCGAGCCGACAATGGCACCGAACAAGAAGCCGCCGACCACGAGTAGCCCGACGGAGCCCGCCTCGGCTTTGTCGGCGGGATCGTAGAACACGACTCCACTCAAGGAGAGCTGGGCGTCGACCTCGCGCTGGTCGCGCACCAGCTGCAGCCCGAGCAACCGTTGCCGGATGTCGCTCTGCAAGTCCTCGAGAGCTTGCAACTCAACGTCGTCATCTGTACGAGCGAGCGCCGCCTGGATAGTCTCGATCTCGAGCCGGATCTCGTTCAGCCGTGCGGTGTTCTCTGCGATTGCGGCCACTATCGGGTCCTCGACAGGCGCCGGGACCAAGGGATCCACGGCATCAGCGGGAGGAATCGCCTCGACCGGCGGGCGGCTCGGCTCAAAGAGGAGAAGGCGAGATATCGCAGATTCGAGTTGGTCTTCGAGCGCTAGACGGTTGGCATCGCTGGCTCGCAGCCTGCGCAGTTCTTCTTGGACACCGAGCAATTCAGAGGTCAGCGAAGCGATGGAGGTCTCCAGCTCGAGGATCGCCGTGTCGAATTCCGCGATCGCCGCCTCCCGCCCGACCTCCTGATAAGCGGCGGCAATGGCGTTGACCACAGTGATTGCACGATGCTCCGAGTAGTCCACATAAGTCAACGTGATCAGGTCGCTGTCGCCAGCCGAGCTCACCGACAGCCCTTCTTCGACGATGTAATCCACCGTCACATCCACAGGCGGATCGGCACTGGCTGCGATCTCGACGGCGCGCGCTGCAACCGCACGGGAGGAGATGATCTCCGCTTGGCTTCCAACATATCGCTCAGGGGTTGCGTTGTACCCGACGGTGAACAGATTGGAGACCCGCGGGTCCTCAACGGCGATCGAGGCCGTCGAAGTCCACGAATCAGTGCGGGTGGCGTATAGGTACCCAAGTCCGGCAAAACCGATCGCCAGAAACAGCACGAGCCACCGGTATTGCCATGCGGCACCCGCCACAGTCGGCTCGAGCTGCTCTTCGAATGTCGGTGCTCTATCCATCTGCAAACCCGGACGTCGTCGTCATACCCCTGGCCCGCAGTGACGCCTCGGCTACACGCGGTTCCCGAACCCTAGCCGCAGTGCGCTTTAGCCATACCCGGGATAGTCGAAACCGGGTCACGGCGGTCGGTTTGCGGTGGGTTCCCGCCATCTAGGATCATAACGACAGACCGGGGTGGATCGGTTAGGTCAGGTAGTTGACCCACAGTGGGGTTTGTTAGCTGCGAATGGCGCCTACCGAAAGTTCTCGGTCGTATACTCAGCGTTGCGTGGTCGGAAACCCCACGCAGGGCTAGGTATTGATGGACATGGGGGTATAGGGTGAAAAGCAGAGGTAGCTCCGGCATTGCCGTAGTCGGCAGTGGTTACGTCGGGACCGTCGTGGCGGCGTGCATGGCGGCCATCGGTCACGAGGTCGTCGGAGTCGAAATCAACCAAGAGAAGCTCACGAAGCTGCAGAGCGGCTCTTCCTACTTCTATGAGCCTGGTCTCGACGAAAGGCTGCGCGCCGGGATAGAGGCAGGCCTTCTGACGTTCACGGACGACTTCGAAACAGCCATGGCAGGGTCCGAGATCGTATTCCTTTGCGTGGACACCCCACCGGGCGCCAACGGCCATCCCGACGTGACCAACGTGACCGCCGCCGCTAAGTCGATCGGCATGGCGATGCATTCCCCACACATCATCGTCACCAAGAGCACGGTTCCTGTTGGCAGCGGCAACTGGCTGACATCGACTATCGAGAGCGTGCTACCCGATGACGTCGAACCCGATGCCTTCTCTGTAGTCAGCAATCCCGAGTTCCTCCGCGAAGGCTCGGCGGTCAATGACTTCCTCTACCCGGAGCGGATCGTCCTGGGTGGAGACGATCCCATGGCCGTCAGGAAAGTCGCAGCGGCGTACAAACCGATCCTCGACCAGACCTTCCCCGGTGGCAGTCCCGACAGCCGGCCGTCACTGGTCAAGACGGATCGTTCGACCGCAGAGACGATCAAGTACGCGGCCAACGCGTTCCTGGCAACCAAGATCAGTTTCATCAACGAAATCGCCGAGATCTGCGAGTGGGTCGATGCCGACATCGACGAAGTGGCCCACGCCATGGGTCTCGATTCCCGGATCTCGTCCAAGTTCCTACAGGCAGGTGTCGGCTGGGGTGGTTCGTGCTTTGGGAAAGACGTCGAGGCGCTCGCCGCTACGGCTCGGGCCCACGGCCAGGAGCCCATGATCCTGCAAGCTGCTCAGGGTGTGAACCTGCACCAGCGGCATCGTCTGGTGCGGAAGCTGCAGCAGCACCTCAGGCCGCTGCGCGGAAGTCGGGTGGCGTTGCTCGGCCTCGCCTTCAAACCGAACACCGACGATACCCGGGACGCCCCGGCTATCACCATTGCCCGCGAGCTCCTCGAGCGGGGAGCGATCGTTCGCGCCTACGACCCGTTGGTCAAGCAGATTCCTGAGTTGCCGAACCTGCAGACGGCGACCGACGCTTACTCGCTGGTGGAACGAGCGGACGCCGTCGTGCTGCTCACCGAGTGGGACGAACTGCGTGATCTCGACTTTGTCGATGTGGCACTACGCATGCGCGGGGATTTGGTCATCGACGGCAGGAACGCCTTCGACGCGGACCGAGTCCGGGCGGCCGGGTTGGTCTACGAAGGTATGGGTCGTGGCGTCAAGCCGCGGAACGGCAAGACCGAACCCTGGTAGCCGATCTGCCCTGGTTCCCGGTCTTGGGCGCTCGGCCTGAAGCCAAAGAGAACTTATCTCCTTCTTAGCCCGGAAAACACTCCAATCGGTTTAGGGTCTCCGCCATCATGTCGAAAAATCTTCCCACCATGTACCGACTTGCACGCCCTCTAGCGGTGCTCGCCGTTGTGCTCGCCGTCTTGTCTCCAGCCGTCGCCGCCGTAGCGCTTCCGCCCGGCGGATCTTTCTCTGATGATGACGGCAACGTGCACGAGGGCTACATCGAGGCAATCAAGGCAGAGAACATCACGAGTGGCTGTAACCCTCCGTTGAACGACCGCTATTGCCCGGGCAAGAGTGTGACCCGGGGCCAGATGGCGGCCTTCCTCGTCAGGGCCCTCGGCCTCAGCGACGACGGTGGCAAGGACTGGTTCGAAGATGATGACGGTCTCGTGTTCGAAGACGACATCAATCGGCTCGCCGCGGCCGGTATCACCAGCGGCTGTAACCCACCGCTCAACGACCGCTTCTGCCCAGACAACAGCGTGACCCGAGGCCAGATGGCGGCCTTCCTGGTGCGCGCCTACGACCTCAGCGGCAGCACCTCAGGAAACCGGTTCGTTGACGACGATGGTCTCGTTTTCGAGGACGACATCGAGCGCATGGCCGCCGCCGGTATCACGCTTGGCTGTAACCCTCCGGTCAACGACAGATTCTGTCCGAGCAGTCCCGTGAGACGTGACGCCATGGCGTCGTTCCTGGGCAGGGCCGAAGGACTGTCTCCGATCGTGCCTCCACCGCGGGTCACCAACCTGGATGTGGATGTGCATGTTTATCCGGGGGAGAACATTGGGAGTGTTGCGTCGTCGCATCCGGAGGGGACTGTGTTCATGATTCATGGTGAGCATCATTCGCAGTCGGTTAGCCCGAAGGACTATCAGGCGTTCATCGGTGCTGGGGACGCGGTGATGGATGGTGACAACAGCGTTGAGTATGCGTTCAATTCAAATGCTCGTGGGGTCTCGATCATCAATATCGAGATCCGGGACTATGACACTCGCAATAAGTGGCGGGCTGCCGTTGTCGGGATGGGCGGCGACTGGCTTGTCGAGTCGTGCAACATCCACCACAACGAGATCGCCGGGATTTACCTCGAGAAGGGTGACCCGGTGGTCCGTAACAACAACATTCACCACAACGGGCGTTCCGGACTCAGTGTCCGTTACACCGATGGTGGCCTCATCGAGAACAACGAGATCGCCTACAACAATTACCAGCAGGAGTGGGAGTGGGGTATCGAAGCTGGGGGCGGCAAGATGTGGTCAACAACCGATCTCGTTATCAGGGGCAACTGGTCGCACCACAACCACGGGCCCGGGATATGGACCGATCACGACAACATCGGCACCGTCTACGAGAACAACCTGATCGAGGACAACATCGCCAATGGGATCTTCCACGAGATCAGCTACGACGCAGTGATCCGCAACAACGTCATACGCCGCAACGGTTTCGATCATTCTGCCTGGTTGTGGGGAGGCGGGATCATGATCGCCTCGTCACAGAATGTCGAGATCTACGGCAACGTCCTCGAAGACAACTACAACGGGATCGCCATGACCCGCCAAAACCGCGGAACCGGTGAACACGGCGAATGGACCCTGGCCAACAACTACGTCCACGACAACACCGTTACCAACAGCGGCCTAACCGGAGCAGCCCAAGACGTCGGTAACAACACCATCTACAACTCCAACATCCGCTTCGAAAACAACACCTACACAGGCGATGTCGGCTGGTGGTGGATGAACGGCGAAGTCTCCTGGTCCGAATGGACCGACTACGGCCACGACGACTAACCCAACAAACCCCAACCAACTAGCGGCGCAGCTTGCTCCGGAGTATCTGCATAGTCAGGAGGAAGACGTAAGCCGGGTTGTTCCAGATGTAGCGCCGCCAGAGTCGACGCGGTTCCTGGATCAAGCGGAACAACCACTCCAATCCTGCCTTCTGCATCCATGCCGGCGCCTGCTTCTTCGTGCCAGCGAGGAAGTCGAACGCAGCGCCTACCCCCAGCAACGCGACTCCCGGCAGCTCTGACCGAATACTCTGCATCCAGAGCTCCTGCTTGGGCATTCCGAGACCAACCCACACAACATCGGCACCACTCTCGCGAATTGCCGCCAGAGCCGCAGATGTCTCGGCTGCGTCCATCTCCCGAAACGGTGGCGAGAAGGAGCCGACGATGTTGGCGCTTGGCGCCATCTTGCGGACCGCTGCCTCGAGCTCCGACAGCGTCTCGGGTGTACTGCCGTACAGGTAGTGCGCCCACCCCAGTTCATCGGACTGGACGAAGGCGCGCTGCATCAACTCGGGCCCGTATACCCGCTCTTGCTCACGGCGGACAAGCGCCCGCAGCGCCCACACGATGGGGACGCCGTCGGGAGTAGCGATCTCCGCATCCGCTATCGCCTGCACCAGCTGCTCATCACGTCGCGCAGACATGACGGAATGCACGTTGCACACAGCGACGATCGTCGCCCGATCCGCAGGCCGGTCGGCCAGCGCTTGGAGCACCTCGTCATAGGAAGTGACCGAAATCGGGACTCCAACAACGGAAGCCTTCTCAGGAAATGCCACAGATCCTCCTGGTCGAAGTCAAGGAAGCAGGCGCACGTTACCGCTTCCGAAGCTGACTACGAAGCCACGCAGACGCACAAAGCAGGCATGATCGCGACGCGCACCGGCGCTGGTCAGTGACCCTTGTTGCTCCCCATAGCAGCCGGGATCGTCAGCAGCAGAACTCTGAGATCGACACCGAAACTGACCGTATCCACGTATTCGACATCGATGTCGGTCGCCTCGTGCATCGGGACATCACCACGCTCCGAGACCTGCCAGAGGCCGGTGATGCCGGGTTTGACGGCGTGACGACGGTGCTGCCACGGTTCATACTTGGCTACCAGATGTGGGAGCTCCGGACGCGGGCCCACCAAGCTCATGTCGCCAAGAGCGACGTTCCAGAACTGGGGAAGCTCGTCCAGGCTCCACTTGCGGAGGAACCGACCCAATGGCGTGTGTCGTGGATCATCCGGCGACTTGTGGTTCACCCGGCGCTCCTCACCATCCCAAGCAACCACGTTCCTGCGCCGGTCGGGACGCATCGTCCGCAGCTTGTAGACCGTGAATTCCCTGCCGTGCAATCCGATCCGCTTCTGTTTGAAGATGGCGGGTCGGCCCAGTTTCCACCAAATCAGCGGCACCACAACCATCAGAATCGGCAAGGTGAGCAGCGAAAAGATGACACCCCCGAAACGATCTAGCAACGGCTTGACAGCCCGTTGATAGAAGCTTCTCGAACCAACGTCTGGTACAACAACGAGGTGCGGCTGAGCAGCAGCCTCTTCTTGCCCAACTACTGGCTCATCGACCGATGAGCGTTCGATCCTACCCTGCAGCATTCCCCAATGCCCCCTATGTCGTCGCCTAAACAGCCCGGCGTACTAGTTACTAGCCCGACCCAATCCTAGAACCCGCACAGGCGGGGGTAACGGACCATTTCGGCATCTCATCGAGTAACTAGTTACTAACAACATTAGCCATGAATCACACACGATGGGTGTGGGACCAAATACGCCTAGTCATCTCGCGCCCCACCGTCGGCCAGCGGTGGAGTGACCACGCCAACGCAAGTCGAGCCCGGTGCTAGCGTGGCGGCCGGCGTAGAACACCTCATGTGATCGCCCACATACGCATCAGACGCTGCCGATGAATAGGGGAATCTCGTAATGGGGTCAGGTAGGAGACGCTTGCTAAACCGATCACAGGCCAGGCTTGCCTGCTGTCTGGTTGCAGTCTCGTTGGTGATCGGCGCTTGCAGCGGTTCCGATGCAAGCGTCCCAGAGTCAGATACCACGACGACAACTACTACCGCGCCTCCGCCGACCACCACGACGTCACCGCCAACGACAACGGTGCCTACGACCACGATTCCGCCAACCTCGATTCCGCCATCAACGCTGGCCCCACCGGAGCTGCCAGGTACGACGACGACAACGACCACGACCGCGGCCCCGACAACAACGATTCCCGATGTCGATGAGGACACCGTCGTGGTCGCCCCGGAGGACGACTTCACCGCCTTGGTTCGCTCCTCTCCACCAGAGACTCGCTTTTTGTTGTTGCCCGGAATACACCGCACCGGCGAAACCGAGCCCAAGGACGGCATGGTGTTCGAAGGAATGGAAGGAACGATCCTCAGCGGCGCAACCGTGCTTGATGGTTTCGAGGAAGACGATGGGCGCTGGGAACTGCGCGGACCACGGCTCAACATGAGACGCCACGGGGAGTGTGTCAACGGCTACACGGCATGCGGCTTGATCAACGACCTCTACGTCGACGACATCATGCTGTGGCGGGTGGAAGACCGCGACGAATTGGAGCCGGGAGCATGGTGGTCGGACGGAAGTCTCATCGTCATCGCCGATGACCCGACGGATCGCAAGATCGAGATCAGTCTCGTCGAACATGCATTCCGCAGTGACGCCGACGACGTGACGATACGCAACCTCATCGTGGAGAAGTACGCTCCGCTGGCACAGAGCGGCGCCATTCAGGCGCAGCGGCCCGGGGAGGGCTCGCGAGGTGACAACTGGCTCATCGAGGACGTTGAAGCCCGTTTGAACCATGCCGCCGGAATCCGAGCCGGGGACGGGACGATCATCCGTCGCGTGTACGCTCATCACAACGGCCAGCAGGGCATCACCGGCGGCGCCGGGACCAATGTTCTGGTCGAGGACTCGGAACTCGCCTACAACAATCTGCGTGGCTTTAGCCCTGGCTGGGAATGTGGTGGAGCCAAGTTCACCCGCACCGATGGGCTGGTGCTCCGCAACCTGACAGTGCACCACAATCTCGGCCCCGGCCTCTGGGTCGATATCGATGCTCGCAACACCCTCTACGAGGACAATGTCGTCTACAGCAACAACGGAGCCGGCATCTTCCACGAAATCTCGTTCGAGGCCGTGATCAGAAACAACGAGGTCTACGACAATGGGTTCTCGAAGAGCGAATGGCTCTGGGGTGCCGGAATCCTGATCGCCGCCTCCACCGATGTCGAGGTCTACGACAACGTCGTTACGAACAACGCAGACGGCATAACCGGAATCCAGCAGGACCGAAACGGCGACCTTGGCCCATCGTTTCTCGCCAACCTGGACGTGCACGACAACGTCGTGACCATGTGGTACGGCCAGACCGGCGTTGTTGAGGACACCGACGATCCAGCTGTGTTCACCGAGCGCAACCTGCGTTTTAACAACAACACCTACATTGGAGCCGGGCACGAAGAGGCCTTCGCGTGGGATGGCAAGGACATGACCTGGGAACAGTGGCAAGAAGCCGGACAAGACACGGAGAGCACGCGCTCCGATGGCTGACGAGCGCCGCCCGCACCTGCTCGTCTTCGCATACGCGTGTGCCCCCGACCAAGGGTCGGAATACGGTGCAGGTTGGGGCGTGGTGACCGCACTCCGGGAGTTCGCCCGGCTGACAGTCCTGACCGGAAGCAGAGACATTGGCTCCATCCGCGATTGGGGAAAGGCCAATCAGGATCCCGATCTCGAGTTCGTCGAGATCTCCGACAGGCGCCTCGGGCGATTCATGCGGTGGCATCGCATCCCCGAGTTCCTTCTCTACCTGCTCTGGTTGCGCAAGGCCAAGAAGGCGGCCTTCGCCCGTATGGCCGCGACTGACCTCAACGGCGTTGTCCATGCCACCTACTCCGCCTTCTGGCTCCCCACACCGGCCACCAACCTCGGGATCCCCAGCGTCTGGGGGCCGGTAGGCGGCGGTGTGACGACACCGCGGCCACTGTGGCGCCTGCTCGGCACTGCCGGGGTGTTCCAAGAACTTCTTGACCTGGTTTCGGTGAGGGTGATGGCGTGGCTGCCGGCGACCCGTCGTTCTGCGAGCCGAGCGACGCGGCGTCTGCTGCAGAATCGTGAGAGTCTCGAGCTTCTACCCAGCCGCGCCCAGGTTGACTGCCGAATCCTCAACCATGCGCTTTTCAGCGTGGTCCCACAGAGCGACCCTGAACCCGACGGCGGCTACGCCCTTTGGGTGTCGCCGATGGAAAGCCGCAAGGGACCCCGCCTCGTCGTAGAAGCGCTGGCAAGAACCCGCAGCGATATCACGCTCATGATGGTGGGAGACGGTCCTCAGCGAAAACCACTCGAAGAACTCGCAGGCAGGTTGGGCATAGCCGATCGGATCACGTTCACAGGGTGGGTAGAAAGGCATGAAGCAGTCAAGCTAATGCGAGGGGCGCGCACCGTCGTTTTTACCGGACTCCGCGAAGAGGGAGGGCTGGCACTCGCCGAGGCAATGTACGCTGCGCGAAGGGTGATCGTCCTCGACCACGGCGGCGCGGGTGCCATCGCCCGGGCTGCTACCGACCAAGAAAGGGTCACTCTGGTACCGGAGGGGGACCTCGATGCGGTAGCGTCCGGTTTTGCAGCAGCGATTGACGCACACCACGCAGCTCTTCCGGTAGAGGACCAACCATTGCTAGACAGAGGTGCAGCGGTGACAGAGCTTCGGGACGCTGTCTTCGAGGCTCTGGAGCAAGACCACAACTGAGCAGATCAACCGGTAGGAGCGATCATGGCAATCCAGGGTGCCGCAACCATCCCTCGAGACACTCGACTCGAGACCGACCTGTGCGTAGTCGGAGGCGGTCCTGCAGGAATCGCGCTGGCGCTTCGCATCGCCGAGAGAACATCACTCAATGTGATCCTGCTCGAAAGCGGTGGCCTCGCCACCGAGGACGAACCCCAAGACCTCAACGACGGCACCAACGTCGGGCTTGACTACTACGACCTCACTCTGACGCGTCACCGGGTCCTCGGGGGGTCCAGCCACAAGTGGGCAGGCTGGTGCCGGCCCATGGATGAACTCGACTTCGACGGCCGACCCTGGGCTCCCCATATGGGCTGGCCGATCACATACGACGAGTTTCTGCCCTACTACCGCGATGCTGCTCAGCTGTGTCAACTCGAGAGCGAGCAGTGGACCCCGACCGCGGGAACCGCATTGCCGCCGGTATACCTCGAACCGTTCATCGGTGGCGACGTCGAGATCGCTCTCTGGCAAGGAAGTCCGCCAACCAAGTTCGGCAATGTCTACCGCGAGGAGCTAGAGCGCTCTCCACAAATCACCAGCATCACGGA
Source organism: Acidimicrobiia bacterium (assembly GCA_030066875.1). Taxonomy (GTDB): domain Bacteria; phylum Actinomycetota; class Acidimicrobiia; order Spongiisociales; family UBA5794; genus JAAETI01. Next base: position 3,847 of record JASJAS010000039.1, on the reverse strand, counting down.
CGCCACCGCCATCGAGGTGATGAGCGACGAAACCGGGACGAAGGCCACGGGCGTTCGTGTGGCCAGCCTCGTCGGCAACGAGTTCACTGTGGCAGCACGCGGGGTGGTGCTGGCGGCAGGAGCCCTGGAGACCGCCCGATTGTTGCTTGCCTCGAGGCAAGCCAACCCCAACGGACTCGCCAATGAGAACGACGTGGTCGGCCGCTACTTCATGGAACACCCCCATCTGGTCACCGGACGAATCGACTTGTTCCCCCAGGAGCGCAGCAATCGGCCCATGCTCGATTCGATCGACAAAGGCTTCGGTGGCATCCGTGCCCGGCTCGCATTGCAGCGTCCTGCCGGATCGATGAAGGTGGCTTACACCATCAGCCGGGAACGCCAGGAATCAGAGGGGCTTCTCAACTTCTCAACTCACTTGCGTACGGTGAGCCCAGTTAGTCGCGAGGATTCGGACGCGTATCAAGCGTTCAAGCTCGCTGTCGGCAACCTACGCTCCCCCAGCCAGCTGTACCGCCAGGTCCGCACAAAATCGCTTCCCGAAGACTCCAAGCGCTTGACAATGCGGCTAATCAAGGGAACGCCGGAGATCATGACGGTGGTCTACCACGAGGCACTCCGGCGACCGACGCAGCTCGCGCTCTATACCCAGAGCGAGCAATCTCCCAACCGGAATAGCCGGATGACGCTGGACGACGGCCGGCGCGACGCTCTGGGAGTACCGCGCATCAAGCTCAACTGGCAGCTGAGCCGTATCGACAAGGAATCGATCATCAAGGCGCAGGAGATAATCGGAGTCCAGTTGGAGAAGTCGGGTTTGGGCCGTTTGGTCCCCGAGCCTGCCTTCCAAGACGATTCGTCGGACTGGGGCCCCGGCCTCCGCGGAGGACACCATCACCTGGGAACAGCTCGCATGGCGATCGATCCCAAGCTCGGGGTGGTGGACACGGACGGGAAGGCACACATGGTTGCCGACCTGTTCATTGCCGACTCGTCGGTCTTCCCCATCGGAGGCTACGCCAACCCGCTCCTCACGACGGTGGCGTGGGCATTGCGGGTCGCCGACAAACTCGCCAAGGTCTACTGAGCGCTAATCCACCATCGGCGTTGCCGCCAGAACATGAAGATGAGCCCCGGTTCTCCGGGGCTCATCTTTGCTACTCGGCTGCCTTATGACTAGATCAGATCATCCGCCCGGTGGAGGAACGCGGCCATCTGACCTCGTGTCACCGTGTCCCCAGGACAGAAGTTGGTGTTGAGCGGCGGGTTGCACCCTCGGGTAACGCCGGCCGTCGCCAACTTGTCGATGTCGTCTTCGAAGATCGAGTCGTCATCATCGACGAACAGATCGCCGCCACCGTTGTTGGTCAGGCCGAGCGCCCGCACCAGGAACGCCGCCATCTGACCCCGAGTCACACTGTCATCGGGGCAGAATCTTGTTCCATCAGCGTTACAGCCCCGGGTGATCCCAGCGGTCGCCAGCTTCAGGATGTCCTGCTCGAAGATCGACGAGCCGGTATCGGTGAAGGAGATCGACGGATCGATCGCCGTCAAGCCGAGGAACCGCACCAGGAACGCCGCCATCTGACCCCGAGTCACGCTGTTGTCGGGGCAGAACTGATCGTTCGTTGGCGGGTTGCATCCCCGAGTGATTCCCTCGTTTGCCAGCCACACGATATCGGCAGCAAACGTGTTGCCGATGATGTCGGTCAGGATCGTGTAGGACACGGAATCGGTTCCGCTCCCTGCGTCATCGGTCACCGTCAGCGAGACGGTATGGACGCCGGTCCCAATCGGGGTGAACGCAAACGTTGCCGCGGAACCGCTGGCAACCGTGACTCCGAAGCGGGTGGCAGTCCATGCGTAGGTGCGCGGACCAGATCCATCGGTGACCGTCGCCGTGAAGGATGCCAATTGCCCGGGAAGCCCGAAGGCATCTCCGGCGATGGTCGGCGACGGCGGGTCCGGGTCGATGGGGCCGACGTTGAGCGATACCGAAGTGACTGCCGACTTGTTACCGCCCGGATCCATCGCCTGATAGGTGAAGGAGTCGAACGCTGTATCGCTGCCGTCATGGGTGTAGCTGAACGACCCGTTGGCGTTGAGCATCACCGTGCCGTGGCTCGGGTCGGCCACCTTGACCGCCGTTAGGCCGAGCCCTTCCGGATCTTCGTCGTTGTCCAGCACGCCAGGTGCCGGAACATTGAGCGTCGCCCCATTGGATACGTTGAACGACTCGGGAAGAGCGACGGGATCCTCATCGACCGGATTGACCGTGATGTTCACAGTCGCCATGTCGGATTGGCCACCCTGACTCAACGTGTAGGTGAACGAGTCGGTTGTTGTCTCGGAGTCGTCGTGGGTGTACGTGAACGTACCGCTGGGACCCAGCGACAGCGTTCCGTTGCTGACATCGGTACCGAGCGTCACCGTCGCTGCTCCGGCAATCGCGGTGAGCAATACACCGTCGTTGTCGGTCACGTTGACAGCGCCGTTGAGGGTTCCGCCCTCATCGACTGCATAGCTGTCGTCGATGGCGTCGAGCATTGGCCGCCAGTCGGGCTGCTTGTGGATCGAAGGCACCGCTACCAACGGGCTGATCGGACTGACCGCACCCGAACCGTCAGCGGCGATCGTATACACCCGATCCGCCCCGACACCGGAACGGCGGAACGCGATCAGGCTTCCATCCGGTGACCAGGCCGGCTCGAGATCCTCGTCGGTGCCGGTGTTGGTTGCGCCGGTCACCTGGACGGGTGACGCACCGGTGGACGAGATCGTCCACACGTTCTTGTCCGAAGTTGACTGCCCGACGGCCTCACCTATCTGGAAGGCGATGCTCGCCCCATCCGGCGACCACGACGCCCGGCTGGCCACGTTGTCGAAGGGGAATGGACCACCGGTATCCGGTGTCAGGTTCGTCCGGCCGCCACCTGTCGACGAGTTCATCGTCAGAATGTCCCAGTTGCTATCGAACTGGGTCGACGAGAACGCGAGCAGTGTGCCGCTCTCGGTCGGTTGCCAGGCCGGCTCGGTATCGTTGTAGGTCTCGTGCGAGAGGGCCGGACTGAGCCGGGTACCGGCAAGATTCGAACCGTTGGCCGGCGACCAGAAGATCGCGTTGTTGCGCCGCTCGATCGTATACGCATCCCCGACCTTCCATTCGTTGTCGGGGCTCCCTCCGCTGAGACCGCCACTCATCAGGACCGTCGTCACGCCGCGCCCAGTAACGACTCCGGTCGCCCCTGTCCGGCCATTGGTGACGATGTCGTAAGTGCGGATGCCGTCGGTCACAAAGTCGGCCAAGGCGTCCTCCAACACCGTTCCCGTCGGGCTGGCTTGGGTTGCCGTACCGACAGAAGGAAGCGGCGTGACAAAGAGGCGCCCGTAGGCGATCTTGGTCCCGTCAGGCGACCAAGTCGGTTCCGTATCCGAACCGCTCGAGATCTTGGTGATCGAAAGAGGCGGGATCACGGGTGTCGGACCCGAGGTGTCGAAGTCGGCCACGTAGATGGCCGGCGTGGGGTCGTATCTGGTGAACGCTATCTGGGAACCGTCGGGAGAGAAGACGGGATCGCCTTCTATGAACAGATTGTTGGATAAGTTCACCGGGGCGGCCGTGGTGCCGTCGGCCCGGACTGCCCAGATATCGGTATCCGGTGGAGTTGTGTCTGGCCCCTCGAATACCACCCAATCGTGGCCACCCGGATAAGCGGCATCGGCGCTGTGAGTCGCAATCACCGTGGTCACCCCGAATAGAAGCACCACCGCCAAGAGCAACCCGAGAGTTCGGCGCACACTCACGCCTGTAAGACTCATGATCTTCCCTCACAATCCTTGGACTGCA
>JASJAS010000038.1 GCA_030066875.1 Acidimicrobiia bacterium | reverse complement strand
TAGCGGTCCAGTCATCGTGCACACGCCGTACGACACAACGGAACTTCCAGTGGTCGCCGGCCAGGAGGTCGCCGTGCTGGAACGCGATGACGAAAGCGGCTGGTGGTGGTGCCGGACGGTCACCGGCGACGCAGTCGAGGGCTGGGTCCCGGCTGCGGTCTTCGACGCCTGACGCCGCTCCTTCCGGTTCTTCCTGTTCTTGCGGACATAGCTACGAAATACCGAAGACATATCCGCAAGAACAGGGGAATCCGGAGCTAGAGGCCGGTGGAGATCGAACCGGTGATGATGCCGGCGATGGTGTCGTCGGCTGCATCACGAATGGCGGATGGCAAGTCGAAGGCTTCGTTGTACTCGATGATGATCCCGCCGTTCGCCAAGTCGATCGTGTAGATCTCTCCGCCGAGTGACCCGGCTTCAATACCGGCGATGATCTGGCGCAGCACGACCTCCCAGTGATAGACCTGCGATGCCACCACGAGGTCGGGGGCGAGCACCGTCTGTTCGGATTGCGTCCCGAACCACAGCACATCATTCTCGGTGGCTACGCCGACGGCGCCCACCACCATCTGCGCCGTCCCGGTGAGGACGTCGGCGCCGGCCTGGACATGTTCCGTGGCCGCTTCGGCCGCCAAGGCCACGTCGCTGAACGACCCGGTGTATGCGACGAGCACATCGGCCGCCGGCTCGGTGGCGAGCACGCCATTTCGATAACCGTCGACGAAGAGCTGAGCGTCACCCACTTCGAGCGGACCAACCACCCCGATAACGTCGCTCTCCGAGAGCAGCGCCCCGACCACTCCCATGACGTAGCCGCCCTCATCGGCGGCGACCTCGTACGAGGACACATTGGCGAGCCCGAAGGTGTCCGCGGCGGTACCCCAGGCGAATGCAGTGTCGGGGAAGTCCGCGGCGATCTCGATGACCGACGTCCCGTACTGGGAGCCGTGAGCGATCACCAAGTCGTAGCCGGCCGCGGCGTAGGTGCGGATCGCGTCGGCTGCTTCGTCGGTGACGAACGTGTTGTCGGTGATGTCGATCTGCACGCCGCTCCGCTCCGCGGCGATGACGTTCGCCGCATCCACGATGCTCTGCGTGAAAGCGAGGTCGTCACGCGCGCTGGGAGCGACAATCCCGATTCGTAGGCTCGCGTCGTCGCCCACACTCACCGAATAGCCGACCTCAAACTCGACCCGACGCTCCAGACCTGCTACCTCGGAGGATCCGGTTGAGGTCGACTCGCCGCGAGCGTCGACCAGCAGACGGTCTTCTGGAGTTCCCTGGGCGATCAGGTAGTCGCGGACGTTCTCCGCACGGGTCAGGCTCAGCTGGAGGTTCCCCTCCTCGGTCCCTGCTGAGTCGGTGTAGCCAACGACGGTGACCTCGGGACCGGGATAGGCGTCGATTGCTTCTGCGACGCTGTCGAGAATCCGTTCCTGCAGGGCATTCAGGTCGGTTTGGCCGCTGGCGAAGACCACCGGGGTTACCGATGTGATGCGCTGCAGCTCTGCGTCCAGCGCAGCCGCCCGGTCGAACTCCTCGGTGAGATCGACCACCTGGTCGATTCCGGGGACCGCGGCTACCACGGCGATGAGACCCTCGGGACCTTCGTCGGGGGTGACCCCGCCGAGCGTTGCCACCCCGGCGGCCACGGTCACATTGATCTTGTCATAACCGGCTGCAGCAATCGCCTCCAGCGCGGCGGCTCGTATCTCCGGATCAGTTGCCGAGACGGTCAAACCCGACGTATCCAATGGAGTGGTCCCCGCCAGCGCGGCAGATGCACCGATGGCAGCCTCCCGGTCTCGGTCGGTGGTGACGGCGCCGATCAGGAAGATGGTCCCGGAACGCTGATCGACAACGATCGAATCCAGCCCCAGGCCACCGAGGACTGCTCGAATCTGATCGACGGGAGACGCCTCGGCCGGCAAGACGGCACTGGTCGTCGACGTTGGTTGAGTCGAGTCTCCGGTGCTGGCGCTGTCTGTACGCCAGAAGAACAGCATCCAGGCGACGGCAGCGACGGCCACCGCGGCGACTATTACTGCGAAGATCGGGAATGATCTGGCGTGCTTGGGCCGCACCTTCTCCAGCTCTTGCAGCGCGGCGTGCGCGGCGCGCAATCTCTCCTCTTCGCGTGCACTGGGGCGGGGCGGCGCGGCGGCCGGCGGTTCCGGCACCGGTTCTTCAGCCGGCTGTGGCTCCGGTTCTGGTATCGGCTTGCGGGCCGTGCTTCTGCGTGCTCGGGTTGCGGCTAGGTCTGCTTCGCGGGTTCGAAATGGCGTTGCCTCCGGCGCCAGCACTCCGTCGTCGGCCACGGACTCATCAACCGGCGCTGCCGGATCGCTTGGATCCTGGAGCTCCTGTTGCACAAGGGGCGCCTCGACCGGTTCGGGTTCGACTGGTGCGGGCACGCTTGCGTCCGGTTCCGGGATCTCGGGCACAGGTGCCACAGGCTCCGACACCTGGGGCGGGTGCTCTACCGCGGTTGTCTCGATGATCACCGTGTCTGGTGGAGGCGGAGGAGGTGGAGGCGGCGTGGGCGGCGCGACCTGGTCCGGCGGCGCGAGGATCTTGGAGCGGAGTTCTTCGCCGACCGTGCGCGGCGCCGCCGGTGGGGCTCCCGGAGGGGGGCGGTCAACGGGAGCCTGTGTCGCGGCCCCATCGACCTCTGCGCTGACCTTGTCCTTCAGTCGCGCCAGCTCTTCGCGATTGGCGGAAAGCTCATCGAACAGCCGGTTGCGGGTGTCTTCGTCGGGGGCGTCGCGGAGCAAGGCCCAAAGGTCGTGCTGGCGCTCGGTGAGCGCGACCAGGCGGGCGACGTCGTCCACATCGCCCGTCGACGGCGAACCCGTTTGTCGATCCACAGCCACCCCTTCAACCTGCCGGCCCGTGGCTTGACATGTGTATCGGCGGATTGCGCAGATTACTGAAACGCGGAATTGGCGGTCCGGGCGCTCGGACGACTTCCTCAAGCTGCGGTCTGCGCCGGCCGAATGGGCTGTCATGTCCCCAGACGAAGCCGTCGTCCAGGTCACGGAGTCCTTCATCTCCAACATGACCGTCCACCAACGCGATCCTTGGGAGTACTTCGATTGGTCGCGCCACACGTGGGGCTTTCAGCAGACCGCCGCGTTACAGAACCGGTTGAGAGAGATCCTGATGCAGGAGAGCCCAAGCCCCGAAGAGATCGAGCATGGTGTGCGAATCACCAGAGCGATCTTCGCCACAACCGGGGTTCCATTCAACGAGAGCGCTCATGGGCTCGGGGAGGCATCTGCCGAGGTGTTCCGCAGCGCGTTGCGGCTGCCCTAGCGTTCCGGAGCGCACCAACAGACCCCCCAAACCAACGGCCTGTCCTGCGAGTGGCTAGCTGCGGAGTCGTTCGCTCAGCTCGATGAACTCGTCGACCGTGTACTCGGCGATTGCCTCCCCGATGAGCTCCAGCGGCAAATCATCGAGCTTGCGGAACCGAACGCAGGATTGGCCCATGTCCATTCGCTTCCCGGTTGCTTTGTAGGCGTCCTGGAACCGGGAGCGGCTCGCGGCGTCGGCGTAGACGCCGGTCAGGTATACGGCCATGTGGTTCTTTTGTGACGCCAACGAGGCCATCGCCAACGGCTTCTTGTTGTACGTGTCGGGGTAGCGCTCTAGGGGCACCTGGTAGGTGATCATTCCCCAGTTCATGACTTCCTCGAAACCCTCAGGGAGATTGTCGAGGATGACCTCCCGGACGGCTTCTATCGCCTCGAGGCGGTCATCCGTGAGCTCTGAAAGGTACTGCTGGACGGTGGTTGCTTTCGACTGCATGCCAAGACCCTATCTGAGTACTGATCGGCTTGGGTCCGCATTACGCTTGATGGCGTGGCCACGGACAAATCGAGCATGTTGGCATTGACCGCGGACGGTCTAACCGGGCTGCGGGCGCTGCTCGCCATCCCCCTCTTCTGGGCAACTGCCGTCGAGAACTACCCGGTCGCTGCCGGCTTGCTTGCGGTGGCCTGGTGGAGCGATTTCCTCGACGGCCGGATGGCGCGCCGCGCCACCACGCCGACCAAGCTCGGCGCTTGGGATCCCCTATGCGATGCTCTCATCGGTACCGCACTCCTCGGCGGCTTGCTCAGTAGCGGTGTCGTCGGCGTCGTGCCCTGGGGCTTGATCGGCCTCGTCCTGCTGGTTGCGTTCATTTCGTGGCGGAACCTGTCGCTCGGGATGTTGTTGCAGGCCCTTGCCTATGCCTTCTTCCTCGCCAACGTGTGGACCGCGGAGCCGGGGTGGATGGTGGTGCTGGCAGGCACCATTGCCCTCATTCTCATCTTCGACTGGCGGCGTTTCACGACCGAGGTTCTCCCAACCTTCTTTGCGGGAATCAGCGGAGGACGGGAAACCGATCAACCCGCCGAGGCCGAATAGCCGGTCGAGCAACCGCCCGGCCTGGGTTCTTGTCGGATCCGCAAGGTACGGTGATGGGGACAGCGGAGGTTGGTTATGCGCATCCAGTCGGGCCAGTTGGTGGCCTTGGGGTACGGCAGGTACGTCAGATCGGACGAGGTTGTGGCCATCGAGCCGATTTCGGAGGGGCGGGGCCCGGGGCGCCGCACCCTGGTGTGGGTACGCGGAGTGCCGGACCCAGTCATCGCTTCGCGAGCTGAAGGGTCCATCGTCGACGACTTGGTGACACCTGCGGATGAGGCCACCCGCATGAAGTCGCAACGGTCGGTTCTCCGCCGGATGCTCGACGCTCTAGAGGGCGTCTCACCGGGCGTACGGCGAGTTCTCGGTGAAGAAACCGGCGTCGATTTCGGGGAGATCATCGAGGAAGGCCATCGGGTTCTCAGCTGAGATTGCGGTCGGTATGCACCAAGATCCCTGAAAGCACAACGACTTGCTTCACCTTCGGCCTCGGCGGGCCGATGAATCGCGAGTATGGGAACAGCCAGTCGCCATGATCCGGGAACGGAGATCCTCCATCGCGCCGCCATCCAGATCGGCGCGCTGGCCGCTGTGCTGACCTTTGGGGTCTATGTGACCTGGGCCCTCGTGTCTGGAGATCTCGTCCATCTGGCGAGTGCCGTCGGTCCAGCGGCCCTGGGTCTGGTGTGTGCGGCAATGCTGCTCAAGCGCTGGTATCACGCCGAGATCGTCCTGGCTCTTGCCGCGGTGTCGACGGTTCTCTCCTTCAAACTATGGGGCAGCGAAAGCGACTCTTCCCCTGCGGCCATAGGGATCGTGGCGATTGTGTCGATCGGCGCCCTGTTCATGCCGACCCGGTGGAAATGGCACTACGTTTGGCTGGCAACCGTGGGGCTCTTCGCAACCGGTGTGTTTTGGGAGGGTTTCACCACCGACGCAATCTGGATCGGGGTCGCCGCCGCTTTGTCGGGGGTCGTTGCCATGGTGCTGTTCATCAAGATGCGGGACAACGCGGTGGCGCTCGATCGCCGCTACCGCATCCTGGTGGAGAACGTCCCTATGCCCCTCCTGGAACAGGATTGGACGCCGGTGCGCCAATGGATCGAGCAACGCCGCAACGCAGGCATCACCGACATCGCGGCCTACCTCGACGAGCATCCCGACGAGCTGGACAAGCTGGTTCACGGAATAACAGTGCGTCGGGTCAACCCTGCGATCACCAACCTCATCGGGCCCGTCAAGAGCAGGGATGCGCAATTCGACGATGGGATAAACCACGATCACCTGCTGCCGTTCGTACGCACCGAGATCATCCACCTGTGGAACGGAGACAGCCCCAGACCGGGTGACTACCGGCTGGTGCGTACCACCGGGGAACCGATCTGGGCTCGCCTCCAGGCGGTCGACGTTGAGCCGGGTCTCATCGAGGGTGTTGACCGCATCATCGTCGCGACCGACGTCACCAAACTGAGGGAAACGCAGGCCGAGCTCGCCGACCAGATCCGCTCCAAGGACGAGTTCATTGCAGCCGTGAGCCACGAATTGCGGACGCCGCTGACGTCGGTGCTCGGTTTCGCCGACCTAATCAACCAGGACCGGACGATGCTGCCGCCGGACAAGCGGGAGATGCTGGCTCATCTCGTTGATGAAGCGAACGACATGGCGCACATCGTGGAGGATCTGCTGGTGGCGGCGCGGGCGGAAATCGGGTCAATCGCCATCGACCTCGAACAGCTCAACCTCGCCGCATTGGCGCACAAGGCCATTGGTGACTTGGACGAGAGTTTCGCCGTGCATCGTCGTGAAGAGCCGATGGTGATGGCCGATAGGGTGCGGGTGGGGCAGATTGTGCGCAATCTGGCATCCAATGCGCTCCGCTACGGCGGGGAGGACCGATCGGTGCGCATCGGTATCGACGGCTGCAACGCGGTGGTTGAGGTGCGGGATGACGGGAAGGAGATTCCCCCCGAGGAACGGGAGCGGATCTTCGAACCGTATGCCAGGGCTCACAACCGGCCCGGCATGGCAGCGTCGGTCGGGCTCGGGCTGTCGGTGTCCCGCCAGCTCGCCAAGCTGATGGGCGGAGATGTGGTCTACCTGCGGGAGAACGGTTACAGCGTGTTCCGGCTCACCTTGCCCCTGGCCGCCATCCCGGTCCGGAGCTAGCTCAGGGCCGGATTAGGAACGCAGCCATCTGGTCGCGCCAAACCCGATCGTGTCAATCCCCCACTTCTTCGGCCTGCAGCGCCGCTATGCGCCGGTTGTTGACGATGGGCAACACGACAACGGCCAGCGACGCCCACACGACCGCAGCCACGTAGAACGGCGCCCGCAGCCCAAAACCGGCAGCAACGACTCCACCGAGAAGTGCCCCGAGCGGCTGGGTCCCCCAGGCGAGGAGGCGGGCAACACTGGCCACCCGGCCGCGTAGCTCGTCGGGGGTGAGACGCTGCCGCAACGTCACGGCAACGACGTTCCAGAGCCCGATGAGCAATCCGTACAGCCCGGCTATCAGCGCTGCGACCACCGGACTGCTGGTGGCGCCCATCACCACCGCACCGAGACCGAGCCCGACCTGGGAGCCGACAAGGGTGGTCCCGGGACCGAACCGCTTGGTGAATAGTTGGGCCGTGACCGAGCCGATCAACCCACCGACACCGATTGTGGCCAGGATCAAGCCGTATCCGATGTCTCCGAGTTGGAGGATGTCTTGGACGAAGAGAACGAATATGGCCACGATGCCGGTGCCGACCAGGTTCGTGACCCCCGCCATCATCGCCAGCGTTCGCAGCACCCGGTGCCGCCACAGCCAACTGAGACCGGTTCCGATTTCTCTGCGAAGGTCCGCCACCGCGTGCTCGGGCGTCTCTTTGCTCGCGTACGAACCAGCGATGGTCGATACAAGCAACGCACCGATGACGAACGTTCCGGCATCGAACAGGAAAGGAAGCGCGACTGCGGCAGCAAACAATGCTGCACCGAGTGGTGGCCCCACGAAAGTATTGGCGGCCCATTCAGACGCCTGCAGCCGACCGTTGGCGGAGTCGAGTTGGTCGGGTGCCACCAGGTTGGGGATTAGTGCTTCAGAGGCGGTGTCGAACATGGTCTCCGCCGAGCCGAGCAGGAATGCAACCACATAGACGAGAGCCAGGTTCACATCGCCCGCGAGCAGCAACCCACCTAGAACCCCGACCACGAGAGCCCGACCCCAGTCAACGGCAACCATGACCCGGCGGCGATCCATGCGGTCGACCATCGCCCCGGCAGGAAGGGCGAACAGCAACCAGGGGATACGTCCCACGACGGTGGCGCCGGCGACCAGAACTGGATCGCGCGTGATCGACGCCACCAGGAGGGGGAAGGCGACGATCTGGACACCGTCGCCAAGGTTGGACACGATGACGGCTGCCCACAGCTTGTTGAATCGCGCCCCGAGGTTCGTCATGGCGGTACACCATACGGGTCAATCGGCGGCGCCACACATCCGACCCGGGACCAGGGAATACGGTGCTCATCCCAAAGGTTGCTTTTTACGATCACCCGACCTTTCGAGGACGCCAATGGCTGCCAACCCAATCATCGACGTCGTGGAACTCGGCTTTCCGTGGATAGGCCTCGATCCTTTCATCATGACGGTGCACCATCTCGATGACTACCCGGCCGGGAACGATCAGCTGGGCCCCGTCGCCCCGCTCACCGGGCGCAACATCGGCTCCGACTTCTCCTATACGGACGGCTGGAGCATGTACCACGGCGATGTGGTCCCGGGCTTCCCGCAGCATCCGCATCGTGGCTTTGAGACCGTGACGGTGGTGCGGCGCGGGTACGTCGACCATTCGGATTCACTCGGGGCCACAGCACGGTATGGCGGGGGCGACGTGCAATGGCTCACGACCGGCTCGGGGATCATGCACTCGGAGATGTTCCCGTTGATCCGGGAAGATGGGCCCAACCCGCTGGAGCTGTTCCAGATCTGGCTCAATCTGCCGCCGGAGTCGAAGATGGTTCCCGCCTACTTCTCGATGCTGTGGAGCGAGGAAATCCCGACGGTTGCCGGCGGACCCGGCGTGAGCATCGACGTGATGGCCGGCGAGTTGGATGGCATCGAAGCACCGGCTCCCCCTCCGGATTCGTGGGGCTCTCGCGATGGCTCACATCTCGGAATCTGGCTGGTCCGTCTCGACAACGCGGCCCGCTGGGAGTTGCCTGCTGCACCCGCAAGCGTGAATCGAATGCTGCACTTCGTCGCAGGTGACGATGTCCGGGTCGCCGGTACGGCGGCTGCCGATGGGACCGGTGTCCAGGTCAGAGCTGATAGTTCGGTTGCGATCGAGAATCGTGGAGCTCCGGCCGAATTCTTGCTGCTGCAGGGCCAACCCATTGGTGCTCCCGTCTTCCAGATGGGACCGTTCGTGATGAACACGCCGGAGGAGCTGCGGCAGGCGTTCGACGACTATCAGCGAACCGGTTTCGGTGGCTGGCCCTGGTCGACCCGCAGCCCGGTGCACGCCCGCAGCGACGGCCGATTCGCGCTTCACGCCGACGGCAAGGTCGAGCATCGGGAGATGCAACAGACCACCTGATTCCCGGCGCGCCTTCCGGTTGGCCGACCCCGGGAACTCCGGAGCATCGGGCTAGCGTCACATCGCCATGAGAATCTCATTCCTTGCGCTTGTCACTCTGTTGGTCACGGCCGCCTGTGGTGGCGGCGAGGTCACCGGCGACACAACGGCTTGGCCCCGACCCGACGGCGACTGGCAGCTCGCCACCGGCGTCGACGTCCCCGCCGACTACCCCATCACGATGTCGATCCGCGGTACCGAGATCTCGGGCCGGGCAGCCTGCAATTCATACGGCGGCGCTGTCGAGGTGAACGGGTCGAGTGTCACCGTTGGCGATGAGATCGCCCGCACTGCCATGGGTTGCGAACCTCCGGTCATGGCTGCGGAAGAGGCCTTCCTGGCCGCGCTGACCGCGGTCGACAGCTTCGAGTACCGAGGCGAGCGACTTGTCTTCAAGGGACCGACCGACGATCTGCTGTTCGACCCGGTGTTGCCTGCTCCTACGGCCGACCTCGTCGGCACGACCTGGGTCCTGGAGACGCTCGTCGAAGGCGAGACTGCGTCGAGTGTCGGCGGTGATCCGGCCACATTGACGCTGTCTACTGACGGCTCGCTGACGGCTTCCACCGGCTGCCGGGATCTCACCGGCCGCTGGCTGGAGAGCGGCGGGGTCATCATCGTTCCCGAACTCTCCGCCGATGGGGAATGCCCCGACGAGCTATGGAAACAGGATTCCCTGGTGGTGACCGTGATCGGTGACGAGTTCCGGGCAGAGGTCGATGGCGAAATGCTGACGCTCAGCTCGATGGGCGGCGACGGCCTGGTGTTCCGCGCAGAAGGCTGAAACGGGTCAGTCCAGCCGTTCGAGGAGGCCGCGAACGTAGGCCGCCTGGCCGATATGTTGCAGGCCATCACCGATGATGCTGACCAACCGCACCCCGGCGGAAACATGCGGATCCCAGCGTGTGTCGACTATGCGATCGAGTTCAGCTGGGTTGATGCCGGCCAGATACTCGAGGGTCCGAGCGTGGACTACTTCGTGGTATTCCTGCAGTAGTTCCGGAGTCTCCGGACGCACCGCGGCGACTTCTGCGCTGCTGTGCCCGAAGCCGACGTTCTCAGGATCAGGATCGAGATCGAAGCGGGCCGGCCAGCCGTCCTCGGACCAGACCTGTGAACGCCCGGCTAGGTCGGAGACGTGATGATCCTGGATCCGGGTGAGGTGCCAGATCAACCAACCGATCGAGTTGGCATCGGCGTCGGGGCGGTAGGTGAGGTCGGCGGGTGTCAGCCCGTCTGTCACGCGGTACACGAGGCCTCGGATACGGCCGAACGCGTCTTCGAGGATGTCCTTGGTTTCCATGACCCTCCGATCACTGGTTCTGATGATCGTAGGGCGGGGCGGAGTACCTAGTCGACAACCTCGACAACGGCGCCGGTGTTACGGAATAGACCCATGGTGATTCGGTGAAAGACTTCGAGCGGCGGCTCATCGACAGGCTTGAGAGGCCGGTTCCGCAGCATATGAGTGCATGCGCCAACCAACACCATGTATCCGATGAGGCCGAGGAAGAGATTCACCGAGAACAGCATCACTCCGGCGATGCCGGCTGCAGCGACGGCGGCGAACCCTGCTTTGTACCGGCCGGAGAGTCGGGGCCCGTCGGTTATGCGTCGCGCAAAGTCGGCATCTTCCAGCCAGAATCCGACCTCTATCTGTTCAAGGATCTCATTTTCGTTCTGATTCATCACAACACCTGTTCGTCGCAAGCACTGTCGGCAGATGTGCGCGCGGGAAAACCACTTCGGAGAACGCGGGAATCGGCGGTTCAGCCTTTGACGACACCCACGGGACGGAGCCGGGCAACCTTGGCGGCGAGGTTGGCCTGGTCGCAGACATCGGCGACCGCATCGACGTCCTTGTAGGCGTACGGAGCTTCCTCCGATAGGAGCTTCACCGACCCGGGACGGACCGAGATCCCGTCGTCCTCGAGTCGGACCCTGACTTCGCTTCCGGTTTGGTGGGCCTTTGCCTTCTTGCGGCTCATCACCCTGCCGGCCCCGTGCGCCGCGGACGCAAACGCCGGGTTGCCTACTGCGCCCCGCAACACCCAGGAGGCGGTTCCCATGCTGCCGGGCACCAGCACCGGTTGCCCCACCGCCCGCAGGTCGGCCGGCAGGTCAGGATGTCCGGGCTCGAAGGCACGGGTGGCGCCCTTGCGGTGGATGCACAGTTCGATAGGGCGACCGTCGACTTCGTGGGTTTCGATCTTCGCCAGGTTGTGGGCGACATCGAAGACCAGGTGCATCCCGGTGTGCTTGGGGGAGGTTCCGAAGGCCCGGGCGAAGGCGTGGCGCGCTTCGTGGGCGAGGATGTGGCGGTTCGCCCAGGCGAAGTTGGATGCGGCCGCCATGGCGCCCAGGTACTGCTGCCCTTCGGGGGACTGCACCGGGACGCAGGCCAGCTGCCTGTCCGGTACTTCGATCTTGTAGCGGTGCATGGCGTTCCCCATCAGCCGCAGCTGATCTGTGCAGGTTTGGTGGCCGAGACCGCGCGAGCCGCAGTGGATCATCACAACGACCATGCCTTCAGCCAGCCCGTAGGCGGCGGCTGCCTCGTCGTCGTGGATCTGGTCTACCACCTGAATTTCGAGGAAGTGGTTGCCGGCGCCGAGCGACCCGATCTGTCCCTTGCCACGGGCGACGGCCTTGTCGCTGACGAGCGAGGGCTTGGCACCTTTGGAGACCCCGCGTTCTTCGCAGCGTTCCAGGTCGCTTTCCCATCCGTAGCCGTGCTGCAGCGCCGCAGCCGCGCCGCGGTGGAGAATGTCGCTGATGAGGCCGCCGGGGGCGATGGCCCCTTTGCCGATACCCCGCGGGATGCGCCGGTCGAGTTCGGCCATGATCGTGGCACGCTGCTTGTCGAAGTCTGCTTCGGTGAACCCTGAAGCGATGAGCCGGACTCCGCAGCAGATGTCGAAGCCGACCCCTCCGGGCGAGACCACACCGTCGGCGACGGTGGTGGCGGCGACGCCACCGATGGGAAATCCATAGCCCCAGTGGATGTCGGGCATGGCGTAGGAGGCCTCGACGATGCCCGGCAGGTGGGCGACGTTGGCTACCTGGACGGTGGCCCGGTCACGCAGCACCGCCTCCATCAGCGGTTCGGAGGCAAAGATGCGGCCGGGGACACGCATCGGGTGTTCCTGTTGGATACCCCAGACGACGTCGGAGACTCGCTTGACCTCCATACCCCCAGTCTGCTCGTCGGAACGGCAAACGGGTAGGGGGAAGTGTCACACGTCCAGGTACACGCGGCCGTACCAGCCGTCTGCCGTCTCGTGGACGGCAACATCGTGGTAGGTGACCGCCTTGATGGGGGCCCCGGAGAGCTTGACCGCACTATTCGGCACTCCGCCGGCGCGCATGTGGACCCGGTGGGGCTCGCTGGTCCGCGCCTCGAAGCTGCACAAGAACAGATCTTCCACTTCCGAGTGATACAGCAATTCGGAGAGCACGTCGACGACGAGCTCGTCACGGGAAGTCGAGGCAACATCGACTTCGACCGCCTGGGTTTGGGCACAAGGTTCGAGGCTGCCCATGAGGCTGAACATGCCGGTTGCCAGTTCGCACAGCAGCTCGGATAACGTGCTGGCGGTGGCTTCGATCCCGGCGTCGGCGGTGTGCGAAAGAACGGTGTACGGCATCCTGCGCCCAGGTTATCGCTCGGCCTGACTTGCCGGCAGCCACCGCTACAGCGCCACGACGTTGGGATACACGAGTATCACGATGGTGGCCGGGATCAGGCACGCGCTGGAGACCAGACCCCAGGCGGCGATGCCCTGCCGGGTACCGGCCTCTCCGCGTGCCACCGCCTGCAGCGGGTTCGCCCCTCCCCCGATGCGCTTCGCCGCCAGCAGCAACGCGGCCAGGATGAGGACACCCAGCACCGCCAGCAGCACAAGGAGTACAACTCCCCAGGCATATGCGTCGTAGCGGCCGCGCAGGCCACCTGTCTCCCGGGATGCCGCAAGTACGACGGCGACGCCGATCGAACCGTTCCACAGCCCGTGGGCGGTCAGTGCGATCCAGCAAGACACCCAGAATCTCCGCCACCTGCCCCGGCTGCCGGTACGCAGCTGGAAGTAGCCCCACGCCAGCATGCCCGCCCCAAAGGCATGAAGGCCGGCACCCAGCATCCGCATCACCGCCACCGGCAGCCACCCTTCGAGAGAGCCGAAGAACCAGCCGCTCGCGTAGAGCAGGTTCTCGATCATGGCGAACCCGGTACCGGCGGCGGCTCCAAGAATGAACGCATCGCGGGCGGTGCGGGGTCGACGCACGAGCGCAGCCAGCGGCTTGAGGCTCTCTTCGGCGAGGGGCGCCACGACGGCGAGTTCGATGATCAGCAGCAATGCGGATCCGGAAGTCAGTATGCGGAATAGATCCGGGTCGGCCCGCAGTTGCTCCCAGAACTCCCGAGCGGGCCCGACGATTGGAGCTACCAGGTTGTAGCCGACGACCACGAAGACCCCGTGCAAGATCAGCACGAATGCCGGAACGACGGCGGCCCCCAAGACCAGTGACAACCACGGAGATCGCCCCTCAGCTCTCGGATCCGCCAGCACCCTCACCAATGACAACACCGCGAGCGGTGCCCCGACGGCCACAACGCTCAGCAGGATGATGCCGGGGTCGGGGACAACGAGTGTCGTCACCGTTGCGGTGACCGTCGCCGCACCAAACACTGCGGGGAGTGAATAACGCCTCATTCCCAATGCTCCAGTATCTCGGCGATGCGGGCGAGACGCCGCCCGATCGTATGCCGTCTGCGTTCAATGACAGAGCCGGTGCCGATGAAGACAACGGCAGCAACCGCTCCGATGGCCAGCCACGTTCCGCCGGTGAGACCGCCACTGACGCCGTGCATGGCAGGAATGACGACGGAGAGGATGATGGCGGTCACCATCGCCCCGATCCCGAGCAGCGCACGGCGGCGCACCTCAGTCATTGCCCCCCACCAGGTGAGCAGCGCACCCTCAGCGAACAGGATCAGTCCGAACCACAGCGATTCGAACATGTCGGCAACGGCCAGCACCATCGGCGCAAGCATCAGTACCCACTCGAGGTGGTGTATTCCGTGCGGGATGGGTTGGTCTGCCATAGCCCGCCGGAAGCGGTCCAGCTCGATGGTGGCCAGCAGAGTCACACTGACGATCATGACCGCGGCGTGCAGGGTGAGTTCCATCCGCTGGTTGACCAGGATCATGAGAGCGGC
>JASJAS010000037.1 GCA_030066875.1 Acidimicrobiia bacterium | reverse complement strand
ATGAACAGGTCGGGGCGGTCTGTGAGGCATACGAAGCGATTGTGGCCGACGTATCCCAGCGACCGATTCCCGACGATCTGCATGGTCAGATCCTCGAGGGGATCGAGGCAGTGTTCGCCTCGTGGGATGGGGTAGAGGCGCGACGCTTTCGCCGTGTGCGGGGGCTCTCCGACGACGAGGGGATGGGGCTGGTGGTGCACCCGATGGTCTTCGGTCAGGTTGGTGCCGACTCCGGGGCCGGGGTTGCGATCAGCCGCGACCCGGGTCACGGGACTCCGGAGGTGACGGGGGTGTACTCCGCGGGGACCAACCGACCCCAGTCCCGCAGTCTCTACCCGGGGCTGCATGATCTGAAGGCCGCAGCGCCCCGGGACCACGACCTGGTTGTTTCGGCCGTCGCTCAACTCGAGAAGGCTCACGGCGACATGATCCGTATCGACTATGTGCGGGAACGAGGCAAGGTTTGGCTGATCGAAGCAAGACCAGCCGACCGCACCGCAGAGGCCGCCGTTCGAGTTGCGGTTGACATGGTGGAGGAAGGCTTGATCAGCCGGGAAGATAGCTTGCTGGCGGTTGATCCCGAGAGGTTGGCCGGTATGTTGCACCCTCGGCTGGCGGCGACACCCATAATCGATCCACTTGCGGTCGGTACGGCGACCTCACCCGGCGCGGCCAGCGGGCGACTGGCGTTCAGCGTGTCTGATGCCGTAAGCGCCGCGGAGCTGGGAGACAAGGTCATCCTGGTGCTGCGCGAGGTGCTTCCGCGCGATCTCGATGGGGTTGTCAGCGCAGCGGGCCTCATTACCAGTCACGGGGGAGGCACCTCCCACGCTGCCGTCGCCGCCCGTGCTGCCGGTACCCCGGCCGTTACCGGGATCGCCGATGTGGTCCTCACTCCGGAGTCCATCCGTCTCGGTGGGCGGGTGTTGACTGCCGCCGATACCGTGACGATCGACGGGGCTACGGGAGCCGTGTACCCAGGCAGGCTGGAGATCCTGCAGCCCCCGGCGGCTTCCTATCTGGACCGGCTGTTGGTCTGGGCCGATGAGGTCCGCCGGCTCGGTGTCTGGGCCAACGCCGACACTGCCCGTGCAGCGGTCTCTGCGCGATCCGCCGGTGCCGACGGCATCGGCCTCGCCAGGTCCGAGTACATGTTTCACGGAGAACGGCTCGCGGTCGTGCGCCGCATCCTGCTCTCCGAAGACGGACGCGATAGGGCGGATGCGCTCGAACAACTGGAGAGCCTCCAGGTGGCTGACTTCGAAGAGCTCCTCGAGGCGATGGACGGCACTCCGGTTGTGGTGCGCTTGCTCGATCCGCCCGTTCACGAGTTCCTGCCGTCGCAGCTGGATATCGAACTCCAGATTGCGGAGCGACGCCATGAAGGCGAGGCGGTTGCGGATCTGGAACGCCTCGACGAGGCCATTGAGCAGTGGACCGAGGTCAACCCGATGCTCGGCCTGCGCGGGGTGCGGCTGGCGGTTGTGATCCCCGAGATCTACCGAGTGCAGGTACTTGCTGCGTTGGAAGCCGTGCGTCGCCGGCTCGACGCCGGGGGCGACCCGCGCCTCGAGATCGTAGTTCCCCTCGTTGGCTCGGTAGAAGAGCTCCACCTGGTTCGAGACATGATCGAAGAGGAAGTGCACTCCGCAGGCCGGCTGCTCGAGGTGGCCATCGGGACGATGATCGAGCTGCCCAAAGCTGCGCTGATGGCAGGGGAACTGGCACTCGAGTCAGATTTCTTCTCGTTCGGTACCAACGACCTGACCCAGACCACGCTGGGTATCAGCCGCGACGATGCCGAAGAAGCCTTCCTGCGCACCTATGTCGAGCAGGGCTTGATGCCGGTCAACCCGTTCCAGCGTGTCGATCGCGACGGAGTCGGCAAGCTGATGAAGCTTGCGATCGAAGCGGGGCGAGCGGCGAATCCCGGTTTGGAGGTCGGGGTCTGCGGTGAACACGGCGGAGACCCAGTATCCATTGAGTACTTCCACCGTTGGGGTGTCGACTATGTCTCGTGCAGCCCACCCCGATTGCCGATTGCGCGGCTGGCTGCAGCCCAAGCTGCGCTTCGTTGGTGACGCCGAAGCTCCCGGATCACAGGTACTGGCCGGGGGAGCGGCCGGTGTCCTCCGATGCGGCCTCGAGAGCGCGGCGTCTCCGCATCTCGTCGAGCTGAGCAGCGGCCGCGGCCTGCTGGCTGAACAGCGAGGCCTGGATGCCGTGGAACAGTCCCTCGAGCCACCCAACGAGCTGGGCCTGCACGATTCTCAGCTCTGACTCTGAGGTTTCCTCCTGGTGCAGCGGTTGGAAGATCGATTCGAGTTCTTCTTGAAGGTCGTCACTCAGCGATTCGCGGAGTTGATCGAGCGAGTTGGTGTAGATCTCGCCGAGGCGACGTTTCCCCAGTTCGTCGAGCGGGGCCTGTCGCACCTCATCGAGCATGGCTCTGGTCATCGAGGCGATTCGGATCAGCTTGGACGGTTCCGTGATGAAAGAACCAGCTTCGTCGTCCTCGGCGATCGGCTCATCTTCCTCCACAACCTGTGCTTGGAGGGGAAGCTCGGGCGGCCGGCTCTGGAAGTCGTTGTTTTCGTCTTGAGTCGTCATGGGCTGATGATACGCCTTGCTGAGCTGGAATCCAGCCGGCTTGGTCCGGTACGCTGCCGGGGTGAGCACAGAAGATGGGGTCGTCGAGTTCGACGACGGCTTCGACTACTCGCCAACGGAGACCGGACCGCGATTCCGCAGGACCAAGACGACACTCAGGTGGCTCGCGACGTTGCTCGCGGTCGCAATCGTCCTGCTGGTGCTTTTCATCATCTGGTCGACCCGACGGCCATTTCCCCAGGTTTCGGGAGAGATCGAGATCACCGGACTCGACGGCGACGTTGAGATCATCCGCGATGAGCGCGGCATCCCTCACATCTACGCATCGACGATCCACGACCTCTTCCTGGCCCAGGGCTTTGTCCATGCCCAGGATCGTTTCTGGCAGATGGACACGTGGCGGCACATCGGCGCAGGGCGAATCTCGGAGATGTTCGGGGAGGATCAGGTGGAAACCGATGCCTTCCTGCGCACGATGGGCTGGGCAGAGCTGGCGGCTCAGCAGTACGAGACCACCAGCGCCCTTGGTCGAGACGCTCTTGCCGGATACGTAGCCGGCGTCAACGCCCTCATCGCGACACGATCGCCCGCCGAACTCGGTTTTGAGTACACAGTGCTCGAGCTGGTCAACCGCAACTACACGCCGGAGCCGTGGACGGCGATCGACTCGATCTTGTGGGGCAAGGTCATGGCATGGGACCTGCGCGGCAATATGGAAGATGAGATCGCTAGGTCGTTTCTACTGGACGACTTCGCCCCTCAGGAGGTCGAGCTCTTCTACCCGCCATATCCGGAGGATCACCCGCTCATTGTTGGCAACTCGGAATCCCGCGTTCCAGGGCCAGGGCTCGGCTCGGTTCCGCTCGACGCCGTAGAGGCGATTGCGCAGGCATCGGCCAATGCCGCTCTGGTCGATAGGCTCACCGGAAACGCCGGGGTTGGCATCGGCTCGAACAGCTGGGTGATCGGGCCTGAGCTGAGCGCTACCGGGGCGCCAATCCTCGCCAACGATCCCCACCTGGGAATCCGGATGCCATCGATCTGGTACCAGGTCGGCCTGCACTGTATGCCCAAGACCGCCGCGTGCCCGTTCGATGTCGCCGGGTTCTCCTTTGCCGGGATGCCGGGCGTGATCATCGGGCACAACGATCGAATCGCTTGGGGGCTCACCAACCTAGGGCCCGACGTCACCGATCTCTATGTCGAACGTCTCAATCCGGATGATCCGCTTCAATATGAGGTCAATGGTCGCTGGGTGGACATGGACACCCAGACCGAGACGATCGAAGTTGCCGGGGGTGAGCCAGTCGACGTCGAGGTGCGGCGCACCCGGCACGGGCCCATCATTTCCGACGACTACGGGATCCTCGAAGACTTCACCGACAACGCAGGTATTGCTCTCCCTGACGAATATGCGATCGCCTTGCGTTGGACCGCGCTTGACCAGAACCCATCGCTGATCGATGCCGTCATCGGACTGAATCGTGCCACCGACTTCGATGCCTTCCGCGACGCCCTCCGTTTGTTCGAGGTTCCCTCGCAAAACGTGATCTATGCCGATATCGACGGCAATATCGGCTACCAGGCTCCCGGGCGAATCCCGATTCGCAGCAACGGAGATGGCCGGGTTCCGGTACCCGGCTGGACCAGCGAGTTCGAGTGGGTCGGCTTCATCCCGTTCGACGAACTGCCATACGTCTACAACCCGGCTGAGGGTTACATCGCTACCGCCAACAACCCGGTCGTCGATGGCAGCTACCCGCACTTGCTCACGACCGACTGGAACTACGGAGACCGGGCCGGCCGGATCGTCGAGATGATCGAAGCCGACTCGAGCATCGATCTCGACGATGTTGCTGCAATGCAGGTTGACAACTTCAATCGTCACGCCGTGCGGCTGCTGCCCTGGTTCAACGGCGTCGACCTGCTCGGCGCGGACGGTACCGTCATCCGGGCCGCAGAGATCCTCTCGAACTGGGACCTGAACAACGACGCCGACTCAGCAGGAGCGGCCATCTTCGAAGCGGTATGGCGCAATCTCCTCGAGCTCACGTTCCACGACGACCTCGAAGAAGACATTTGGCCAACCGGGGGATCCCGCTGGTCACTCGCAGTCGCCGGCATGCTCGACTACGGACGGCTCCGTATCTGGGACGACCAGACGACCCAGGTCATCGAGACTCGGGACGACATCCTCCCAGCCGCCTTCCAGGCCGCGGTCGCGGAGCTTCGAGATCTGCTCGGCGACAACCCGGACGAATGGGCGTGGGGCCGGATCCATGGTGCAGTATTCCGCAACGAAACTCTCGGTGAGTCCGGAGTCGGCCTGATAGAAGCCCGCTTCAATCGAGGCCCATTCCCAGTAGGCGGTGGGTCTGACATCGTCAACGCAGTCGGATGGTATGCCGACGAGGGTTACGAAGTGACCTGGATACCTTCGATGCGGATGATCATCGACCTCGGTGACCTCAGCAACAGCCGAGCAATGCACACCACCGGCCAGTCGGGTCATGCCTACAACTCGCACTACCAGGACATGATCGAACCCTGGGCCGCCGGCGACACCTGGTCGGTCGAATGGGATCGCGCCGACATCGAACTCGGCGCAGAGGGCAAGCTCGTGTTGGTACCGGCGGACGGACCGGCCGGGTAGCCGGGGGATTCGCGAGGGGACTCGCTATGCCAGCTCGAAGCTGATGATGTGGTAGCCGGTGGCGCCGTCCGGAGCGGGCCGTGCTCTCTCGGCAGTCTGGGTCACGCCCGTGCCGTCTGTGGCCCGCACCCGTGCCTGATGCTTGCCGGGCTGAGCCGCCACCTCGGTCTTCCATTGCACCCAGGCCCGGTCGGACAGCGGGTCAGTCAGCTCGCATTCGACCCAGTCGCCCTCGTCGAGCTGAACTTCCACCTTCTCGATTCCGCGGGTGGGCGCCCAGGCAACCCCGGCGAGCACCAGCGGACTCTCGGAAATGGTCTCGCCATTGCGCGGGTGGTCGATTCTCGACTGCGTCTTGATCGGGGCCTCTTTCGCCCAACCCCGCGGAATCCAGTAGCCGTCGAAGCCATCCCAGGTGGTCAGCTCGATTTCCTCGATCCACTTTGTCGCGGATACGTATCCGTACAACCCGGGCACGATCAGACGGGCGGGGAATCCATGACGAGGCGGAAGTGGCTCGCCGTTCATCCCGATCGCAAGGAGCGGATCGCGGCCATCGAACGCAAGCTCGACCGGAAAACCTGCAGTCCATCCGTCGACGGAGCGACCGACTAGCTGTTCAGCTGCCGGCTGGACACCTGCTTGGTCCAGGAGGTCGACCAGACGGACACCCGTCCATTTGGCATTGCCAACGAGGTCGCCACCGACCTCGTTGGAGACACAGGAGATGGTGACATACTGCTCGTACAGCGGCATCTTCATGAGGTCGTCGAGCGAGAACTCGACCTCCCGATCAACCATTCCTCTGAATTTGAGGCGCCAGCTCTCTGGGTCCGGGCGGGGCACGACCAGCGCAGTGTCGATGCGGTAGAACTCATCGTTCGGGACCACGATCGGCGTGAGATCGGGGATTGCGGCGAACTGGGCCTCGGGCGGCGGTGCAGGCAATGTCAACTCGGCAACCGGAAGCGCCACCGACTGCCTGGCTTCTTCAGAACGGGCGATGATGAGGCGGCGTCCCCCCAGGCCGGCCACGGTGGCCACAGTGCCTAGTCCAGCTGCTTTCAGCAGGAATTGGCGGCGTTGCGGGTCGGTGGCGAGGGCGTCGGTTGGAGATTCTGGGACCTCACGCAGCAGCAGGCGAAGCACTCCGAGCCCAGCCGCGGCCGATCCGGCTATCGCCACGATCGTCAGCACCGGTGATATCTGTGGCTCGCCTAGCGACGCAACAATCCCGAGAAGCGCAAACGCGCCGAACGCAACGAGTGCCACCCAGGGACGTCGCACGCTTGCCCGGCCGACGAACCACCCAATCAGCAGGGACACGATGACGGTACCTATTGCGAGTGCCCCCTTGTCGGCCGTACCGAAGACACTGATGGCGAACTCCTTGACGAACCGGGGAGAGGAATCGATGACTATGCCGCCGACGGCGGCGATCGCCGACGGAACCCGTTCGGTGATCCCGGCGATCAGCTCGGTCAGGGCAAGGGCGCTACCGGCGGCGATGGCACCGGCGAACCCGGCCCGGGTGGGAGAGATGGTCACGGCTGTCATGGCGGTCACGATAAGGACTATTCGGCACGTAGACGTCGGAATCGCCATTACGAATATGTGAACGTCTCTCCGGCCGCCGTTGGCGGCCGGAGAGATTCGACGTTGTGCTTGTCTCTCCGGCTGCCTGTGGCGCCGGAGAGTTTCAAGTCGGTCATATACGCCGTTGACGGCCGGAGAGATTCGACGTTGTGTCGCGGGTGAGAAGGAAGAGGCGAACCTCAGTCCCGTTTGGCGGCTACGAACGCCAGGAACTCGCTCAGCGGACGGGTGTTGATCACAGATGTGGACTCCACCCAGCCGCGGCGTGCATTGTGTACACCCCAGCGGATGTTCTCGTACTCGGTGGTGTGATGGCTGTCCGTGGAGATCACAAACTTGAGGTCGGGAATTCCTCTTGCCAGCAGCAACAGTTCGGCGGGCACGTCGAGTCGGTGCAGATGCCCGTTGATCTCGAGAGCCGTACCGGTGTCGACTGCTGCTTCGAAGATGGCCTTGGCGTTGACCTCGATCCCAGGCCGGTGACCGATTCGTCTTCCTGTCAGGTGACCGATAGCGCTCACCGCCGGGTTGTCCATGGCCGCAAGGATCCTGTCGGTCTGGCGGGCTTCAGGTAGGTCGAACTGGCTGTGTACCGAAGCGACACACCAGTCGAATGTCGCCAGGAAGTCGGGGTCGTAGTCGACTGCGCCATCCGGTCCGATGTTGAGCTCGGAACCGCTGAGGATGGTGACCTGGGGATACTCCTCGCGGAGTCTGTCGAGTTCGACTCGCTCCGCTGCGATTTGCTCGCGACTCAGACCGTTTATTGCCAGATCCTCGCCGTGCTCGGTCATCGCGATGTACTCGAGCCCGCGCTCCGCGGCGGTCCTCACCATGTCTTCCAGCGGGCTGCGTCCATCACCTGACCACGTGGAGTGGACGTGTAGGTCACCCTTGACGTCCTCGACCTCGACCAATCGAGGCAACGATCTATCAGCCGCCGCCTCGATCTCCCCGATTCCCTCTCTCATCTCGGGGGCGATGAAGGGCAAGTCGAGGGCCTTGTAGATAGCGGTTTCGGTGCGCGATGCGACAACC
The DNA here is from genome assembly GCA_030066875.1 of Acidimicrobiia bacterium. GTDB lineage: Bacteria > Actinomycetota > Acidimicrobiia > Spongiisociales > UBA5794 > JAAETI01. The sequence goes on along the minus strand of JASJAS010000037.1, from coordinate 6,421 downwards.
TTGCCGGCTTCGCTTTCCTCTAGGCCGTATTCGTTGAGGAGCAGGCCGCGTTCTATCGATCGCTGTCGCAGCTCGATGTTGTGCTGTTTCGACCCGGTGAAATAGACCAGGGCAGCTCCGTACTGGCTTGGTCTTACCACCCGGACGTCGATCTGCAGCCCGGTTCCGGTCAAGACCGAGGTCTTGGTTTCGCCCTGACCGATCACTTCGGTAACCAGCGGCAAACCAATGAATGCAGCCATCACCGTCGCCGGCGCATTGCTGGCTACCACGATGTCGATATCGGCGATGGTTTCGCGGAAGCGCCGGAGGGATCCTGCGTATTCGACGTGCGAAACTCCGTCGATTTGTTGCAGAGCGTCAACCACAGTCTGCGCGATCGGCATTGCCGCGGCGATCGGCGTGCGACGGTCCTTACCGTGCAGCCCGAGACGCTCGATGGCATGGGAGATCTTCTGTTGCGACTTTTGCCCCATCCCCGGAAGGCCCTGCAGCGCATCATCGGCGATGGCCTGTTGGAGTTGCTCAACGGAGGTAACCCCAAGCTGGTCGCGCAGCATGACAACAGTCTTCGGCCCTAGGCCAGGGATCCGGGTGAGCTCCAGCATCTCTTGGGGGAACCGTTTCCGCAGCTCGGTGATCCTGGCCACTTCGCCGGTGTCGATGTACTCGCGGATCTTGGCGGCAGTGCTCTTGCCGATGCCCGGAACCGCCTCCAGTTCCGCGGCGCTCATCTCGGCAGCGTCGCGTTGCAGTGTGTGCACCGCGGTGATGGCCTTCTCGTACGCCCGTACCCGAAATGCTTGCTTGCTGCCCTCGGCGAGGACCAGAAGATCAACGAGTTCTTGCAGGACGCGGGCGATGTCGGCGTTGCTGGTCATCCGTCAGTAGCTCAGCACTGCGAAGACCAGGAAGATAACGAGGAGGGCGATTCCCTCGCGGCGTACCAGCCTTCTGTCGTTCCAGGCAAACCCACCTGCTACGACCACCACCGCCACCATGACCACCAGCGCGGGCCGGGCGAGATCTATCAGGATGCCCGGTCCCACCACGCCGGCTGCGCCGGCAACAGCCAACGAATTGAATAGGTTCGACCCGAGCACATTGCCGATAACCAGGTCCGACTCATGGCGCCGCACCGCGGCCATGGTGGTTGCCAGCTCCGGCAAACTGGTTCCCACCCCCAGCATTACCCCGAGGAAGGCCTCGCCGAGGCCAAACCGCTCGCCGAGATCGAGGGCTCCGTTGAGCAGGAGTCGTGCCGCAAAAACGGTCACTGCGAGGGCCGCAAAGCCGATGATCAGCTCGCCGAGGATCGAATGCGCTTCTTCGTCGTCATCGAGTTCAATGATCCCGTCGGGGTCGCTCGCCGACCACTTGACCAGCAGGACCAGCGTCGCCGCCATGCCCAACAGCAGCAGTGCCGCCTCCCACCTGTAGACCGTCCCGTCCCACAACACTGCGGCGAGCGCAGTAACGGCTACGAACATGAGAACACCTTCGCGCCGCAAGATCAGCGTTCGACTCATGATTGGAGCGACGGCGGCAGCGGCTCCTAGCACCAGGGTTACGTTGGCAACATTGGATCCGGTCACGTTGGCCATGGCGACGTCGATGTTGCCGTCGATCGATGCAATTGCCGACACCAGCAACTCGGGCAACGACGTGCCCAGCCCGACGATGAGTGCCCCGATCAGAACGATCGACACTCCGAGGGTGCGGGCGAGGCGGACGGCGGATTCGACGAACCGATCTGATGCCCCCATCAGCAGGATGAGGCCGATGATCACGTATAGAGACGAGACGAGCAATGGTCTTCCTGAGACGGGGGGAGCGATGGTAGCGCTCCCCGGCTTGCCGCGATCTACAGAGATAGCAGCCAGGAGCGGCAGAGCTGATATCGTCCTGTACGCAGCGCTGGTCTACCAGGAGAAGGCATGGCGCAGGAGCCAGAGCGAGTACACGAGACCTGGATTCACTCCGACGGGAGGATCCCCAAGGCCTTTGTCCGGCCGATCATGCGCTTCACCCAGATCGAGGCTTCCTCGGGTTCGTTGCTGCTCATTGCTGCGGTCATCGCGCTGATCTGGGCAAACGCTCCTTTCGGAGAGACCTACAAGGAGTTCTGGGACACTCACCTGAACCTCGAGATCGGTCCGGTTCACTTCGAGGAATCCTTGAAGCACATCGTCAACGACGCGCTGATGGTGATCTTCTTCTTTGTGGTCGGCCTCGAGATAAAGCGCGAACTCGTGGTCGGAGAGTTGCGCGATCCGAAAAAGGCAGCCCTACCCGCCATCGCCGCTCTCGGGGGCATGCTGGTGCCTGCTGCCATCTACATCTCCTTTGTTGCCGGACAGGGTGGTGAGGCACTCAACGGATGGGCAATCCCGATGGCCACCGACATCGCCTTTTCCATCGGCGTTATTTCGCTCCTTGGGTCGCGGGTATCGACCGGGGCGAAGCTGTTCCTTCTCGCCCTAGCCATTGCCGACGACATAGGTGCCATCCTGGTCATCGCGGTCGCCTATACCGAAGATCTGGCGTTGGGATGGCTTGCTGCGGGCATCGTTGGGCTCATCCTCATCTATGTCGCCCAACGCGTCGGCATTCGCTCGATGCTCTTCTACGGCGTGGCGGGTGTCATCGTCTGGTTCTTCGTATTCGAGTCGGGCGTCCACGCCACGCTCTCCGGTGTAGCCCTCGGCTTGATGACCCCGGTATTCCCCTGGTATTCCGAAGAGGACTACTACCGGCGCTCGAGCTGGATCCTGGGTCGCTTCGAGATGAACCGGGCGGCTCCCAACCACCGGGAACGGCTCGACTACGACGCAATGCAGATGGCGGCGGTTGCCAGGGAGTCGATTGCACCGTTGGATCGATTAGAGCACGCCCTCACACCCTGGTCGTCCTTCGTGGTGGTTCCTCTTTTTGCTCTCGCCAATGCCGGCGTGCGCTTCGCCGACTTCGAAGAAGGCATCGGCGGAGCGGTCACCAGCCCAATCGCCCTCGGAGTGGCGCTCGGGTTGCTCGTGGGAAAGCTCTTCGGCATCTCGATCGCCACTTGGATCGCAGTCCGGCTCGGAATTGGGAAGCTGCCGACCAGGACCGGCTGGTCGCAGGTCATCGGACTCGCCGGTTTGGCGGGTATCGGCTTTACCGTTTCGCTGTTTGTCACTGAGCTTGCGTTCACCGACCCGGGTTTGGCCGACTCGGCGAAGATCGGCATCTTCATCGGCTCGTTCACTGCGGGCGTCATCGGCTACACCATTCTGCGCCGCGCCAAAGATCCGCAGCAGGTCATAGCGGAGAGATTCGAGGACCAGGAGGCCTCCGAATCCGTGTCGTGAAAGCCTGAGCGCATCGCTATCTTCGACCTATGACAACGTTTGGCTACGACACAGCATTGCTCGACCGCTACTCCACGATCCGGGCGAGCGTCGTTTATGCAACCAACCTGGTAAACGGTCCAAGTCCGCAAGAACTGCAAACGGAGTACCTTGCGGAGCAGGAAGCGGTCAAGAATCGCTTCGGCGGTATGTCCCCGGCCGAGGTCCCGTCGCTTGCGGCGTGGCGCAAGGCTTTCTCTGATTTCGGGGTCAAGCCGACCCAGTACCGCAATGCGGCAGAGGCTTTGTTGCGTCGATTGACCAAGCACGGCGACATCCCGTCGATCAGCTTGCTTGTCGACATCGGCAATCTCATATCGATCCGCTACACCCTGCCGGTAGCGTTTTTTGATCAGGCGGCGGTGACCGGAGCTACCACGGTGCGTTTCGCCCATGGAGACGAGTCGTTCACCGATCTGGGCAGTGACCACGCCGATGCCCCTGAGCCGGGTGAAGTCGTTTTTGTCGACGACGCCGGCCTGGTCTCGGCGCGTCGCTGGTGCTGGCGGCAGAGCGCCCAAAGCGCAACCGGTGCGGAAACCATCGAAGCAATAGTGACAATCGAGGGGCATCATCGAGATGCCGCTGCCGACGTGGCGGCGGCCTGCGACGACATTTTCGAGTTGCTGGGCCGTTACCAGCCGCAGGCATCGGTGCGCGGGGCGCAGCTCAGCGCGGCTTCGCCGTCGGCGTCGTTCTAGACGGCTACTTGCTCGGGGGTCGCCCGCAGCTTGTCGGCGAGATCGGTTCGTCCCGTTCCGGCGACGCGATTCGCCAGGCCCAGCCTGACGTCGGCGGGAAGTACATCGGCGTGGGGGAGAAGGGAGCGGAAGGCTTCGTTGTCTCCTGCCATGGCCGCAGCCAGCAATCCCACCCGAATGGCCTCGGGCACTTCGCCGCCGGCGGTGGCGTAGGCCACGCAGAACCCGGCAAGAGTGCCCGTTGGGTAGGTGCGAATGATCGGTTCGATGAACCCGCCGACAGTGTCCATGAGCGCCAACGGAAGCACGAGTTCCAGCGCGTTGGATCCATAGACACCGTTGAGGCATTCGACGAGAGGGTGCCAGCCCTCGAAGTCATCCGGGGTCTCTTCGAGCAACTCGTAGGCCGTGGCAACTGCCTTCTCCGCATCGCCCATGAACGCGTAGGCTCGGGCGAGCCCGTTGTGGAAGGTGGTGCGGTTCTCCGGGACAAAATGCGGCGGCGGTGGTGAAGGCGCGTCGGCGACTTCCTGTGCGATCTCTATGAGCTCCTCATATCTACCGAGTCGGTCGGCTGCGGTGGCCAGCAGCGCGGCGGCAGTGTCGTCGGCCGGCACCATGATCAACGCGTCGCGGCCCAGGTCGAACGCTCGCTCGGTGTCGCCAAGCGAAGCACACTGATCGCCGAGCAGAGTGAGGATCTGCACTTGTGCGGTAGGTGTTGCATCCTGAGAACCTTCCCATGCTTCCTCGAGGAGAGTCCGGGCCCGCTCGGGTTCCTGGCCTGCGTAGTTCAAGGAGCGGGCCAGATGTAGGGCGGTATTGGGGCCCGGTTCGGTTGCATAGGCAGCTTCGGCAAGGGCGAGGTTGCGTCCTGCCTTGTCCTTGGAGGCAACGATGTCTTCGGCGTAGCCGTAGTGCTTCATTGAAAGTTGCGAGAAGAAGGTTCCCTTCAACGGGTCGCTCTCGCTGATCGCGTGGACGATCTCGTGGATGGCTCCGCGGTATTCGGTTCCCGCGGCGTGGAATACCCGCACGCTGCGGAACCGGTTGCGCTCCATCCCGGCCTCGTCGATGTTGGAGACGTCGATGGTCAGGCCACGGTGCTCGGCCGAGTACGTGGCGAGGTAGCGCCGCACCTGGTCGGGGTCGGCGCACTCCAACCGCTCGTCGGCATCGATCACGAGCACGTAGCGAGCATCGCGGCTCTGGTCGAGCACATAGTTGCGGGCTGCTGCAAAGTCGTCGGGCCACTCCCGCTCGATCACGTTGGCACCCGCGGCCTTGGCGATGGCAACGGTGCCGTCGGTGGAGCCGGTGTCGCAGATTTCGATTCGGTCGACAACCGGTTGCAACGATTCGAGGCAACCGGGCAGCATTTCCTCTTCGTCTTTCACGATGAGAGCAGCGACCAGCAGCGGCCGACCCTCGGGATCAACCGGCGTCATGCGCTTGACACACTTGCCTGAGTGGGCCGCGACTGCACCGGCTGCAGCAAAGAAGTTGTGATCGTGAGTCACGATTGTGAAGAACGGGTCGACAATCGGGTCGGCGAGCAGGCCGATGAGGTCCGTCTTTGCAGCCATCAAGCAGGTGAGCCGCGTCGCGACGAGTTCTTTGGTTTCGTGAGGCGGTGCGACTTTGTCGAGCTTGCGCTCCGCAGCGTTGTCGAGGGGCAACGGCTTGAAGAAGTTACCGAGGTCACGGTCGTTGCTGTAGGGAACGACATAGCGGTTTCCGCAATGCAGGCTGCGCTCCATCGCAACGACCCCTTTGGCGGTGATGACCACGTCATCGTGGAGGAGCAGGGTCGGCTCCTCAGTCAGAGTGAGGAGTGCCTCATGAAGGCCGGCACGGCCGGGTTCGTTGACAGTCTTGATGCCGTCGAGATCTGCGATTGCCGGTCTCGCGAACTCGGTTGCCGGTACCGCAATCAACTGTCCGGTCTTGCCCGCGAGCGATCTCGCGCGGCGAACCGCTCGCTTGGTCGAGTGAGCCGGACCGTAGGCGAGAACGACGACGTGCAATGGATCTCCTTCAAGATGTCGTGTCATTTCAGTCGGCTACGGCCGGGTCCAATCAAGAAAAAGCGGGAGCGGCCCGAAGGCCGCTCCCATAGAGGTTGACTCCTTCTCCTACCTAGCTCTACCGGAGTAGGCGTGTTGTTTCTGCAACAGGCCTGTTGATTACTGCAACAGGGCCAGGACGCTGGAGGGAACCTGGTTGGCTTGGGCCAGCATCGCAGTGCCTGCCTGCACCATGATCTGATGACGAGTGAACGCCACCATCTCTTCAGCCATGTCCGTATCCCGCACCCGAGACTCACTAGCC
>JASJAS010000036.1 GCA_030066875.1 Acidimicrobiia bacterium | reverse complement strand
GTACGCCATTCGCCGTACAAGTCGGCAGCCGGGTCTCCGCCGCTGCCGTCTGACCCACAGGCTCCGAATAACAAGGTCAACGCCATTAAGACTTGTAGAGAGACTCGCACGCTATCAACCTCCGGCAGCCTCCATCCAGTGTCCACCAGGAATGACTAGGAGGTCAAGTCTTGAGGTCTCCGTAGACCTCGGTCCTCGATCAGGAACGGACCCAAAACGTCGAATCGCATCCTGACCACAAGCTAGCCGCATCGCCTGCGTCGTGGCTCCGGCGAGAGCACCAGTTTGGGCACAGCAGCGTCTCATTGGCACCCATGATCCTGGGGTCGTCTGAAGGGCACCTGAAGGCGCTGCTTCTGCGCCCGACCGCCCTAGCTGAGCGTCCCCGCAAGGTGCTCAACGACGTATCTGGCGTCGCCGCCAACCCCCGAGAAGAGCCCCGATCCAGTGGTGTGCATTCCGTGCAAGCCGATGAAGTAGAGGCCTGGTTCGGCTGTTACGCCGCGGTGCTGTCTGGGGTAGCCGCGCTCGTCGAAGACCGCTGCGTCAATCCACGAGTAATCGTGGCGATACCCGGTCGCCCAAATAACCGTGGTGATTCCCTCCGCCCGAAGATCGAGTCGCGGCGGGCTTGCTTCGGGAACCCAATCGATAGCCTCGATCTCCGGGGTCGGGGCGTCGATGTCATGCTCGGAGATGAACCGATCGACCTGGCCCTTCACCTGCATGGCGACTGCATCCGCACCGTCGAGGATGTCCGCGACGTTGCCCGCAAGCACCAGTTTCGATCCATCTGCGCCGACAACACGACCGACGAGATGAACGCCTTCACGCCCGAACGCGCGCAGATTGAGATCCTTCCCACCATCTCGACCTGAGACCATCATGCTCGGTCGTTGCCTCATTTCCTCGGTAACGACCATATCCATGAACCCGATCTCGCTGAGCCAGACTGTCGTATCTCGTCCGCGATAGCGACGAGGAACATGCCCCGACCGCCCAATCGAGAACCACACTTGCCGGCCCGCGATCATGAGGTCATCAACGATCTGTGCCCCAGACTGACCGCTGCCTACGACGAGCACTCCACCATCCGGTAGATCGGACGGTCGGCGGTACGACTGGCTGTGAAGCTGCAGCAAGCCAGATCCGATGTCCCTGCCGCACGGTGGGATGGATGGGAACGGGAAAGCGCCGGTTGCAACCACAACTGAACGCGCAGACCACGGGCCGCGGCTTGTCTGAAGCGTCCAACCGCTCCCGGTGCGGCTGAGTTGCCGGACCTCGGTGGATTCTTGTACGGGGGCATTGAGAAAGTCCCGGTAGCGCTTCACGTAGTCGGCGATGGCGTCGCGGAGGAGGAAGCCATCCGGATCGTCACCGTCGTAGGGGAAACCTGGCAAGTCCAGCGTCCAATTGGGGGTAACAAGGCAGAAGGAATCCCAGCGGTCCAGCCAGGAGGTTCCCGGTCGATCTCTCTCGAGCAACACTTGGTCAATCCCGCGCTCAGCTAACCAGTAGCTCGTAGCCAGGCCTGCTTGCCCAGCCCCGACAACTGCCGCCTCAGTGTGTCTCATACACCCCCGACCATACCCGGTGGCTCTGAGCGGGGTCCGGCGACTGTTGGTCCGGAGACTACGGATCCGAGCGCTGGGGATTCGAGTTATGCCGGGCGTGCTTGCGAAGCCCCCGATGCAAGGACTTTCCGCGGTCCTGATGCTCGATTCATGAACGCGACCGGGCTGCCGGTCGGATCAGTGTTCGCCCCCCGTCACCAATTCGGCCACCACGAGCGCCAGGAAGAACAGCAGCGGGATCACCGCGGCGTAGACGCTGAGTGCTCGCTCCTTGTCTCGCCGTATGGCAATGAGTGCGAGAACGCCACTCGCGAGCCCTGCTGCCAGGGCCAGACCGTACACCAGAAAGGCGTTCACCAACTCGCCCCCAGGGACCCAGAGATACAGTGGCGCGGCGACAATCGTGAGCCCCACCCACGCGCCGGCGAGACGCACCGCCCACAAGCCGAGCCTCGTCGTAGGGGCGACCACCCACCTCCCATCAGTCGATGGCTCGGGGCGCAAAACGACACCTTCAACCTCCGTCGAGATGTTCCCGTAGGCGTCCACTGCCAGCCGGCGCTTCTCCTCCTGATTGAGGATGACCAGTATCAACCAGACTGGGAGCCAGAGGCCCATTGTCACGACTGACAGGATCAGATGGAGGACGTGGTTCGTTTTCTTGCCTTTGATCACGACAGCGTCGTAGTCCGACTGAGACTTGACTCGCCACGTTCCCTGCTGAGCGAGTGTGCCAGCGACAGCTTGGCCCAGTAGTTCGCGTCTCTCCTCGGGGGACTTCTCGCTGGCCGGTTGTCGAGTTTGCCCTGTCATTTCCGAACCTCCTTTCCGAGATTCGTAGACTTTGACCTTGATCCGAGAATGGTCGGACCTTCGGCGGCGGCGGTAGAGCAAGCGCGATCGCGGCACCAACCAACACGGCAACCAAGCGCCGATGACCAATCGGTTCCGCAACTGCTTGAAGCCGTCGTCGTTGAGGACAGTGTCCTCCCGCTGGGACCATCGCTCCATAGGGGAGACACCCCTATTCGGCCATCAGGGAGAAAATCCAGGTCGCGGATCGCGGGGTTCCGGTCGTTCTGGCGTCCGAAGCCACAACATATTCCGATCTGCGACGCAAGAATCGAACTTTGAGCCAGCCCTCTGGGCGCCCCTTGCTGACCTTCCTCCAGCTCTCGACTGTGGACGAGTGGTGGATTCGGTCACAGCAAGCCGGTGCGCACTCGGTAGATTTGGGGGAAGAGGTGGCGCTATGGACCGGTTCAAGAGAATCCTGGTTGCGGCGTCTCCGGGTCACCTGGAGCCTCTGACCCTGCGCAACGCGGTCAACCTCGCGGACACCAACGATGCGCACCTAACGGTGCTGGACGTCGTTGCGCCTCTGCCGCCGTGGCGAAAGAGGATGAACGTAGAGGGCCGAACAATCGATGTCGAAGGTGCTTTGCTGCACGACCGGGAAGAACGACTCCGGCGTATGGTCGTGAACACTGGAGGCCGAGAGGAGACTGAGGTCATCGTCACCGTCGGTGAGCCGTTTCTCGAGGTGATCCGTTATGTCCTTGCCCATGGTCATGATCTGGTGATGATGGGTGAGCCGGAAGTTAACAGGGCAGCTCTGCCGCAACCAAGCAGCGGCGTGATGCACGTGTTGCGAAAGTGTCCGACCCCCGTATGGGTGATGCACCCGTCGCTGGCCAGGGAACTTCGCATCCTGGCGTTGGTCGATCCGGATCCGAGTGATCCAGTTCGTGACGGGCTCAACAACCTGGTTCTCGAGCTGGCCACGTCCTTGGCCCGTCGCCATTTCGGCGAGTTACACCTAGGACATGCATGGACCCTCGAGGGCGAGGCAACTTTGCGTACCTCTCCCTTCGTAGAGATGCCGGGTCGAATCGTCGATGCGATGGCTAGGGAGGTGGAGGAGGTACATCGTGACCAGTTGAACCTGCTTGCGACGCGCCACCACGTCGACGAGCTGGGTGCCTCGATCCACATGGTATCGGGCGAGCCTGGCGTGGCTTTGCCCCGCCTAGCGGACCATCTCGACATCAACCTCATCGTCATGGGCACCGTCGGCCGCACCGGGCTAAAGGGTCTGATAGTGGGCAATACAGCTGAGACGATCCTCCGGTCGGTTCGCTGTTCAGTGCTGGCAGTGAAACCCCAGGGGTTTGTGACCCCGGTCAAGCTACGGCATCGAACGCCATGAATCAGCAAGCAAATGGCACCACGGGCGCACATGGAGAATCCCAGGGTGGCTCGACACCTTTCCACGTTATGGCCGTTGCGGAATCCCTCCGTACCTTGGACACTTCAGCACGCGGGCTTGCCACCTCTGAGGCAACTCGGCGGCTCGCTGCGATCGGGCCGAACGAACTCGAGGCGTCGGACCGCACGTCGCCTTGGTCGCTGCTTGTAGCCCAGTTCAGAAACATCCTCATCATCATTCTGCTGATCGCCGTCGGCCTTTCCGTCGTCCTTGGGGATGTTCTCGAGGCGATCGTCATCGGTGTCATCGTTGTATTCGCTGTCCTTCTCGGTTTCGTCCAGGAGTTCCGTGCGGAGCGGGCGATCGAGGCACTGCGCGATATGGCTGCGCCTACTGCACGTGTGCTCCGCGACGGTGAGGAATACGTCATCCAGGCCAGTGAGGTCGTGCCCGGCGACATTGTGTTGCTTCATGTCGGCGATCGCATCCCCGCGGATCTGCGGCTCGTCGAGGCCTTCAACCTCCAGACCGACGAGGCGCCGCTGACCGGCGAGTCGGTTCCGGTCGAGAAGCACACGCTGCCCATCGAGAACCACCACATCGCCGTTGCCGACCGACGCAACATGGCATACAGCGGCACCGTCGTCACATATGGGCGAGGCCTGGGTGCAGTCACCGGCACCGGGATGAGGACCGAATTCGGCAAGATCGCCGGCATGCTGCAAACCGTCGAAGTCGGGCAGACGCCGCTGCAGAAGAACCTTGACCGCGTTGGGAAAGTCCTCGCCGTCGTTGCTCTTGTTGTCGTCGGGATCATCGTCGTTCTCGGAGTCTCTCGGGGCCAGGAGCCCCTCGAAATGCTCCTCTTCGGAATCGCTCTCGCCGTCGCTGTTGTTCCCGAGGCGCTTCCGGCCGTCGTGACGATCTCGCTGGCGATGGGTGTACGGAGGATCGTCAAACGGAAAGCGCTCATCCGCCGCCTCCCCGCCGTGGAAACGCTGGGCAGTACCTCGGTCATCTGCAGCGACAAGACGGGAACCCTGACTCGAAACGAGATGACCGTGCGCAGAATCTTCGCTGCCGGCGTGTCGGCATCTCTCACCGGGTCCGGCTACGACCCGGAAGGTGACCTGCTCGTGGACGATGCCGCCGCAGCTGCGCCACAGACCGTCGTCGAGCTTCTCCGCACGGCGGCCCTCGCCTCCGACGCGACGCTTGCCCACGATGTCGACGGGCGGCGGGTTGTCCGCGGAGATCCGACCGAAGGAGCCCTCGTGGTGGCGGCCGCCAAGCTGGGGATGGACAAGCACGAGCTCGAAGCCCGATACCCGCGCACGGAAGAGCTGCCTTTCAGCTCCGAGCGGAAGCGGATGACGACGCTCCACGAGGACGCAGGGAGCGTGTTTGCGTGCTCGAAAGGAGCTGCCGAAGTCATTCTCGATGCCTGTAGCACGGTGTTGAGTGAGAGTGGCGTAGCTTCACTCGACGAGACCGCACGGCGGAGCATCTTGAGTACGGCGGAATCCCTTGCCGGCGAGGGTATCCGGGTCCTCGGCATAGCCCGCAAGCCGGACGCATTGCTGGCCACGGCGGAGCAAGGCATGACCTTTCTCGGCCTCGCTGGTCTGGTCGATCCGCCCCGACCGGAGGCAGCGTCCTCGGTAGCGGCGTGTCGCGGTGCGGGCATCGGCGTCGTGATGATCACGGGAGACCATCCTGTCACCGCCGCCGCGATAGCCAGAGAGGTCGGCATCCTCGACGAGGGCCGGGTAGTGACCGGCCGGGAGCTCGAGCAGATGACCGACGACCAGCTGACGGAGGAAGTCGCCGACATCGAGGTGTATGCCCGGGTCTCCCCGGCCGACAAGCTCCGCATCGTCACCGCCTGGCAGGGGCGCGACGCCGTCGTGGCGATGACGGGCGACGGCGTGAACGACGCCCCCGCGCTCAAGAAGTCGGACATCGGTGTTGCCATGGCGATCGTCGGCACCGATGTCTCGCGAGAAGCCTCCGAGATGGTCCTGCTCGACGACAACTTCGCCTCGATCGTCGCCGCCGTCGAGGAGGGGCGCGGGATCTTCGGGAACATCAAGAAGTACCTGATGTACTTGATCTCGTCGAACATCGGCGAGACCCTCCTGATCGCTGCGGCGACCGTGGCGGGGATGCCGCTGCCTCTCTCGGCGGTGCAGATCCTCTACGTCAATCTGGCAACAGACGGGCTGCCGGCTCTCGCCCTCTCAGTCGACCCCGCGGAGCCCGATCTGATGCACCGGCCGCCACGAGACCCGCGGCGAGGGATCTTCACGAGGCCGGTGGTGACCCTCATGTCACTCGGCGGAGTCTGGTCGGCGATAGTCAACTTCGCGGTGTTCGCCACCACCCGGGCTGCGGGGGGCAGCGATGAACGGGCCATGGCGAACACGTTCGTCTGTCTGGTGCTCATTGAGTTCTTCAAGGCTTACAACTTCCGCTCCGACCGTCGCTCGGTGTTTGATCGTCCGTTCGCCAACCGGTGGCTCAATCTTGCGATCCTGTGGGAACTGCTACTCCTTGCGGCGATCATGTATGTGCCGTTCCTCCAAGAGGCCTTCGGCACCTACGCCCTTAATCCCGCAGGCTGGCTCGCGCTCCTCGGCGTGGCCGCTTCGATCATTCCGGTCCTCGAGACAGGAAAGTGGCTGGCACGACGCGGCTGGCTAGGCGAGATGGATTGACTCCCTTATACACAACCCAGGTGCCGCGACCCGCCCTACCGCTAGGCCTCACTTGCGGGTTCCGCGGTTTTGGCGAGCGTGCCGGTGATCCATTGATCGATCTGCGCCCACATGTCGTAGAGCCACCCCTCCAGGTCGGCCGGGTCGGGCAGTTCTTCGGCGGGAACGAGCCATGTCTTGGCGGCGATCGTCGTATCTATGGGCATGGCCCGCCAGATGTCACCCGGAGTGAGGAAGCTTTCTAGCCCGGCGTGGCCGATGAAGAAGACGCCTCCATCGTCGGGAGCCGTATCTAGCGCCGCCTGCACGCCGCCAGTGCGCGGCGGCAGCGTGATCTTCAGGTCCTCGGCTCGCTCGGCAAGGTCGGGCCGTCCAATCTCACGGAGCTTGCGGATGGCACGAGCATGCCGTCCCTCTGTGTAGTTCGCCCCCTCGGGGAAGATGACGAACGCGTCGTCTTTCCCCATGCCGGCGGCGAGGTCACGGATTGCCTCGATCAGCGACTCGCCGCCTTTCCGGCCGACGGGAACGAACGCGGCGGGGATCCGGTTCAGCATGACGTCGACCGCCGGGTCCCACTGCAGGAACTCCTTGAGCACGATTCGTGGCCTCCGCTTGTACCCATTCACCAAGAAATGCAGGAGGAGTATCGAGTCGCCCGGACCGGCGTGGCGGCTCAGTATCAGTGCTGGCTTGCGGTCCGGGTCATCGACCGTCTGCGGAGGCGGGTCCTCGAGGGCGACTTGGAGCTTGAAGGCACGCTGCGCCGATCCGACCACCAGCGCGAGCATCGCGCCGAATACGAAGAAGTGGGCCCGCTGGAAGGGCTCCGATCGGATCTTCCAGCCGAAGCCAGAGGCGAGCCATAGCGCGGACAGCGCGATCAGGGCGGCTACCTCGACCGCCAGATACAGAAAGAGGAACCAGGCGACTCGGAGGATGCGCCAATTGCCCGGAACGAGGCGCGAGCCGACCAATGCGACGAGTACCCAGAGCGGCAGCACAATCACGGCCAGAATGAAGCCGATCACAACCGCCGGGTCGATTACCAGTCTGCGCAGCCACCGGGGAGGGAGTCTCACAGCAGCCCTTCCTTCTCCAAATAGTCTCGGCTTGCCCGGTAGGCCGCATCGATGAGCGCGCTCGTTGTGCTCGTATCGCGCCACTTCAGCTGACGCCTGTCGTCGAACTCGAGAGGGTTTCCCGACGGCAGGACGTGAAGTTCCACATCCCCAGGTAGGCGCCTGATGCCGGTGCGGAACCTGTGTCTCCGTGCAATCTCGAAGGAAAGCAGCGCTGCCTCGTGAAGCCGGCGCGGTGGACGGAGCGGAACCTCGACGCGGCCAACCTGCAGCGCAAAGACCCTTGTGGCTCCCAAGTCAATCGCCCGGTCGATCGGTATGGAGTTGACGAGGCCGCCGTCGTAGAAGTGCTCGCCCTCGATCTCGACGGGCTCCAGCAGCACGGGTATTGCCGAACTGGCGAGGAGCGCATCGACGAGGGGGCCCTGCGTGAACCAGTGTTCGGTGGCACTCTCGATGGACGAAGCAACACACTGGAACGGGATTCGCAGATCCTCGATCCTCGTATCTGCACCGTGCAGGCTTTGCAGCATGTCGCGCAGTTGATCCGAGCTGTGGATGGCTGGCCGCATGAATGCGAGATTCTTGATGCGCTGCCCGATTCCTGACGCGAACAGCTGGGCGCCCGCAATCTCAGTCCAAAGATCAGTGAGGCGCTGCACTGCGCCGGAGCCTGCGTCGGCGGCTACGACCGATCCGTTGAACGCTCCAACAGAGGTGCCGACGATGAGGTCCGGTCGGATGCCGGCTTCCTCGAGAGCGCGCAGCATGCCCACCTCTACAGCTCCCCATCGGCCGCCGCCTCCGAGAACAAACGTCGTAGTCACGGAAGGACCATACGCTTCTCGACGCCGATTCGCCTCCTACACGGTGACCTGCACCGTCATCGCTGCAGAACCCAAGCAGGCAATCGGTCAACCGGTACCCGGCTTTGGGGATTCGAGTTCTCCCGGGCGCGCTACTCAATCCCCCTACGTTCCAGGGGGTTTGCTCCGTTCGAGGATCGCATTCGCAGCAGCCAACCCAGAAAGAAAGGCCCCCTCTACCTTGGCGCCCGCAAACACCTCCCCAGCGAGCACGATCGGCTTATCAGATTCGAGCACGATCGCTCCCGAGTCAAACGTTGTCCGGGGCTCTGCATACATCCAGCGATGTCCAACGGTGTGAACGATGCGCCCATCCAACATCGGTGCAACTTGATCGGCGAGATGCTTTGTCCAGCCAGACCAATCCGAACCGACGTGAGCTGATGCGAAGTCGGCGGTCGAATGAATGGTGAGAGCCGGAAGCTGCGACGTTCCCTTGTGCTGGTTGTCCGCTATCCATGCCACGTCGGCCGAAGGCTCTGCGAGGTGACCGTCGGGTAGCCCGCTCGGCGCGTCAAGTGTTGCCATAACGGCCAGGCTCGGGTTGTACGGCACCGATTCGAGTGGGTCGAGAATGCTGGAGCCTGGTAGCAAGTTGCTCGCCCGCAGAAGGTTGAGGAGTTGCGGGACGGGCGGCGTGAGAACGATCGCCGACCCACGGGCGAGTGCGATGTCACCGGTCACGGCTGTGATTCCGGCAGCGTCCCTAATCAGCTTGTCGACCGTGACCGAAGTCTGCACATCCAGGTCATTCGCCAAGTGTTCTGGAATGCGCCGCATACCCCCCGACCCGACGAAGCGCGATTCTCGCAGCCGCCCTGGTGTGGTCCGACTATCCGCCCGGTACCACTCGCTGACAACGCCGGCGTTGCGCAGTTCATCGACCCTGCTCGTGAACTGCTCCGACCGTGCGCTGAAGTGCTGGGCTCCGTGATCAAAGCGTGCGCCGTCGATGGTCCTGGTTGCCATCCGGCCACCGGGGGCGCGCCGTTTGTCGAGGATTACCGTCGATATCCCGGCCTTGTTCAGTTCTCGGGCTGCGGTCAGACCCGCCATTCCTGCCCCAACCACGATCACATCTGTGGTCTTGAGGGCTTTACTCATGCAGAGCGCCGATCTTGGAGGGGATGACGCCAACGGTATCGAACGTAGCCATCGAGTACTCGGGGGATTCCTTCATGAACGCTCCGGTAGTGAGGCTCTATGCCAAGGTCTTCCCAGATAAGGCCGGGTTCAACGGGCAAATCGAGATTGAAGCCGACCACGGTGTCCTTCGTGTACAGAGTGGGTCGGGACCGACGGGAAGCGAGTGGTTCGAGCACGGTTGCACCGGCATAAGCGAACCACGAAGGGAGTGTGACGAGACGAAGTCTCGGGTAGAGCTCCTCCAGGATCGAGAAGAACTCGCTCCATGTCACGGTCTCTCCGTCGGAAACCGCCGAGCTGCCTGTCCACCGAGCGAGGCCGATCTGGGCGAGAATGCGGGCTGCGTCCGCGACGTGCAGCTGGCCACAGCGGTTTCCCATCTTGCCGGGAAAGATCGCGATTCCATTGCGCACCTGTTGAAAGAGGATTGACTGGGGGCCGTAAACGTGGGGCAAGCGCACGTTGGCGACGGTCATCGCACTTCGGGCGCTGATGTCGAGAAGGGCATCCTCGGCCTCCACCTTGGCGCGGCCGTAGTCCATGACCGGCAAGGCAGGAGTGTCCGATCTGATAGGCGTTTCCTGTCCGCCGTACACGAAGAGGCTGCTGCTGTAGACGAAGTGGTCTACTCCTGAATCTGCGGCGAGCTGTCCAAGCCTGACGGTCCCGTCCACGATTGTGGGTTTCAGGCGACGGTACGACTCGAAACTCGCCCGTGCCCCGAGGTGGATCACAGTGTCGATGTCCTCGAGCGCCCGGCGTAGCGATGCCTCGCTCGAGAGATCCCCGTGGACGACTTCGACCGGGTAAGAAGACAGCAGCGCTGCCCGATGGGGACGTCGTGTCAATACCCGTGGTCTAAACCCCATTCGGCAGAGCTCTTCGACCAGCTCAACACCGATGACTCCAGTGCCTCCGGTGACCAAAACTCTGTCCATGCTCGTCTCGCGTCTGTGGTGATCACGGTTTCTACGTAGCGGAAGGCCGGGACGGATTGGGTCGTGGCTGCGAAGCAGGTCATGGCTGCAAGCCAGCGGGACCTCTTCGGTCGAGCACGAACGAAGCCCCCTGCGTGCAGGGGGCTTCGTTGCTGTTGGCGTTTGGCTGTGCTAGCCAGTCTGCTCGGCAAACGCTTCTTCGGCTTCGATTGCGGGCTGGTAGCCGCGCACTGCGCTGAGCTTCTGTGCGATGACAGCGAGCAAGATGCCGTATACAGCCTTCGATGCGATATCGGCGAAGCTGTAGATCAGGTTGCGAGCGACGACGCCCTCAACTGTTGCGCTGATCTGCGGCATCAGGTAGGCCAGCGGGTAGATGGTCCACGAGACTATGAACAGAATCCACACTGCGCTGAAGAGCCGCTCGATGGTGGGGGTGGGGGCGTTTGCCCGCGCATCGCGAATCGTCTGCCAGGCGACGTAGAGCAGCCAGATGTAGAAGACGGTGCTGATGGCGCCCCAAATCCAGAACGATGCTCCGCCCTGAATCTCGTCGAATTGACCGATGTACCCGGTCCATATCATCGCCAATCCGGCAACCACGAACGAAGCCCACCGTTTCCGGAACGCCGCGCCGGTGATGCCGGCGACGATGAGTAGCTGGGTGAGCAGAACCGGGACGTCGATGCTCCAGTTCATGTACCGGAAGCCATTGGAGAAGAGATCACCCACCTGCACGTAGAGTGATCCGTCCCAGCTGAAGGCGTTGTTCCAGCGCAGAGCGAGCAAGCCCAGCTCAAAGAACGCCGACACCATGACGACGCCGGTCAGGTAGGAGGTGAGCCGGTATCTGGGCGCAATGCTGCCGGCCGTTGCCAGCGAATAGACCAAGACCGCCGCGAAGACGGCCGCCGTGAGCGTAAAGACGCCCAACACGACCTCAAACTGGGTCGCCGTATAGGCAAAATCATTCTCGAACGACATGGGTTTACTTCCTTTCAAAGCCGACGGTCAAGCGTCGGGTTGCTTATTGGGTACTAGGTGAAGTGAGGTCCCGGCGGAACCTGGGGGGAGGAATCAACGAAGCCGCAGTCGGCGGATCGGTGAGGTGAGGTTCAGTTGGGAATCCCGCCGCAGCTCGGTAGAGGGCGATGAGCATTAGCCACGCTCACGTAGGGAGTTGAGTGGCGCAACCGTCCGCGCGAAGAACGGCTCGCAATTCCAGTTCGCCTGCTCCGCAGTAACGAGTTAGCTCGCAGCTGCGATTGCCATGATCTTGTCTCCGAATCGGGGAAGGCTTCGCTCCTTTTTCGGAGACCAACAGTGGTTTGGATGCGATCTCGCGCGGTTGGCGCGGTTGCGGGACGGAATCACTCCATGCAGGGGAGCCCAGGCGGATCACCTGCTCGTATCTGTACAACCCCACCGTGTTCAGAACTCGTCGGTACCTGATCGGATCGTATTTGGCGGGCGTAGGCTTGTTTCAATCGCATCACAACCCAGATGCTCGCCCTCGTCACGAATCACCTGGGCGGTAGGGAAGGAGGAGCCATCATGCCTGACACATCGGGAGCCACGCGGAGAGCACAGGATCTAGCCAACCGGGTATTCGATGCCGCCCTAGGCACGTTCGACGTCTTTGCTATCTACGTCGGCGACCGGCTCTCGTACTACCAGATCCTCGGCGAGCATGGTCCGATGACCACAAGCGAACTCGCCGAGATGGCGGGCACGGAGGAGCGTTACACGCGAGAGTGGCTAGAGCAACAGGCCGTGTCCGGTTTCGTGTACGTCGCCGAGATGTCCGATGACGGCCGGTCCCGTCGGTTTGCTCTCCCGCCGGAGTACGCCTCAGTGTTGACCGATGAGTTGAGTTTGTCGTATCTCGCTCCGCTGGCGCGCATGATCGCAACTGCCGGCATGAAACTGTCCGCAGTGGTGGAAGCCCACCGAAACGGCGGCGGCGTGTCTTGGGACGAGTTCGGTGCGGACATGAGAGAGTCGCAGGCAGATATGAATCGACCGTCCTTCATGAAGCTCCTTGCGCAGGAGTGGTTCGGCAGCGTTCCCGATTTGGCAGACCGTCTTACAAGCGGGGCTCGCGTTGCGGATATCGGTTGTGGGTTCGGTTGGTCTTCGATAAGCCTCGCTGTCGGGTACGACCGGGTCACCGTCGACGGGTACGACCTGGATGAGCCGTCGATCGACTACGCCCGCATCCACGCGGTGGAAGCGGGCGTTGACGACCGGGTGACATTCCATGCGCTCGATGCCGGGGATCCGTCGGTCCAGGGCGACTACGACGTTGTGGCTGCATTCGAGTGCATCCATGACATGCCGGACCCCGTAGCCACGCTCACCTCGATGCGGCGGATCGCGGCTGATGACGGTTACGTCGTCGTCATGGATGAGAAGGTTTCGGAGGCTTTCCACCCCGACGCCGGGGAGATCGAGCAACTCATGTACGGATTCTCAAACTTCATCTGTCTGCCCGACGGAATGGCTCATCTTCACAGCGCCGGGACCGGCACCGTCATGCGACCGGACACACTGCGCAGGTATGCCTCAGAGGCGGGATTCTCTGACGTCGAGGTCATGCCCATCGAGACCGAGATGTGGCGCTTCTATCGGTTGGTCTAACGGCGGATGCTCGCCCGGTGGCTCTGCCTCCTCCTAGTCGGGGAGGACTACGTGTACCACCGTCACCGGCTCTTCACCGATGTGTCTGACGCGGTGTCCTCGCCCGGCGGTATCCTCAGCGAAGAGCACCATGCCGGGCAACAACCTGCGGACTTCTCCGTCGCTGGCCTCGATCTCCCCCTCGCCCGACAGGTATACGGCGATCATCCGTCGCGCCGCCGGACCCCAGTCACGTTCCCACCCAGGCGGCACAACCCTCAACCCGTAGTTGGTGGCCTCTTCGAAAGGAGTGGCCCACACCGCCGAAGTACCTTGGCCCTCGACTTCGCGAAGTGGAAACTCGACGTCCTCGAAATGGGATTCACCGTCACGATCGTTGTAGAGGTGTAAGTAGCTCGTGACGGCGGTATCCCAATCGGCGTCCAGCGGATTGGCCATCAGTCGGGTTCGCTTTCTATGAGCTGCTTGATGGCAGCGGCGCTTCGTTCCATCAGCGGTTTGATCTTGTCGACCATGGAATCGTCCATCCCCGGGAACTCAGCCCAAATCGTCATGGCCGTCGCGTCGGATGAAACCGGTGAGAACACTGCTCGCCCTCGGGTTGCGATCGGCCCATCCTGGATCATCACCCCCATGACCTTCTCGGGCTCGAACTCGACAACTTCCATCGATCCCTCGGTGGGGGTGTCATAGCGTGTGTTCCGCCTCTTGATCACGGTCCCCAGGCCGATCGGACCATCCGACAGCTTCTCCAGTTCGAGATCTGAGTCCCACCGGGGGTGGTTCTCGACATGATTCACGGCGTAGAAGTCCCAAACCTTCGCTACTGACCGATCGACCACCGTTGAGACTTGCATTTCCATTGCGTCTGCTCCTCGGGAACTTCCTAGCAACCCTACGTCAAACCCTCACCGCGTGGTCGCTCACTTGCAATCGAACTGCAACTCACCTCCAGCCCGGAAGACCCTGACCAGATCGACTGGATGGCGCGACCAGTCGCAAGGGTCCTACACCGGCGCACTGGATGGACTGAACGCTTCCGGCGCACGCCTACGGCCGTCCGCGTGCTTGGTTGTGTTCGGTGAATGATGGGGGGTGGTTGTCGAAGGGTGAGTTGACTCCTGAGGAGAAGCGGGAGATGACTTCGGTGGGGTTGTTGCAGGTGTCGGTGAATCCGATTTCTAGC